>NZ_DATDMY010000143.1:0-13631 GCF_036518555.1 Dokdonella sp. | reverse complement strand
GTCGCCGCCCTTGATCTTGTCGACGATCGCCTGGTCGGCCGGGCCGACGACGCTGCCGAACACGGTGTGCTTGCCGTCGAGCCACGGTGTCGGCACGTGCGTGATGAAGAACTGGCTGCCATTGGTGCCGCGGCCCATGCGCGAGCCCGCGTTGGCCATCGACAGGATGCCCGGGCGGTCATGCTTGAGCGCCGGCACGATCTCGTCGTCGAACTGGTAGCCGGGGCCGCCGGTGCCGCTGCCCTGCGGGCAGCCGCCCTGGATCATGAAATCGGGGATCACGCGATGGAACGTCTTGCCGTCGTAGAAGCCGCGGCGCGCGAGGTTGACGAAGCTCGCGACGGTCATCGGCACCTGGTCGGCGAACAGGCGCAGGTGGATCGTACCGTGCGCGGTCGCGATTTCGGCGGTCAGCTCGGGGAGGGACATCGGGATGGCTCCGGATTCGTGGGACGCGCAGCCTAACCGATCCGCGCGCAGGATTCCCGGCGGAGCCGGCAGCGGTCACGGATTCCCGCTATAATATCCGGCTGACTTGCGGCTCCCCGCCGCCCCGATCCCCAAACCGGCCGCGTCGACGGCTGCAGGCCTGCCCAGATGTCCATCGAAAACCTCCGCAACATCGCGATCGTCGCCCACGTCGACCACGGCAAGACGACGCTCGTCGATTGCCTGCTCAAGCAGTCCGGCACGTTCAGCGAGCGCACCGTGCTCGCCGAGCGCGTCATGGACTCGAACGACCAGGAAAAGGAACGCGGCATCACGATCCTGTCGAAGAACACCGCGATCACCTGGCAGGGCAACCGCATCAACATCGTCGACACGCCGGGCCATGCCGACTTCGGCGGCGAGGTCGAGCGCGTGCTGTCGATGGTCGACACGGTGCTCATCCTCGTCGACGCGATGGACGGTCCGATGCCCCAGACGCGCTTCGTGACGCAGAAGGCGTTCCAGATGGGCTTTCGCCCGATCGTCGTCATCAACAAGATCGACCGGCCGGGCGCACGCCCCGACTGGGTGCTGAACCAGACCTTCGACCTGTTCGACCGCCTTGGCGCGACCAACGAACAGCTCGACTTCCCGGTCGTCTACGCGTCGGCGCTGCACGGCTACGCGAGCCTCGATCCCGACGCGCGCTCGGGCGACATGACGCCGCTGTACGAAGCGATCATGCAGCACGTGTCGCCGCCGCAGGTCGATCTCGATGGCCCGTTCCAGATGCGCATCAGCCAGCTCGATTACAACAACTACGTCGGCCTGATCGGCATCGGCCGCGTGCAGCGCGGCAAGGTGCGCACGAACATGCCGGTCGTCATCATCGACCGCGAAGGCAAGCGTCGCAATGCGAAGGTGCTGCAGGTGCTCGGCTTCATGGGGCTCGAGCGGCGTGAAGTCGCGGAAGCCGAAGCCGGCGACATCATCGCGGTCAACGGCATCGAGGCGCTCGGCATCTCCGACACGATCTGCGCGCCGGAAGCGCCGGAGCAACTGCCGGTGCTGACCGTCGACGAACCCACGATCAGCATGACGTTCCAGGTCAACAATTCGCCGTTCGCCGGCAACCGCGACCATAGCGGCGGCAAGTTCCTCACCTCGCGCCAGCTTCGCGACCGCCTGCTGCGCGAAACGCTGCACAACGTCGCGCTCAAGGTCGAGGAAACCGAGGATCCGGACAAGTTCAAGGTGTCCGGTCGCGGCGAGCTGCACCTGTCGGTGCTCATCGAGACGATGCGTCGCGAAGGCTACGAGCTCGCGGTGTCGCGCCCGGAGGTCATCATCAAGGACATCGACGGCGTGCCGAGCGAGCCGATCGAGCAGCTCGTGTGCGACCTCGAGGAGCAGTACCAGGGCGGCGTCATGGAGCGCCTCGGCATGCGCCGCGGCCAGCTCGTCAACATGGAGCCGGACGGCAAGGGACGCGTGCGCCTCGAGTACACGATCCCGGCGCGCGGCCTGATCGGCTTCCAGACCGAGTTCCGCACGATCACCGCGGGCACCGGCCTGCTGTTCCACGTCTTCGACCACTACGGCCCGAAGGCGGAAGGCGCGATCGCCAAGCGCCCGAACGGCGTGATGATCTCGAATGGCCAGGGTCCCGCGCCCGCGTACGCGCTGGTCGGCCTGCAGGAGCGCGGACGCCTGCTCGTGAGCGAAGGCGACGAGATCTACGAAGGCCAGCTCGTCGGCATCCACGCGAAGGACAACGACCTTACGGTGAATGCGCTGCGCGCGAAGCAGCTCACGAACATCCGGGCGGCCGGCAAGGACGACAACGTGCAACTGACGCCGCCGATCCGCATGTCGCTGGAGCAGGCGCTCGAGTTCATCGAGGACGACGAACTCGTCGAAGTCACGCCGAAGGCGATTCGCCTGCGCAAGAAGCATCTCACCGAGAACGACCGCAAGCGCGCTTCGCGCCAGGCCGCGTGACGATCGCGCGCACGCGCTGCGGCGCGTGCGCATTCGCTGCCGGGTGACTCCCTGCTTCGGACCGCGGCGCGGCGATCCGACCCGCGGCGCGGATGGAAGGCGCGCCAGGCCCGATGGCTCGGAATGGCGCGATCGATGCGCCACTGCGCAGGTGCGACGTACGGTCCTGCGCCGGTCCCGCGGCTCGAGATCCGGGCCTGCTCAGCCGGCGTTCGCCAGCGCCCCTCGCTTGCGCACGATGAGCATCGCGATCTCGAGCGATTGCTCGTAGTTGAGGCGTGGATCGACCTGGGACTTGTACGCGCGCGTCAGGTCGGTTTCCGTGAGGTCACGCGCGCCACCCATGCACTCGGTGACGTTCTCCCCGGTGAGCTCGAGATGCACGCCGCCCAGGCGCGTGCCGGCGGCGGCATGTACATCGAACGCGCGGTCGAGTTCGCCACGGATGTTCTCGAACCGCCGCGTTTTCACGCCGTTGCCGACCGTCTCCGTGTTGCCGTGCATTGGATCGCAAACCCACAACGGCGTGCGCCCGGCGCCCTTCATCGCCGCGAGCAACGGCGGCAGGGCGCTCTCGATCTTCGCCACTCCCATGCGATGGATGAGGGTGAGGCGGCCCGGTTCGCGCTCGGGATCGAGCACGTCGACGAGACGACGCAGTTGGTCGGGCGTCACCGAAGGCCCGACCTTGACGGCGATCGGGTTGCGGATGCCGCGGAAGTACTCGACGTGCGCGCCGTCGATCGCCGCGGTGCGCATGCCGATCCACGGGAAATGCGTCGACAGGTTGAACCACCCCGCCTGCCGCGGCACGCGGCGCGTGAGCGCCTGTTCGTAGTGCAGGACGAGCGCCTCGTGCGAGGTGTAGAAGTCGACGCGCTGGAAGCTGCCGAGCGGTTCGCCCGCGAGCGTTTCCATGAATCGCAGCGAGTTGCCGATCGACTCGACCATCGCGCGATACTCGTCCTGCAGCGGCGAGTGCTGGACCCAGCCGAGGTCCCAGTACTCGGGATGGTGCAGGTCGGCGAAACCGCCATCGACGAGGGCGCGCACGAAATTCATCGTCATCGCCGATCGCGCGTGGGCGCGGATGAGGCGCTGGGGATCGGCGCGGCGCGCCTCCGCGGTGAACGCCGCCGCATTGACGAGGTCACCGCGGTAGCTCGGCAACGTCCTTCCATCGCGCGTTTCGTGGTCGGCCGAGCGGGGCTTTGCGTACTGACCGGCGAATCGGCCGACGCGCACGACCGGCAGCTTGAGCCCGTGCACGAGCACGAGGCTCATCTGCAACATGACCTTGAGGCGGTTCGAGATCAGCGGCGACGTGCAGTCGTCGAAACTCTCCGCGCAATCGCCGCCTTGCAGCAGGAACCGTTCGCCCGCGGCAGCCTCGGCGAGCAGGCGCTTGAGCGAGAGGATCTCCCACGACGTGACCAACGGCGGCAGCTGCGACAGCTGCGCGAGCGCCAGGCCGAGTTCAATCTCGTCCGCGTAGACGGGCTGCTGCGTCTGCGGGGAGCCCTGCCATGACGACGGTGACCATTCGCGGAGGGCGCTGCCGAGCGGTACAAGGGGTTCCGGGAAGGCCATGGCGATCGTGGCTTGCTGCAATGCGGAAAACGATCATGCCATAGCCCGCGACGGCCGTCATACCGACGGTGGCGTATCGAGCCTCACGCCGGGCGGCGTCGGAATCCAGCCCACAGCGTGCCTGCACCCAGCAGGAAGTAGGCGATGAGCGTCCACCCCGGCATCGTGATGCCGAGCAGCCGCCAGCTGCTCTCGCTGCAATCGCCGCTCGCCATGAACGCCTTCCTGATCGCCTGGGCAAGCGGGAACCGGTTGTCGAACAGCGTGTAGAAGTCCATGCCGCAACCGCCCATGAGCGGGTCAGGCGGATTCATCTGCATCCACAGATGCTGCACGGCGATCACGGCGCCGATGGAAGCGAAGAGCGCGACCAGCAGTGCGTATACGCGCCGGCCCGTCCCCCCGGGGCCGTGCAGTGCGCCCGCGAGGAAGAACACGCCCATGGCGACGAAGGCGCCGCGCTGGAACATGCACTTGGGGCACGGAACGATGCCTTGCTGGCGTTCGAGGATGAAGTACGCGTAGGCGACCAGGCCGAAGCAGATGAGCGCGCCGAGCGCGAACTGCGAGCGGAACGGCCATGCGAACGGGTTCGGGTTCATGCGTACTCCGTGATCGATTGCGCCAAGTCTAGCGTCACGTCGATGCTACGGAAATTGCCGTAGAACCGGCGCGCCAGCGGATGTGCAGACAACGGGGCGCAACCGAAGTGCCGCGTCGAACCTCGCTGCGAACACGAGCGGCAAGCGAACGACGAACCGATGCAAAGGCCTTGCATGGCGGCGGCACGCGACCCGATGCAGCCGTGCGGCCGACCCATGCTTTGGGACGACCGCGCCGCGGCGGTGCATACCCGTCGTTCCGGCACGAAGCGCCACGCCGGCGCGGTCGTGCGCGCCCCGTTGAAACGAAAAGCCCCGGACGGACCGGGGCCTTTCAACGACGAGCAGGCGCGGATCTCAATCCGCGGTCTGGTCGCCCGCGTCGGACCGCGGGCGATCGACGAGCTCGACGTACGCCATCGGCGCGTTGTCGCCGTTGCGGAAGCCGCACTTCAGAAGGCGCAGGTACCCGCCCTTGCGCTCGCGATAGCGCGGGCCGAGCTCGACGAACAGCTTGCCGACCGCTTCCTTGTCGCGCAGGCGCGCGAACGCGAGGCGACGATTGGCGACGCCGTCGGTCTTCGCGAGCGTGATCAGCGGCTCGGCGACGCGACGAAGCTCCTTCGCCTTCGGCAGCGTGGTACGGATGAGCTCGTGCTTGAACAGCGACGCGGCCATGTTCTTGAACATCGCCTCGCGGTGGCTGCTCGTGCGATTGAATTTGCGACCGGCCTTCTGGTGGCGCATGGGTGAATCCTCGTTGTCTCGATTGTTATGAGAAGCCGGGACTCATGCCCGGCGACCCGCGGTTACCCGCTGTCTTGAGCCCGATGAACGGGCTATCCATGAAACTGCATTTGTCGAACGGTGCGGCCATGGACGGCCGCCCTGGGCTACATCGAAGTCGTTAACGCGACCTCTCGCGACCATCGGCCGCAGCGGCGATCAAGGACGATCGCAAAAGCAAACTATCAGCCCAGCTGCATGCCGTGCACGAGACCGGGCGGCGGCCAGCTGTCGAGCTTCATGCCGAGCTGCAGCCCGCGTTGGTAGAGCACGTCCTTGATCTCCGTCAGCGACTTCTTGCCGAGGTTCGGAGTCTTCAGCAGCTCGACCTCGGTCTTCTGGACGAGATCGCCGATGTAGTAGATGCTTTCCGCCTTCAGGCAGTTGGCCGACCGCACGGTCAACTCGAGGTCGTCGATCGGGCGCAGAAGCACCGGGTCGACGCCGCTCTTGTCGGTCTTCGCATCGGTGCTCTCGCGGCGCGCGAAATCGCCGAACACGCTGATCTGGTCCTGCAGGATCTCGGCGGCCTTGCGCACCGCTTCCTCGGCGTCGATTGCACCGTTGGTTTCGACGTCGAGCACGAGCTTGTCGAGATCGGTACGCTGTTCGAGGCGCGCGCTGTCCACGTTGTAGGCGACGCGGCGAACGGGGCAGAACGACGCATCGAGCTGCAGCCGGCCGATCGGACGCGCTTCCTCGTCCGGCAGGCGGCGCGCAGTGGCGGGCTGGTAGCCGACGCCGCGCACGACCTTGAGGCGCATGTTGAGCGCGATGTCCTTGGTCAGGTGGCAGATCACGTGATCGGGGTTGACGATCTCGACCGAATGATCGACCTTGATGTCGCCAGCGACGACGACGCCCTTGCCCTTCTTGCTGAGCGTGAGGGTGGTCTCATCCTGACCGTGCATGCGGATGGCCACGTCCTTGAGGTTGAGGAGCACCTCGATGACGTCTTCCTGGAGGCCTTCGAGCGTCGTGTACTCGTGCAGCACGCCGTCGATTTCGACTTCGATGATCGCGCTACCAGGGATGGACGACAGCAGCACGCGACGCAGCGCGTTGCCGAGCGTGTGACCGAAGCCGCGCTCCAGCGGCTCGACGACGACCTTGGCGCGGTCGGTACCGAGGCGTTCGACTTGTATGCCGCGCGGACGCAGCACGTTGGTGGACGATCCCGCCATATGCAGTTGACTCCAAGAATCCTCGCGGATTCCTCAAAGTGATGTGTTCCTGCGAAGGTCCGGGCGGGGCCCGGCCTCCTTACTTCGAGTACAGCTCGATGATCAGGCTTTCGTTGATGTCCGACGGCAGATCGGAACGTTCCGGCATCGCCTTGAACAGGCCGCTCGCCTTCTTCGCGTCGACCTCGACCCACGACGGGGTCAGGTCCATTTCCTGCGACACGGTCAGCGACTCCTGCACGCGGAGCTGGCTCTTGGCGCGCTCGCTGAGCGCGACTTCGTCGCCCGGGCGCACCTGGTAAGAAGGCAGGTTCACCTTCTTGCCGTTGACGCGTACGGCGGCGTGCGACACCAGCTGGCGCGCGGCCGCGCGCGTCACCGCGAAGCCCATGCGGTAGACGACGTTGTCGAGGCGCGACTCGAGCATGCGCAGCAGGTTCTCGCCCGTATTGCCCTTCTGGCCGGACGCCTTCTGGTAATAGGTATGGAACTGGCGCTCGAGCAGGCCGTAGATGCGCTTCACCTTCTGCTTCTCGCGCAGCTGCACGCCGTAGTCGGAAAGGCGACCACGCTTGGCGCCGGCGGCGCCGTGCTGGCCGGGCTTCTGCTCCAGCTTGCACTTCGAATCGAGCGCGCGCGCGGGGCTCTTGAGACTGAGGTCGGCGCCTTCGCGGCGCGCGAGCTTGCAGGTGGGTCCGAGATAACGAGCCATGGTTCCTGATTCCCCTTACACGCGACGCTTCTTCGGCGGACGGCATCCGTTGTGCGGAATCGGCGTCACGTCGATGATGTTGGTGACCTTGAAGCCCGCATTGTTCAGCGAGCGCACGGCCGATTCACGCCCCGGGCCCGGCCCCTTGATGCGCACTTCGACCGTCTTCACGCCATAGTCGGCGGCCACGCGCGCGGCCTTGTCGGCGGCGACCTGCGCGGCGAACGGCGTCGACTTGCGCGAGCCACGGAAGCCGGCACCGCCCGCGGTCGCCCACGAAAGGGCATTGCCCTGGCGATCGGTGATGGTGACGATCGTGTTGTTGAACGAAGCCTGCACATGGGCGACGGCATCCGTCACCACGCGCTTGATCTTCTTCTTCGGCTTGACTGCAACGGGTTTGTTCATTTGCCCGGATATCCTGCGAAATTACTTCTTGATGGCGCGGCGCGGGCCCTTGCGGGTGCGCGCGTTGGTGCGGGTGCGCTGCCCGCGCAGCGGGAGGCCGCGACGGTGGCGCAGGCCGCGGTAGGTACCGAGGTCGATCAGGCGCTTGATCGACATGCCGACCTCGCGTCGCAGGTCACCTTCGACCGTGAACTTGGCGACTTCATGGCGCAGCTTGTCGACCTCGGCCTCGGTCAGGTCCTTGATCTTGGCGGCAGGATTGACACCCGCGCCGTCGCAGACCTTCTTCGCGCGCGAACGGCCGACGCCGAAAATGCTCTGCAGGCCGATCACGACATGCTTCTGTACCGGCAGATTGACACCCGCAATGCGTGCCATGCTTGTTGATCTCCAAAAAAACTACTTAAGTGCGCAGAGAACTTGACATTATATCCGGTTTACCGCTGCCGGGAAACCCCCGGCCCGCTCGGGGCCGGACTTGGACCTTTACCGCTCAACGGCCGCGCAAATTCGCCTTCTTGAGCAGACTTTCGTACTGGTGGGAAACCAGGTGCGCCTGGATCTGGGCGGTGAAGTCCATGACCACGACCACCACGATCAGCAGGGACGTACCACCGAAATAGAACGGCACGTGCCACGCGTTGCGCAGGATGTCCGGCACCAGGCAAACCGCGACGAGATACAGCGCGCCGGCGCCGGTAAGGCGTGTCAGTACGCCGTCGATGTAGTCGGCCGTCGCCTTGCCCGGGCGCAGTCCCGGAATCAACGCGCCGGACCGCTTCAGGTTGTCCGCGGTCTCCTGCGAATTGAACGTCAACGCCGTGTAGAAGTACGCGAACACGATGATGAGCAGCGCGTACAGCAGCATGTGCAGCGGCTCGCCCGGACCGAGCGACGCCGTGAGCACCTGCAGCCAGTGGATCTCGTTGGCGTTGTTGAACCAGGTTGCCGCCGTCGCCGGGAACATCAGCAGCGAGGACGCGAAGATCGGCGGGATCACGCCCGACATGTTGATCTTGAGCGGCAAGTGCGAACTCTGGTTCATGTACGCCTTGCCTGCCCCGCCCTGCCGCCGTGCGTAGTTCACCGTGATCCGACGCTGGCCACGCTCCATGAACACGACGAACGCGGTGACCGCGAGCACGATCACGAACACGATCAGAACCCGCAGGATCGGCAATTCGCCCGTCTGCGCCATGCCGAGCGTATGCACGACCGCGGCCGGCAGCCCGGCGACGATGCCGGAGAAGATCAGCAGCGAAATGCCATTGCCGATGCCGCGTTCGGTGATCTGTTCGCCCAGCCACATGAGGAACATCGTGCCGGCGGTGAGGCCCACGACGGTCGTGAAGATGAAGCTCGGGCCGGGCGCGTAGACGATGCCCGCCTGCGTCTGCAGCATCGAGGCGACGCCGAACGACTGGAACAGCGCCAGCGCAACGGTTCCGAGGCGCGTATACGTGGTCAGCTTGCGCCGACCTGCCTCGCCTTCCTTGCGCAGCTGCTGCCAGCTAGGGATCACGGACGCGAACATCTGGACGATGATCGATGCCGAGATGTACGGAATGACGCCGAGGGCGAAGATCGACAGTCGGCTCAACGCACCGCCCGAGAACATGTTGAACATGTCGAGCAGCCCGCCGCCCTGCTGGATGCGGCGCGCCATCTCCTCCGGGTTGACACCCGGCACGGGAATGAACGAACCGAGCCGGTACACGACGAGTGCGCCGACCACGAACAGCAGGCGTTGCTTCAGCTCGGTCAACTTGCCGAGCGAAGCGAGCGGATTCGACTGCGAAGACGCCACGCGCTTACTCCACGCTGCCGCCGGCAGCCTCGATCGCGGCCTTGGCGCCGGCGGTGACCGCCACGCCCTTGAGCTTCACCGCTCGCTTGATCTCGCCCTTCTTCACGATCTTCGCCCGCGCGGCGCGCGTCCCGATCAGTCCGGCGCCCTTGAGCACGTCGAAATCGACCACGTCGGCCTTCAACGAATCGAGCTGGTACAGCAGCACTTCGCTGACTTCGTGTGCCTTCTTCGAGCGGAAACCGACCTTCGGCAAGCGGCGCTGCAGCGGCATCTGGCCACCTTCGAAGCCGGCCTTGACCTTGCCCTTGCCCGCACGCGCGTACTGGCCCTTGTGGCCGCGACCGGCCGTCTTGCCGAGCCCCGAACCGATGCCGCGACCGACACGGACGCGATCCTTGCGGGCACCTGCGGCGGGCTTGAGTGTGTTGAGACGCATGTCAATCGACTCCAGAGAAATTGCTAGGTCGAGGCATCGAACGCGAGTTCAATGCCCCGGGCGCCTCAGGCGCTCTCTTCGATGCGGACCAGATAGCTGACCTGATTGATCAGGCCACGCACCGACGGCGAATCCACCAGTTCGCGCACATCATTGAGCTTGCGCAGACCGAGCGCGCGAACACTGATGCGATGGCGCTCCTGGCAACCGTTGATGCTCTTGAACAGGCGGACGCGGATCGTCTTGCCTTCCATCGCCTTCGTCTTAGCCATTGCCCATCACCTCGTCGACCGACTTGCCGCGCTTGGACGCAATGCGCGCCGGCGACACCATCGCCTGCAGGCCATTGATCGTCGCGCGCACCAGATTGATCGGATTGCGCGAGCCGACCGCCTTGGCCAGCACGTTCTTGACGCCGACCACCTCGAGAACGGCGCGCATCGCGCCGCCCGCGATCACGCCGGTACCTTCCGACGCCGGCTGCATGAACACCTTGGCTGCGCCATGGTTGGCCTTCACCGCATGGAACAGCGTGCCGTTGTTGAGGTCCACCTTGACCATGCCCTTGCGCGCACGTTCCATCGCCTTGGAGATCGCGACCGGCACTTCACGTGCCTTGCCGTAACCGAAGCCGACGCGTCCATCGCCATCGCCGACCACCGTCAGCGCCGTGAAGCTCATCTGGCGGCCGCCCTTGACGGTCTTCGCCACGCGGTTGACCGCGATCAGCTTCTCGAGGAAGCCGTCGCTGTTCTCACGTTCGTTCGTATTCGCCATGTTTCACCTGTCATGCCGCCCGCCGGAGCGGTTGCGGACTTCTGCTTGCGGCAACGCCGCTTGGAGTTGTGATGGAACGGTTCCGGAACGGCTCAATCCGGTCACGCATGCGCCAGCCCTGGCGCCCGGCAGCAAGCCGGAATCGTTGCACGCTCCCGCACGGCCGCGAACGGCCGCGGGGGATCAGAACTTCAGGCCCGCCTCGCGCGCCGCGTCCGCGAGCGCCTGGATGCGGCCATGGTAGCGAAAGCCCGAACGGTCGAACGCGACCTTCTCGATGCCCGCCTTGATGGCGGCCTCGGCGACCGCCTTGCCGACGGCTGCGGCTGCGGTCTTGTTCTTCGTGCCCTTGAGGCCTTCGGCAATCGCCTTCTGCGTGGTCGACGCGGCAGCGATCACCTTGTCGCCGTCGGCGGTCTGCACCTGCGCATAGATGTGCTGGCCGCTGCGATGCACGCTCAGGCGCGGCACGCCCAGCGTGCGGATGTGCGCGCGCGTCGACTTGGCGCGGCGGAGTCTTGCGATGTTCTTTTCCATGGTCGTAATTCCAGAAGCGGATCGGCAGCTCTAGTGAGAAGTCCGGCCGGGCATGGCCGAGCCCCTGCGGGAAGCCCGCACTACGCCTTCTTGGCCTCTTTGAGGGTGATCTGTTCGCCGGAGTAACGCACGCCCTTGCCCTTGTAGGGTTCCGGCGGGCGGAAGGCGCGGATCTTCGCGGCGACTTCGCCCACGCGCTGCTTGTCCGCACCCGCGATCAGGATTTCGGTCTGCGCCGGAACCGTGATCGTGATGCCTTCCGGCGCCTTGAAGACGACCGGATGGGAAAAGCCGAGCGTGAGGCTGAGATCCTTGCCTGCAAGTGCGGCGCGGTAGCCGACGCCGACCAGCTCCAGCTTGCGCTGGTAGCCTTCGCTGACGCCGGTGACCATGTTGTTGATCAACGCACGGGCGGTACCCGCCATCTTCGTGTCGTTGGGGCTCTTGGCGCTGAGCGTGACGGTGCCGCCATCGACGGCTACATTCACTCCGGCCGGCGACGCGATCGCGAGCGTGCCCTTCGGGCCCTTCACGGTGATCGCATCGGCCTTGACCTGGCACTCGACGCCCTTCGGCAGGGCAATGGGTTTCTTGGCAACGCGGGACATGTCTTATCTCTCCAAGAAACTTAGGCGACCAGGCCGATGACTTCGCCGCCCAGCCCCTTCTTGCGAGCCTGCGCGTCGGTCATGATGCCGGACGACGTGGAAACGATCGAAATGCCGAGGCCATTGAGGACCCGCGGCAACTCGTCCTTGCCGCGATACACGCGCAGGCCCGAGCGGCTGACGCGCTCGATCCGCTCGATGACCGGCTTGCCCTCGTAATACTTGAGGGCGATCTCGAGCTTCGCCTTGCCCTCGACGGTGTTCGTCTGCACGTCGGCGACGTAGCCCTCGTCCTTAAGCAGGTTGGCGATTGCGTGCTTCACGCGTGAGGCCGGCATCGCCACGGAACGCTTGCCCGTGGCCTGCGCATTGCGAATGCGCGTAAACATGTCGGCGATGGGATCAGTCATGCTCATGAAAAAACACCTCTGAGTGCACCGATATCCGCGAAATGCGAATGATCAATTTTGATTGGCCCGGCCGACGTCGGCCGGGTTTGCGATTACCAGCTGGCCTTGCGCAGACCCGGTACGTCGCCGCGCATGGTCGCTTCGCGCAGCTTGTGGCGCGCGAGGCCGAACTTGCTGTAGACGCCGCGCGAGCGGCCGGTCAGCTCGCAACGATTGCGCTTGCGCGAGGGGCTCGAGTCCCGCGGCAGCTTCTGCAGCTTCACTGCAGCGGCGAGCTTCTCGTCGTACGACGCCGTCGTGCTGGAGACGATCTTCTTGAGCTCCACGCGCTTGGCGGCATGCCGCTTCACGAGCTTGGCGCGCTTGAGATCGCGGTTGATCATCGAAGTCTTGGCCATAATCCTGGATCCTGCTGTCGCGCTGTCAGTTGCGGAACGGGAAGTTGAACGCCTCGAGCAGCGCCTTCGCTTCCTCGTCGGTACGGGCGGTCGTCGTGATCGCGATGTCCATGCCGCGCAGCGCGTCGATCTGGTCGAAGTCGATCTCGGGGAAGATGATCTGTTCCTTCAGGCCCATGTTGAAGTTGCCGCGGCCATCGAACGAACGACCCGAGATGCCGCGGAAGTCGCGCACGCGAGGCAGCGAAATGTTGATCAGGCGGTCGAAGAACTCGAACATGCGGTGTCGACGAAGCGTCACCTTGCAGCCGATCGGCCAGTTCTCGCGGATCTTGAACGTCGCATGCGCCTTGCGGGACAGCGTCACGATCGGCTTCTGACCGGCGATCTTCGCCATGTCGGCCACGGCGTTCTCGAGGATCTTCTTGTTGCCGACCGCCTCGCCCACACCCATGTTGAGCGTGATCTTGGACAGGCGCGGCACCTGCATCGGGTTGGTGTAGCCGAAACGCTGGGTCAGCTTCGGCACGACCTGTTCTTTGTAGATCTTTTCAAGGCGGGTCATGTCGGCAGGCCTCAGGCGTCGACCACTTCGCCGGACGAGCGGTACACGCGGACCTTGCGCCCGTTTTCGAGCGTCTTGAAGCCCACGCGCTCACCCTTGCCGGTAGCGGTGTTGAACAGCATTACGTTGGAAATATGGATCGCAGCCTCACGCTCGACGATGCCGCCGGGCTGGTTCGCCTGCGGATTCGGCTTGGTGTGGCGCTTGACCAGGTTGATGTTCTGCACGAACACGGATTCACCCGCGACGCGCGTCACCTCGCCCTTCTGGCCCTTGTTCTTGCCGGCGATAACCAGGACCTGGTCGCCCTTGCGGATACGGTTCATGGCATCAACCTCGTTACAGGACTTCCGGCGCGAGCGAAACGATCTTCATGAA
>NZ_DATDMY010000142.1:0-16228 GCF_036518555.1 Dokdonella sp. | reverse complement strand
GGCATGCGTTCACGCCGCACATGTGGGTGCAGGCCTGGGACGGCCGGAGATGGACGAGTTACGACGCCGCGCTCGGCAGGTTCGACTCGAGCCACATCGCGATCAGCGTCGGCGACGGCACGCCGGAAGGATTCCGCGGCGAGATGCAGGCGATCGCTCGCCTGCACGTGCTGGGCGCGGCCCGCGTCCTCGAAGAGGCCGGCTGATCGCGCGATCCGCCGGCTCAGCGCACTGCGGCAGCAACGGTCTCGCGCACGACCGGCAATTCCGGCACGTCGCCATCGCCGTCGCCGTCGTCGACGATCGCGGCCGACTGCGGATCGCTGATCCCGCCCATGAGCAGCACTTCGTGCTCCGGCGGCGGTGGCGGGGCGGTCGTCGCCGCACCCGACTCGACCGTCGCACGGACGTCGATCCCGACCGGATCCGCCTGGCCAGGCGAGGCCAAGGTCAACGCGAACGCCGCACCGAGACCGAGCGCCGCGCCCCGGCGCACGCGATAGGACACGCAGATCGGACCCTGCGAATGGCGCACGAACGCGATGCGATCGGCGTCGCTCATCGCGTCCAGGCCGTGCACCGCCTTGCGGCAATGGCCGCAGTACCCCGCGACGCGCCGCTGCGCGTCGATGCCGAGCGGACAAGGTTGGTCGATCTTCGGGAAGCAAGCCATCGCGGGATCTCCGTTCGTCGGTGGCGGCGCGGCGCGCCGGTGACCACGGACGGATGCAACGCGGAAGCGGTGGCCGCGGGGTTGTGGCGATTCCCGATCGCGCCGACGACGGCGCGGACGGCGCGCGGTGCGTCGAGCCTGCAGCGCACGTCCCGCCGCGACCGACCCGACGCGCGCTCACCCCATTCGCTCCGCCGTGCATCGCGAGCCGGCGCTGCGCGCGACGCGCTGTGCGTCCCGCCTACGCGGCCGCGCGCTTGCCCTTGCCCTGTTCCGGCGAGCTGCCCGACCCGCGCGCGCGCAGCCATGCG
Source organism: Dokdonella sp. (assembly GCF_036518555.1). Taxonomy (GTDB): domain Bacteria; phylum Pseudomonadota; class Gammaproteobacteria; order Xanthomonadales; family Rhodanobacteraceae; genus Dokdonella_A. The sequence continues at coordinate 15,244 of NZ_DATDMY010000142.1, read as the reverse complement.
GCGTACTCGTCGAGGTCGCCCTTGAACTCCTCGACCTTGCCGTCGGCGACGCGCCAGAACGTGTCGCAGACGAGGCCGGTCAGGTGGCGATCGTGCGAGACGAGCACGATCGCGCCGTCGAAGTCGCTCAGCGCCTCGGCCAGTGCCTCGCGCATCTCGAGGTCGAGATGGTTGGTCGGCTCGTCGAGCAGCAGCACGTTCGGCTTGCGCCACGCGATCAGCGCGAGCGCGAGGCGCGCGCGTTCGCCGCCGGAGAAACCGTCGATGACCTCGAACGCGCGGTCGCCGGGGAAGTTCCAGCGCCCGAGGTAGTCGCGGAAGTCCTGCGTCGACACGCCCGGCGCGATCTCGCGCAGGTGGTCGATCGGGGTCTGCCCCTCGTGCAGCGATTCGACCGTGTGCTGCGCGAAGTAGCCGAGCACGAGATCGGGATGCGCGGTGCGCTCGCCCGTGAGCAGCGGCAGCTCGCCGACGAGCGTCTTCACGAGCGTCGACTTGCCCGCGCCGTTCGGGCCGAGCAGGCCGATGCGATCGCCGGCTTCGAGGCCGAACTTCACCTTCTTGAGGATCACCGCGTGGCCGTGGTCTTCGACGATCGCATGGTCCGACGGCCCTGCGTGCGCGCTGCCCTTGAGCGTGTAGCCCGCATCGACGTGGTTCAGGCGCAGCAGCGAATGCGGCAGCTTCACGGGCTCCGGGAAGTTGATGCGGATCTGCCGTTCCGCACGCACCGCCTCGGTGCCGCTGAGCTTGGCGAGGCGCTTGACGCGCGACTGCGCCTGCTTCGCCTTGCTCGCCTTCGCCTTGAAGCGCGCGATGAACGCCTCGAGGTGCACGCGCTCGGCCTGCTCCTTCTCGAACGCGATCTGCTGCTGGCGCAGGTGCTCGGCGCGCTGGTGTTCGAAGCTGGTGTAGTCGCCCGAGTAGAGCTTGGCGCGCTGCTCGTGCAGGTGCAGCGTATGCGTGCAGAGGCCGTCGAGGAACTCGCGGTCATGCGAGATCATGAGCAGCATGCCCGGATATTTCTGCAGCCACTGTTCGAGCCAGAGCACGGCGTCGAGGTCGAGGTGGTTGGTCGGCTCATCGAGCAGCAGCAGGTCCGACGGCATCATGAGCGCGCGCGCGAGGTTGAGGCGCACGCGCCAGCCGCCGGAGAATTCCGCGACCGCCATGCGGTGCGTGTCCGGCTTGAAGCCGAGGCCGTGCAGTAGCCGGCCCGCGCGCGCTTCGGCGTCGTAGCCGTTGATCTCGGCAAGCTTCTGGTGCGCGGCGGCGACCGCGTCCCAGTCCTCGGCGGCGGTCGCGGCGCGCTCCGCCTCGAGAACCGCGTGGACTTCGGTGTCGCCGGAAACGACGAAATCGATGGCAGGATCCGGCAGCGAGGGCGTCTCCTGCGCGACGCTCGCGATGCGCAGCCGGTTCGGCAGGTCGATGTCGCCCTTGTCGGGCTCGATCTCGCCCATCACGACGGCGAACAGGCTCGACTTGCCGCAGCCATTGCGGCCGACCACGCCGACCTTGGCACCCGCGTGCAGCGCGATGTCGACATCGGACAGGAGCAGGCGCTCGCCGCGTCGCAGGGCGAAATTCTTTAGGGCGATCATGGGGTTCGAAGAGTGTCGCGGAGGCGCCTAGTGTAGCGGACGCGAGCCGCGACGGCATCACCCCGCCGCGCCGCGCGCCATCTGCACGAGCACATCGGCCAGTTGCGCCGGTGTCGCATCGATGTCGCCCGCGAGCCAGCCGAGCAGCACGCCGAGGTGCGTGTGCGCGATGATCGCGGCCGTGCGCGCCGTCGCCGCGCCCGCGTCGGCCCGCCCGGACAGGCGTGCGGCGACGATGCGGCCGTACACGCGCGCGAGCGCCCTGCGCGACGACTCGCGCCGCAGCGAGTGCGCGTTCGCCCGGTTGTCCCAGAAATGGCCTACGGCCGCCGCGACGTCGACGGCAGCGACGTCCGGCTCGACGACGGCCGCGAGCCGCTCGAACGGATAGCGGACCGTGTCGAGCAGCAGCTCGTCCTTGCCGCGGTAGTGCTCGTACAGGGTCGAGCGGCCGACACCGGCCCGCGCCGCGATGTCGGCGATGCCGATCTCGTCGAAACCGCGCTCGAAGAACAACTGGATGAACGCCTTCTGCAGCGCCGTGCGCGTGCGCCGGCGACGCGCGTCCTCGCGCGCACCGATCTCCGTGTTCGTCATCGATGCACCGCCGTTTCCGGACGATCGCGCCAACGTGTCCGGAATCGCGTCGACGCGCGACCGCCGCAGGCGCCCATGCCGCTAGGCTCCGCGCAACCGTACTCCGAGGACGATGCCATGACCGAACGCTCCCCCGACTTCGCACTTCCCGACGCCGAACTGCGCACCGCCGGCGCGATCCTCGTCGCCGCGTCGCTCGCGTCGGTGCTCATGATGGCACACCACCCGTCCGGGTCGTCCCGCGACATGGCCACGTTCGTCGAGCAGATCGTGCGCATCGGTGCGCTGAACCACCTCGTGCACGGCTCGTTGATCGCGCTGCTCGCGCTGCTGCTGTTCGGCTTCGCGGAGTTCTCGCGCGTGTTCGGCGCCGACCGGCCACTGGTGCGCGTGGCGCTCGTCGCGTACGCGATCGGTACCGGCGCCGACATCGGCGCGGCGTCGATCAACGGCTTCGCGATCGGCCGGCTCGCTGCGCAGTACGCCGGCACCGACGCGGCGGCGCTCGAACACCTGCGCCAGCTCATGCATCTGTGCTGGGCGATGAACCAGTCGCTCGCCGACATCGGCGAGTTCGCGCGCGCGCTCGCGATCGCGCTGTGGTCGTTCGCGCTCCTGCGCGCGCGCACGAACTTCGTGCTCGGGGCGGCCGGCCTCGTCTGCGGCGGCGGAATCGTCGTCGCGCTGCTCAGTGGCCGGCTCGCGCTCGACGTGCACGGAATGATGGTCGTCGTGCTCGCCGCAAGCGCGTGGAACGTCGCGCTCGGCGTGCAGCTCGTGCGCGGCCGGTTGCGGGTGCGCCGTCTCGGACCGACCGCCTAGCGTGTGCGCGCCGACGTCGCATCAGGCTGCGCGTCGACCTGCTCCGCGCGGACGCGCAGCGTCGGACGTCGCGATGCCCTTCCGAGGGCTGAGGGCTGAGGGCAGACATCGCGGCTTCCGCCGCTCGCACGATCCGCCCGCTCGAACTCCGCGTTGCGCGGCTGTTCCCGTGCGGACATTGTAGCGCCGGATCGCGCGATGGACGAGTCGTTACAGGCGCCGCAGATCGGCGCAGAATGCGCCGCCCTTCTCTCCGGGAACCCTGCATGAAAGACCTCACGCAAGGCTCGATCGCGCGTCATCTGGTCGCGCTCGCGCTGCCGATCGCGATCGGCATGCTGTTCCAGACGCTGTACGTGCTCGTCGATCTCTACTTCGTCGCGCGCCTCGGCGATGCCGCGATCGCGGGCGTCGCGACCGCGGGCAACCTGCAGTTCATCATCATGGGACTGACCCAGGTTCTCGGCGTCGGCGCGATGGCGCTGATCGCGCGCGCGGTCGGCGCGAAGAACCCGGCCGACGCGAACCTCGTGTTCAACCAGAGCCTGCTGCTTGCGGCGCTGTTCGCGGCGGTCACGCTCGTCGGCGGCTACGCGTTCGCCGGGAGCTATGCGCGCGCGCTCGGCGCCGACGCCGAGACCGCCGCGCTGGGCACGACCTACCTGTACTGGTTCCTGCCCGGGCTCGCGCTGCAGTTCGCGCTGATCGCGATGGGCTCGGCACTGCGCGGCACCGGGCTTGCCAAGCCGGGCATGATCGTGCAGGTCGCGACGGTCGTGTTGAACGCGATCCTCGCACCGGTCCTCATCGCGGGCTGGGGCACGGGCAAGCCGCTCGGCATCGCCGGAGCGGGTGTCGCGACGTCACTCGCGATCGCGGTCGGCGTCGTCATGATGATCGTCTACTTCGCGCGCCTCGAAAAATACGTCGGCGTCGACGGCGCGCTGCTCAAGCCCGACTTCGCGACCTGGAAGCGCATCCTCAAGATCGGCGTACCCCCGGGCGGCGAATTCGCGCTGATGTTCCTGTTCCTCGCCCTCGTCTACCTCATCATCCGACCGTTCGGTCCGGCCGCGCAGGCCGGATTCGGCGTCGGCTCACGCGTGATGCAGGCGATCTTCCTGCCCGCGATGGCGGTCGCGTTCGCGGTTGCGCCGCTCGCCGGGCAGAACGCGGGCGCGCGCCTGCTGCCGCGCGTGCGCGAGACGTTCGACAAGGCCGCGCTGATCGGCAGCGCGATCATGGCCGTGCTCACGCTGTTCTGCCACTGGCGCCCGGACCTGCTCGTCGGGTTCTTCACGCAGGACGCCGAGGTGGTGCGCATCGGCAGCGAGTTCCTGCGCATCATCTCGTGGAACTTCGTCGCACAGGGCCTGATCTTCACCTGCGCCGGCATGTTCCAGGCACTCGGCCACACGCTGCCACCGCTGTATTGCACGGCGACGCGCGTGAGCGTGTTCGCGTGCGTCGCGTATTGGCTGTCGACGCGGCCGGGCTTCGAACTGCACGAGGTCTGGTACGTGTCGGTCGCGACGGTGACCCTGCAGGCGATCCTCATCATCACGCTGCTTCTGCGCGACATCGGCCGACGCACGCGCGAGACGACGGCGACCGCCGCCGCATAGACCACGGGCGGCAGGCGGCGATGACCGCCCGCCGCGCCGCCTCAACGCCCGCGATCGCGGGCGACGAGGGCGTTGCACTGCACTTCGGCACGCGCGCCGAGCGCGAGACCGCCCGTCGCGTAGGCCATGCGCGCGGGATAGTGCTGCTTGAAGTAGCCGCGATAGACGTCGTTGAATGCCGGCCAGTCCTTGATGTCCGCGAGCGCGACCGTGCACTGCACGACGCGGTCCCAGGAAGAACCGTGGCGCGCGAGCGAGTCCCCGATGTTCTGCATGAGCTGCTTCGTCTCGGCCGCGATGCCGCCCGAAACGAGCTTGCCGTCGGCCCCGGTGCCGATCTCGCCGGAGAGGTAGAGCATGCTGCCGACGCGCACCGCTTCGGAGAACGGCAAGCTCATGCCGGGCGGCGGGTTCGTGACCGGGAAATACTCGGCGTCGTCGGAGCCGGACGCGCGCGCCGCGAACGCGAGCATCACCCCGAGCAGCAGACATGCGGGCGCGGCGGACGTCGTCCTCTTCGATACCCGAGCGGCGCGACCATCGCGGCTTGCGCCGCTCCCACGGCGGGCGCGACCGCTTGCGCCGCGTGCGCAGGATGCCGGTTCGTTCATCGGAAGCCTCCCTTCGTCAGGCGTGCGGCCTGCGCTGTTCGCCTTCGTCGCGCAAGCTGAACGGCGTGAAATGCGTATGCGTGTCGTAGGTGTCGATGCCTTCGTGCCGCTTGAGGAAGCCGATCACCGCGTAGGTCACCGGCGTCAGCACGATCTCGACGAGCACCTTCATCGTCCAGTTGAACGCGATCACCTTGAGCATCGTCTGGCCGGACCAGATGCCCGCGAACGCGATCGGGTAGAACGTGAGGCTGTCGAGGCCCTCGCCGACGACGGTCGAACCGATCGTGCGCGTCCACAGCCAGCGCCCGTTCGTCCACAGCTTCATCTTCGCCATCACCCACGAGTTGGCGAAGTCGCCGATCCAGTACGCGAACATCGACGCGAGCATGATGCGCCAGCTCGCGCCGAACACGACTTCGAGCGCGGGCTGCAGGCGCTCGTTGAACGGCTCGTCCGGGCTCGGCGTCATGCCGACGATCACGAACGTCATCACGCTCGCGAACGCGAGGCCGCCGAAGCCGGCCCAGATCGCGCGGCGCGCGCGCGCGTAGCCGTACACCTCGGTCAACACGTCGTCGAAGATGTAGCTGATCGGGAAGAACAGGTTGCCTGCGCCGAACGTGAGCGCGCCGAGCAGCGGCAAGGTCACCGTGCAGACCTTGGCGGGGCCGATCAGGTTCGAACAGAGCAGGACCGCGACCATGCCGCCGACGAGCAGGTCGTAGTAACGGAACCCCGGCGCGCGCGCCGCGGTCTTGGATGTGCCCATGGGTGCCCCCTGCGGTGGGGCGCCATGATAGCGTCTGCGAATCCGCAGCGGCGCTTGCGGTGCGGCATGCCTCGCGATTAAGGTCGCATTTTCCTCCTTTTCCCGGCGGCGATCCCGGCATGAACGAGACACTTTTCGCGCGCATCGGCCCGGCGCTCGTGCTTGCCGCGCTCGCGGCCACCTGCACGCTCGCGCATGCGGGCGCGGGCGACCTCGTTCAGTCGACCGTCGACGGCGCCAAGCGTATGGCGATCGACAACGCACGGCCGGCGTGGGCTCGCGCGGATCGCGCGCGCGGCGCGGTCGACGCCGAGGTGCGGCTCGATCGCGTGAGCGTGTTGCTCCGTCGCACGCCCGAACGCCAGGCCGCGTTCGAAGCGCTGTTGCGCGACCAGCAGGATCCGCGTTCCCCCCGCTACCACGCGTGGCTCGACGCTGCGGAAATCGGCCAACGCTACGGCGCGAGCGCGCACGACCTCGACGCACTCGCGGGCTGGTTGCGCAGCGAGGGCCTGCGCGTCGAGGCGGTCGCACCGGCGCGCACGCGCGTGGTCGTCAGCGGCCGCAGCGGCGACGTCGCGCGCGCGTTCGACACCGCGCTCGCGTGGTACGACGGCGGTGAGCGCCGGCGCATCGGCGCGACGTCGAGGCCGAGCGTGCCTGCGGCATTCGCCACGATCGTGCGTGGCGTGGTCGGGCTCGACACGTTCACGCTGCGGCCGAAGCACCGTGTCGTCGCCGCCAGGCGCCCGGCAGGCGCGAAGGCGCTGCACCCCGCAGGCACGGCCTGCAACGACAGCGGCTGCGAGCATGTGATGTTCCCCGCGGATTTCGCCGCGATCTACGGCATCGGCGGCGCCGTCGCCGACATCGACGGAGCCGGGCAAAGCATCGCGATCGTCGGTCGCCAGCGTGTCTACGCACCCGACGTGAGCAACTACCAGACGATCGCGGGCCTGCCGCAGCGCGCGGTCGAGGTGATCGTGCCGCCGGGGGCGACCGATCCGGGCGCGCCGGCATCCCAGTGCGGCGCCGCCGGTTCGAGCTGCGATGATCCGAGCGATGCGGTCGGTGACCAGACGGAAGCGACGCTCGACGTCCAGGTCGCCGCGGGCGTCGCTCCCGGCGCGACGATCAAACTCATCGTCGCCAAGGACACCGACACCGAGAGCGGCGTGCAGCGCGCGATCGAGCATGCGATCGATGCATCGCCGTTGCCGGCGCGCGTGCTCAGCATCAGCTTCGGCAGTTGCGAGGCCGACAACGGTGCGGACGTCGCGCATTACCTCGACGACGTGTTCGGGCAAGCCGCCGCCGAAGGTATCTCGGTGTTCGTGTCGTCCGGCGACAGCGGCGTTGCCGATTGCGCCGATCATACCGGCGCGCCGCCGGCGCAGCCCGAGCCGTCGATCGACGTCATGTGCAGCTCCGGCCACGTCACGTGCGTCGGCGGCACGCGTTTCGCCGACGACGCGGAGCCGGATCGCTACTGGAGCAGCGAGGACGGCGCCGGATACCGCAGCGCGTACGGCTACATTCCGGAAGGCGCATGGAACGAACCGATCGGCCGCGGCGGCGAGACCGCGCTCGCTGCGAGCGGCGGCGGCACGAGCCGCTATCTCCCGCGGCCGGCATGGCAGTCCGGTCCGGGCGTGCCGACCGACGGCGGCCGCAGCGTTCCGGATGTCTCGCTCAATGCGGCCAGCCACGACGGCTATGTCACGTGCATGGCCGCGCGCCGGGGCTCGTGCGCGGTCAGCGGGGGCAGTTTCAGTTTCCTCATTTCGAGCGGCACCTCGGCGTCCGCACCGGCGATGGCCGGCATCGCCGCGCGACTGAACCAGAAGTTCGGCGCCGCGCAGGGCAACCTCAATCCGAACCTCTATGCGCTCGGCGCGCATCCGGTCAACGCGGTCTTCCACGACGTCACGCCCGCGACGAGCGCGGTATCCCCGTGCGACGTCGCCGTGCCGAGTCCGTGCAACAACAGCACGCCGGGTCCTTCCGCCCTCTCCGGCGGCCGCGCCGGCTACGCGGTCGCGCCAGGCTACGACCGTGCGACGGGGCTCGGCTCGGTCGACGTGCGCAACCTCATGGCCGCGTGGCCGACCGCGCAGCAGTCCGGGCCGCCGTTGAACCAGCATGGCATGAGCGGCTCGTGGGCGAATGCGGCGACGCCCGGCCAGGGCCTCGTCATCGACGTGTTGCCGGACCTGTATGCCCCGGGCACCGGCCTGCTCTTCGGCGGCTGGTTCACCTACGGCGTCGATCCCGCAGGCGAGACGCCCTTCGTCGTGCATCGCTGGTACACGATCCAGGGGCAGGTCGACGGCGGCGACGTCGCGACCATGCCGATCTACGTGACCACGGGTGGACGCTTCGACACCTCGCAACCGACTTCGACCGACGTAGTCGGGACCGCCACGCTCGCGTTCTCCGACTGCTCGCACGGAATGCTGCACTACTCGATCAGCGATTCCCGCCCGGCGGAAGGCGACATCCCGCTCACGCGCCTGCTGCCCAATGTCGACTGCGTCGCCGCAGGCAACCCGCCGGCCGCCCCGCCCACCTACTGGATGAGCGGCACGTGGGCCGATCCGGCCAACAGCGGCCAAGGACTGATCGTGGACGTGGGGCCGACGCAGAACGTGGTGTTCGCCGCGTGGTACACGTTCGCGGCCGACGGCGGTGGACAGCGCTGGTACACGCTGCAGGGCCCGCGCGGTAGCAACGCGACCCGCGTCGACGACATCGGCATCTTCGAGACGAGCACCGGTGGCTTCGACGACGCGACGCCGGTCACGACCACACGCATCGGCTCGGCCTCGATGCTGCTGCGCGAATGTTCGTCCGCCCGCCTCACCTACCGCTTCACGGCCGGCGAGAACGACGGTCGCAGCGGTACGCTCGAATTGACGCGGCTCGGGACGGCGTCGCCGGGCTGCCATCTCTAGGGTCGGTTCGCCCGGCGCTGCGCCATTCCGCGGCGCCGCCGCGCGCTCCGCCCCTGCGGCCGGCCGCAAGGCTCATCGTGACCCCGCCGCCTCGAAGTAGAATGGCGGACCGCCGGGCGCCGGCGGCATCGCCAACGATCACAGAGCCGCAGGAATCCCCATGGGCAGAGGCCCCAGCATCGAAAACCGCAAGAACGCCGAGGACGCGCGCCGCGGCAAGATCTTCACCAAGCTCATCCGCGAGATCACGATCGCCGCGCGCAACGGCGCGGACCCCGCCGGCAATGCGCGCCTGCGCGTCGCGATGGACAAGGCGCTGTCGTCCAACATGTCCAAGGACACGATCGAACGCGCGATCAAGCGCGGCTCGGGCGCGGACGGCGCCGACGACATGCAGGAGTTGCGCTACGAAGGCTACGGCCCGTCGGGCGTCGCCCTCATCATCGACGCGATGACCGACAACCCGGTGCGCACCGTCGCCGACGTGCGCCACGCGCTGTCCAAGCACGGTGGCAATCTCGGCACCTCGGGCTCGGTCGCGTTCCAGTTCAAGGAGCTCGGTGAAATCGTGGTCGACACGAAAGCGTCCGGCGGCGAGGACAAGGTCCTCGAGCTCGCACTCGACGCGGGCGCCGACGACGTCGTCGCCGAAGCCGATGCATCGGTCGTGCTGTGCGCCCCGGAACACTTCGAATCGGTCAAGAACGCGCTCGTCGCCGCGGGGCTCACGCCGATCAGCGCGGACATCGTGATGCGGCCCGACAACCGCGTCGCCGTCAGCGGCGAGGTCGAGGAGACGCTCGGCAAGTTGCTCGACTGGCTCGAAGAGCTCGACGACGTGCAGGACGTCTATCACAACGCCGCGTTCAGCGATTGAAGCATCCGCGGCGGGCTGCACCGGTCCGTTCGCTCGAGCGCGGAGAGCGGCGTCGAAGCGCCGCCGTCGGGGCAAGCGCCGGTTCGCGGCCGTTCGACTCCGGCCCTGCGGGCCGCGCGCACGGCGAACGGGTTGGCGGCGAGAAGCGCGACGGGGTTGGCGAGATTCCGTCGCGTCGGGCGCAGCGGGCGAACGAGCCACGAAACCGGAGCTCGCGAACGACGCGGCGGCGTCAGTCCTTCGCGGTCGCGTAGAGCTTCACGACCTCGTAGAGGAAACGGCGGCCGTCGAGCAGCGACTTCACGCGGATGCGCTCGTCCAGGCCGTGGGCGTGGCTGCCTTCGGCGTCGTGGAACATGCCCGAGAGGCCGTAGGTCGGCGTGCCGGCCGCATTGAGGAAGCGGCCGTCGGTCGCACCCGTCGCCATCGTCGGCACGATCGCGACGCCCGGCCATATCGCGTCGGCGACCTTGCGCACGGGGTCCATGATCGCTGCCGACAGGTTCGGCGCGTTGCCGACCGGGCTGGGTTCGCCGACGGCCGTGACCGTGATGTCCGCGTCGTCGACGAGCCGCGCAAGCGTGTTCTTCACCGCTTCGAGCGGGACGCCGGGCAGGATGCGGCAGTTCACGTTCGCGCCCGCGCGCTGCGGCAGCGCGTTCGGCGCATGCCCGGCATCGACCATCGTCGCGACGCAGGTCGTGCGCAGCATGCTGTTCCATGCCGGGTTGATCGTCCACAGGCGATCCGCCGCGGCCGCGTCGGGTGGGCTGGCGAGAACGGCCTTGATGTCCTCGGCGACCGCCTGCGGCGCGAGTTCGAGCTGCGCCCGGAAATAGCCGCGCGTCGCGTCGTTGAGGCTGATCGGGAACTGGTACGCACCGATGCGGCCGAGCGCCGCGCCGAGCGCGTAGATCGGGTTCTTCTTCGTCGGGCGCGAACTGTGGCCGCCCTTGTCGGTGACCTCGAGGCGGAAGTCCTGGTACACCTTCTCGCCCGCCTGCACCTGCAGCGCGACCGGCTTGCCGTGGTCGTCGAGTTCGCCGCCGGCGCCTTCGTTGAGCGCGAAGGCTGCGCGCGTGAGCTCGGGATGTTCCTTGATGAGCCATTCGACGCCGTCGAACGTATCGGACGTCTCCTCGCCGCAGGTGAGCAGCAGGCGAATGTCGCGGCGCGGCTTGAACCCTTCCTTGTGGTAGCGGATGAGGCTGTCGGTGAACACCGCGGCCATCGCCTTGTCGTCGCTGACGCCGCGCGCGTAGAACCAGCCGTCCTCTTCGACGAGCGTGAACGGGTCGCGCGCCCAGTCCTCGCGCTTGGCCTCGACGACGTCGAGATGGGCGAGCAGGATCATCGGCTTCGCCACCGCGTCGCTGCCCTTGATCGTCGCGACGAGGTTGCCGTCCTTGGGCCGCTGCGGCGGCACGAGCACCTCGGTGTCCGCCGCAGGAATACCGCCTGCGACGAGGCGCGCCTGCATCGCCTTGGCCGCCTCGGTGCAGCTGCCGACCGACAGCGTCGTGTTGATCTCGACGAGCTGCTTGTAGAGCGCACGGAACGCCGCCTCGCCCGGATCGGGCTTCCTGGCGCCGGCGGGCAGTGCGACGACCGCGAGCGCGGCGGCGAGCATCGGGGCGACGTGGTTCGGCTGCATCGGAAGGTTCCTGTTCGGCACGAACCGCGAGCATGGATCGCCTCGCCCGTGCGCGGCAAGACGCTTTACATCGCGCAAACATTCCCCGGCCGCCGTCCGCCGCACCCAGGGCTCGCTCCGGCGAGGCGATCGGTTACGACGCGCTGCTCCGTATTACGGTAGGCCGCGGCCGCATCGCCGCCTACCCGAACGACGTCCATGCGCATCCTGTTTCCCGCCCTCATCGCCACCCTGTTCGCTTCCGGTTGCGCCACCGCTCCGGTTCCGACCAAAACGATCGTCATACCGGCCGGCGCCGACGCCGCCTACGACACCTGGCACTACGCTCCGGCGGTCCGCGTCGGCGACACGGTGTACGTGTCGGGCATTCCGGCCGGACCCGGCGACGACTACGACGCGCGCATCCGCAACATGTTCGCGCGGCTCAAGCGCACGCTCGAAGCCGCGGGCGCGAGCATGGACGATGTCGTCGAGATCACCTCGTTCCATGCGCAGCCGAAGGACACCGCGAGCTTCGACGCCGAGTTCGAGCGCTTCCTCGCGATCCACAAGGAGTTCTTCCCGAGCGGCTACCCGGCATCGACGGTGGTCGGAACGACCGCACTGCTCGCCGAGGGCGCCCCGGTCGAGATGCGTGCGCTCGCCGTGGTCGGTGCCGGCAAGCACCTGGTCGTGCAGCGCGCCGCCGGCTCGAAGTGACGGTCGCTCGATCGTCCGTACCGGGCGGGCCGAGCACGCGCCAGCGCATGCGCACGCGCCGCTGGTAGCCCGATGGCGGCCGGTGCGGATCGCCGAGCGCGTCGCGCGCGAGCGCGCGCCTGCCCAATGCGCCCGAGCAGGAACGCGCCGAAGCACCGCGCGATGCGCGGATTGGCGCGCGCGCAACGCGCCGTCGTCGAGCGTGGCGGCGATCCAATCGATCGGCCGGCCATCGTCGCGCCGGCGCGGGCACCGGCGTGCCGCCCCTCGGTTCACCAGTCCGTGCGATCGGGCAGCAGGCCGCGCAGCTCGGCCTCGGTGAGGTTGCGCCACTGGCCGAGCTTGAGCGCGCCGAGCTTGATGTTGACGATGCGCACGCGGCGCAGCTGCGTCACGCGATAGCCGAAGGCCGCGGCCATCAGGCGAATCTGCCGGTTGAGGCCTTGCGTGAGCACGATGCGGAAGCCGAACTTGGCGATGCGCGCGGTGCGGCAGGGCTGGGTCATCCGGCCGTGGATGCGGACGCCACGCGCCATGCCGGCGAGGAACTCGGGCGTCACCGGCTTGTTGACCGCGACGAGATACTCCTTCTCGTGCCGGTTCTCCGAGCGCAGGATGTCGTTGACGATATCGCCGTTGCTGGTGAGCAGGATCAGGCCCTCGGAATCCTTGTCGAGGCGGCCGACCGGGAAGATGCGCTGCGCGTGGTCGACGAAGTCGACGATGTTGCCGCCGACCTCGCGCTCGGTCGTGCAGGTGATGCCGACCGGCTTGTTGAGCGCGATGTAGACGTGCCGGCGGCCCTTCGCGCCCGCCTTGCGCGCGAGCAGCGCCTGGCCGTCGACGAGCACCTCGTCGCCCTCGTCCACCTGCGTGCCGATGCCGGCAGGCCGGCCATTGACGGTGACGCGCTTCTCCGCGATGAGGCGGTCCGCCTCGCGGCGCGAGCAGTGGCCGCTCTCGGCGATGTGTTTGTTCAGTCGCATCCGCGCATTCTAGGGGCTCGCGCCCCGGCACGGTTGCGCCGTCATGCGAACGGGGTACGCTGGCGCCCCCGGCGCGCGCCGGCGACACGCCATTCCCCTCGAACCAGGAGACCCTCGATGAAGAAGCACGCTTCCGCGGTATGGACCGGCAGCCTCAAGGACGGCAAGGGCACGATCTCGACCGAGACGCGCGTGCTCGCCGACGCACCGTACGGCTTCAAGTCGCGTTTCGAGGACGGTCCCGGCACGAACCCCGAGGAACTCATCGGTGCCGCCCACGCGGGTTGCTTCTCGATGGCGCTGTCGGCGCAGCTGAGCGGCGCGGGTACGCCGCCCGAGCGCATCGAGACGAAGGCCGAGATCACCTTCGACAAGGTCGGCGACGGGTTCGCGATCACCGCGAGCCACCTGACCGTGAGCGCGAAAGTGCCGGGCCTCGACGCGGCGACCTTCCAGGACCTGGCGACCAAGGCGAAGGAAGGCTGTCCGGTCTCGAAAGTGCTCAATGCGAAGATCACGATGGACGCGACGCTCGTGAGCTGACGACGCCGCATCGTCGTCGCCTCGACGTCCCCGCACGACGTGCCGGCAACGGCCGCGTGCGGGCCATCTAGGCGAGCGACCAGCGGCCGACCGTGCGGTAAGGGTCCGGCGTCCTGCTTTCGATGAGCACGAATTCGTCGACGCGCCATGGAATCGCGGCAGCGAGCGGTCGACGCAGCGCCCGCTTCGCGTCGCGCAGGACCGTCACGTGCGGCACGAGCCGGCTCGGGCCGTGCGGACGGCAGCCCAGGCGCGCGAGTGCGATCCCGAGCTCATCGTGCAACCTCAGCAGTGCCGGCGGCGTTTCGCGGCAGCCGATCCAGACCGGCATGCCCGAGGCACCGAAGCTGCCGACGACGTCGAGCACGACGTCGAATGCCGGCAGCGAAACCTGCGACGCCGCGGCGACGGCGCGGGCGACGAGGTCCGCGGGCGCCTGCGTGAAACTCCCGAGGAACTGCAATGTCAGGTGGTAGCGCGCCGGCTTCAGCCATCGCCCGGGCGGATCGAACTCCGTTCGCAGCGTCTCGGCGGCGGCGGCGATGGCCTTGCGCGTCGCCGCGTCGGGGGACAACGCGAAGAACAGGTTCACGCTCGCCGGCGAACGCACCACGGGAGGGTCAGCGTGCATCGGCGCCAGTCTAACGGACACCCGCGCAGCCCGCCGCGTCGTCGGACCCGTGCATCGCCAGCCGACTGGATGGTAAAACGGGGTGCATCGTGCCCGGAGTCCCCATGCGATTCGCGCTCGTGGTCCTCGTCGTGGCCGCGCTGGGCGCGTGCCAATCCGTGCCAGCGCCCGGTCGCGGCGATGGCGCGACCGCGCGACCGCCCGCGTTGCCGCGCGCCGTCATCCACGGGCGCGCGTTCCATCTCGAGCGGCTTCTGCTCGCGGCCGGCGCCGTGCTCGACGTGCAACTCATCGACGACAGCATCGCCGATGCGCCTGCAGGGAGCGGCCTGGCGACCGTCGCACGCATGAGCTACGGCGACCTGCATGGCCCGCCGTACGCGTTCGACCTGCCGTACGACCCTGCGCGCGTCGTTGCGGGCCACCACTACAGCGTACGCGCGGCCCTGCGCACGCCCGACGGCCGTCTCGCGTTTGCGACCGCGGCGCGCGTACCCGTCGAACCAGGTGCGTCGACGCCGGTCGAATTCCGCCTCGCGCGCGTGCCCCAGCCCTGACGGGAGGTCGGGCATCGACGCGGTTTTCGCCCGGCGCGACGTCGCGCCACGCGTCAATGTCGATGGTGCCCGTGTCCGTCGTCGCGGCGGTCCCCATGATGCCGCCCGTGATGGGAGTCGTGATACCACACGCCCCATCCAATCGTCGGGTATGCAGGGTCGTAGTAGCGCGGCCAGTATCCGTCGTCGTAGTACACGTCGGGTCGATCGTCGTAGCGACTGCTGTAGTAGACGCTACCGCGATAGCCGTCGTGGCGTACGTAGGCGGGCTCGTAGACGCAACCGCCGAGCGTGGCCAACAGGGTTGCGGTG
>NZ_DATDMY010000141.1:0-4934 GCF_036518555.1 Dokdonella sp. | reverse complement strand
GGGCGCGGCCTGCGCGATGCGCGTTTCGACCGGCTTGGCGATCTTGCGCGACATCGCATAGGTCGCGCGCTTGACGCCGTAGGTGCCGTCGTGGCCGGAGCAGCGCTCGATCACGGTGACGTCGGTGCCGGGCACGAGCGCAAGCACGTCGCGCGTCTTCGGGCCGATGTTCTGCACGCGCTGGTGGCACGGTGCGTGCCAGGCCACCTTGCCGAGCGGATGGCGGAAATCGGTCTTCAGCAGCCCGGCCTGGTGGCGCAGCCAGAGGTACTCGAACGGGTCGAACATGTGCCGGCGCAGCGCCTGCACGTCCTCGTCGTCGGGGAACATCAGCGGCAGTTCCTGCTTGAACATGAGCACGCATGACGGGATCGCCGCGCTGACGTCCCAGCCGTCGCGCACCGCGGCGGCGAGCAGCGGTACGTTCTTGCGCTTGTAGCGCTCGACGCTGTCGAGATCGCCGAGCTCGAGCTTGGGCATGCCGCAGCAGACCTCACGCTCGACCAGCGCCACCGCGATGCCGTTGTGGGCGAGCACGGCGGCGAGGTCCTCCACCGCCTGCGGCTGCGACACGTTGCAATAGCAGGTCGCGAACAGCATCACGCGGCCGCGCGTGCGTCCGGCGGGCGTGACGGTCGCCGCACCGGCGTCCAGGTGCCTGAGGCGCCGCCGCGCGGTGTCCGCGTGGTAGGTCGGCAGGCGCGCGTCGGGATGCACGCCGAGTGCCTTGTCGAGCAACGCGCGCGTGGGCGCCGCGCGATTGCTCGCATTGACGACGTCGACCACGAGCGGGATCGAAGCGAGCCTGCCGACCGCGGTCGTGCTCGACAGGATCTTCGAACCGAGCGAAACGCCGCCGGCGCGATGGCGCACCGCTTTCGCGCGCAACATGAGATGCGGGAAGTCGACGTTCCACGCGTGCGGCGGAACGTACGGACACTTGGTCTGGTAGCAGAGATCGCAGAGGTAGCATTGCTCGACGACCTTCGCGTAGTCGCCCTTCGCGACCCCGTCGACCTCCATCGTCGGCGAGGCGTCGACGAGGTCGAACAGGGTCGGGAACGCCTGGCACAGGCTCACGCAGCGGCGGCAGCCGTGACAGATGTCGAACACGCGCTCGAGTTCCGCGTCGAGCGCGGCCTGGTCATAGAACGCGGGGTTCTTCCAGTCGAGCGGGTGGCGCGTCGGCGCGTCGAGGCTGCCCTCGCGTGGTGCAGCGGACGCGGTGCGGTCGTCGGCCATGGGTAGCTCCTGCACGGCGCTGCAAGGTCATGTCGTGCGGCGCGCGGCCGTGCCGCTCGCGCAAACGACGATCGTGCAGGGGCCCACCCTGGGCGCGGGCGCGGTCTCGGACATCGGTGGCCGTCCGGGCGCCCGCGGCTGGGCTCCTGCATCCCTCCAGCTTCGCGGCGAATCAGCCGCCGACTTCGCCGAGCGCCTTGGTGAAGCGGTTCGCGTGCGAACGCTCGGCCTTCGCGAGCGTCTCGAACCAGTCGGCGATTTCGTCGAAGCCTTCCTCGCGCGCGGCCTTCGCCATGCCCGGGTACATGTCGGTGTACTCGTGCGTCTCGCCGGCGATCGCGGTCTTGAGGTTGTTCACCGTGCTGCCGAACGGGAGGCCGGTCGCGGGATCGCCGACCGCTTCGAGGTACTCGAGGTGGCCGTGGGCGTGCCCCGTTTCGCCTTCGGCGGTCGAGCGGAACACGGCGGCGACGTCGTTGTGGCCTTCGACGTCGGCCTTCTGCGCGAAGTAGAGATAACGACGGTTCGCCTGCGACTCGCCGGCGAACGCGGCCTTGAGGTTCTCTTCGGTGCGGCTGCCTTTCAGGTTGCTCATGGTGCACCTCGTGCTGGAGGGGACGAAACGACCTTCCCTGGCATGCCGACCGAAGGTAGCACCGTCGATGCGGCCGTTTAAATCGACCGATGCGATGGCCGCGATAGGCGTGGGCTATGGCTCATCGATGCAGGTCGCCGGCTGCCTCGGGCTGGTAGTGGATCGCGTCGACGCGCAAGGTCACGCGGCGTCCGCCCGGCATCGGCCATTGCATGGTCTGCCCGATGCGCAGGCCGAGGATCGCGCTGCCGACCGGCGCGAGCACCGACACGCGGCCGGCGTCGTGGTCGGCGTCGCGCGGATAGACGAGGGTGAGGTCGTAGGCATCGCCGTTGTCGAGGTCGACCGCATGTACGCGCGAGTTCATCGTGACGACGTCGCCCGGCATCTGCGCGGGCGCGACGACGTCCGCGCGCGCGAGTTCGTCGCGCAGCGCGAGCGCGCTCGCGTGGTCGCGATAGTTCGGCGCATCGAGGATCGCCTCGATGCGTTCGAGGTCGAGGCTGGACACGACGATCGGGGGTGTGCTGGACATCGATTCCAAGGCAAGGCTCCGGATGGGTCGGCGCCTGCGTGGCGCCCGCATCCCCGCACCGTAGACCAACGCGCGAGGTTTCTCAAACCCGCGTTCAGCGGCGCGTGGGCAGCGCGACCTTGCGCGGCCGCGCCGGCGCGCGCGCGTCGAACAGTTCGCGCGGGAGCGCGCGCACGAGCCCCGCCAGCCGCTTCAGGAACGCGCCCATCGCCGAACTCTTGCGCCAGACCATCGCGATGCGCCGGCTCGGCGGATCGCCGCGGAACGGCACGAGGTGGATGTCGGCGGACGGTGCGATCGGCGGCTGCACCGCGAGGTTCGGCAGCAGCGTGATGCCGACGCCCGCGGCGACCATCTGGCGCAGGGTCTCCAGGCTCGTCGCGCGAAAGCCGCTGCGCTCGTTCGCGCCGGCGAGCTGGCACACTTCGAGCGCCTGGTCGCGCAGGCAATGGCCGTCCTCGAGCAGCAGCAGGTTCTGGTCGGCGAGTTCGTCGAGCTTGAGGCTCGCATGGGTGGCGAGCGGGTGCTTCTCCGGCACCGCGAGCACGAAGTCCTCCTCGAACAGGAATTCCTGGTGCAGCTGGTCGTCGTGGATCGGCAAGGCGAGGATGCCGGCGTCGAGGCGGCCCTCGCGCAGCAGGCGCAGCACGATTTCGGTCTTCTCCTCGGTCAGCAGCAGTTCCAGGCGCGGGAAGCGCTCGCGGATGCGCGGCACCACGTGCGGCAGCAGGTAGGGCCCGAGGGTCGGGAAGATGCCGAGGCGCACCGTGCCCGATTCCGGATCGAGCGTGCGCCGCGCGATCGCGCGGATCTGCTCGACCTCGTTGAGCACCTCGCGCGCGCGCTGCGCGATCTCGCGGCCGACCTCGGTCAGCAGCACCTTGCGCGGCGTGCGTTCGACGAGCGCGACGCCAAGCTCCTCCTCGAGCTTGCGGATCTGCGTCGACAGCGTCGGCTGGCTCACGAAGCTCGCCTCGGCGGCACGGCCGAAATGGCGGTGCTCGGCGAGGGAGACGAGATAGCGCAGGTCGCGCAGGTTCATGGCGGCGGGGCTGCAAGGAGGCTCTGGCGATTGAAGCACTCTATCGATAACATATCAACAATCGATTTGAACGATCGATGGACGGGCCCTATCCTTTGCCCCGTCGGCGCGATCTTGCGCCACCGCGTATCACCCCCATCGTCTCTGAACCCCGCTCCAAGGAGGAGTCAAGCATGCTGACCGTCGGCGACAAGTTCCCCGAATTCAACCTCAAGGCCACCGTGTCGATCGAGAGCGTCGAGAAGGCGTTCTTCCCGATCAGCAACACGACCTACAAGGGCAAGTGGCTGTGCGTGTTCTTCTATCCGAAGGACTTCACGTTCGTGTGCCCGACCGAGATCAAGGGCTTCGGCGACCTCGACGCGCAGTTCGCCGACCGCGACTGCCAGGTGCTCGCTGCGAGCACGGACAGCGAGTTCGTCCACCTCGCGTGGCGCAAGGACCACAAGGACCTGCGCGACCTGCCGTTCCCGATGCTCGCCGACACGGCCAAGCGCCTCTCGAGCGCGCTCGGCATCCTCGACGAAGAAGAAGGCGTGGCCAAGCGTGCGACGTTCCTCGTCGACCCCGAAGGCGTGATCCGCTTCGCCTACGTGACCGACGGCAGCGTCGGCCGCAACCCGCAGGAAGTGCTGCGCGTGCTGGATGCGCTGCAAACCGACGAACTCTGCCCGTGCAACTGGAAGCAGGGCGAAGAGACGCTGAAAGTGGCGTGATGACGGCACGTGCGATGCCTCCGGCATCGCATGGACACGCGCGTGAGGCTTGCCTCGCGCCGATTCGCCCGGCCTCGCACGCTCCCTCCCTCTCCGCGCGAGGCCGGTTCCCGGGCGGCGGTGCTCCCGCCGCCCGGCCTCTTTCCCGTCGCCGCGATGGTGCGCCGAATGCGCCCACGGCGACCGCACGAATGCGCGGCACGTTCGCGCCACCACAGGAGCCACACACCATGAGCCTCGAAGCGATCCGCGACCAGTTGCCCGATTACGCGAAGGACCTGCGCCTCAACCTCGACACCGTGCTCGGCGAGTCGGGTTCGCCCGGCCTGTCCGCGAAGCAGATCGCGATCGTCGCGATCGCCAGCGCGATGTCCGCGCGCCACGAACCGCTCACGCAGGCGATCGTCGCCCGCTTCGCCGGCACGCTCAGCGAGGCCGAAGCGAACGGCGCGCGCGCGGCGGCCGCGATCATGGCGATGAACAACATCTACTATCGCTTCACCCACCTCGTCGGCAACGAGGAGTACGCGACGATGCGCGCGGGCCTGCGCATGAACGTCATGGCCAACCCGGGCTGCGACAAGCTCGACTTCGAACTCGCCTCGCTCGCGGTGTCGGCCGTCAACGGCTGCGGCATGTGCATGGCGTCGCACGAGAAGACGCTGCAGAAGCACGGTATCGGCGCACAGGCGATCCAGAGCGCGGTGCGCATCGCGGCGGTCCTGCACGCCGTCGGCGTGACCGCGGAACAGGCGCGCGCCGCCGCGCCGGCCCTGGCCGCGGCCGCCTGAGCCGCTGCCGGGA
>NZ_DATDMY010000140.1:0-2518 GCF_036518555.1 Dokdonella sp. | reverse complement strand
GGGGTCGGCCGCCGCGGCTGCGATGCGCGGGGACACGTGCCGGCTGAACTGCATCGCGTAGTCGCCGTGCAGCGGCGAGATGAAGTAGACCACGTTGACCGCGAAGAACAGCGTCACCGGCGACAGCCAGCGCGCGCGCCGACGACGTGAGCAAGGCGCTCGTGATCCTGCACCTGCCGTTCGTCGCGCTCGCGCTCATGCTGCTCTACGCCGACCGACGCCTTTACTACGCCGAGCACTTCGTCGTGGCCATGCACTACTTCGCGTTCGCGCTGGTCATGGTGACCGCGCTCGTGCACGTCTACGGCCTCGCGCAACGCGTGCCTCCGCTCGCCTCGCTGTCGCCGTCGGTCCTCGACTGGATCGCGCGCTCCCTCTACGTGCTCTATGCGGTGCTCATGCTGCATCGCGCCTACCGCACCGGTTGGCTGCGCGCCGTGCTGTCGGGCGCCGTACTGATCGCAGCGATGGTCGCGGTCAACATTTGCGTCTACCGGCCGGTGCAGTTCGTCGTCACGCTGTGGGTAGCGACGCATTCCGCGTCGTGAACCCCGCGCCGCCAGCCCGCTCGAATCCCGCCTGCGACCTGCGACACGGCAACCGCTCGATCGACGGGCAGACAATCACCCTGAGTTCCGGTCGATTCGAGGTATCCGCATGCAGTCCGCTCATCGGCGCGCCACGCTCGCACGCGGCATCGCCACCGCATTCGGCGCTGTAGCGGGAGCCTCGCCCTGCCATGCGAGTGCGATCGGCGCGCACACGCTGCTCGCGCACGAGGACGGCAACGGTCCGTCGACGGCGACCACCGCGGCCATCGCTACGGCGGTTACGGGCGGCAGCCTTATCGCCTTCAGCGCCGGCTACACCGCCAACGATCAGCCGCCGACCGACACCTATGGCAATGCGTGGGTTCGCCTCGGCGATCCGGTGTTCTACCGCGGCTACGACGGCCAGTTCGACGTCACCGCCTATCTCGTGCTGCACGCGGCAGGCGGTGCGGAGCACCGCGTATCCATCGTGAAGAACGGCGTGCCCGCCGGCGAGATCACCGTACCGTTCATCGAAGTGCGAGATGCGGGCCGGTTGCAGGACGTGGCCGTCGTATATCCTGACGCCTCGCCGTCGCTGCGCAGCGGCGACGTGACGACGACCGGTCCCGCGACACTCGTGGCGTTCTGGTGGGGCGACGCGACCGGCCTGCATCACTCGGCCATGCCCGGTGATGGTTTCACGCTGATCGAGAACTTCGTCGACCTGCCGCCGAACAGCGCGGTGCAGTGCGCCGTCGCCGTCCGTGACGTCGCCGGCGCGGGTACTTACCACGTCACCTGGGCCACGTCGCCGGCGCAAGGTGCGCCGCTATGGCTGTTCGCGTTCCAGAGCGGCGGCGACACCATCTTCGCCGACGGAGTGGACGGAGGTAGCGTCCAGTTGACGGCCTCCGTCCATGTTCGTCGGATCACGGCAGGTCCTTCGCCTCGCCAGCCCCCTCCAGCCTGATCTCCTCGATCGCCGGCAGACGGATCGCCGGCTTGCCGATCGCGACGAGCTGCGCATCCACCTTCTTCACGTCGCCGTCGCGCAGCGCCTGCCAGCGCTGCAGCCATGCATCGAGCCGCGCGTCGTAGTCGGCCTGCACCGCGCGTTGCGCGGCGGTCGGCGCGCGGTCGGCACCTTCCACATCCGTATACAGCGACGACAGCACGCCGCTCACGGTCGCGATGCCGGGTTGGTCCGCGCCGGTACCGGAGACGAGCGGCGTGGTCGCGTCGTAGAGCAGGTCGATCGGTTTGCGTGCGTCGCCCACGAGGGCGCCGTCGCCCTTGCGCAGCGCGTCGAGCTGCGTGCGCAGCGCCTGCAGCTGCCCGTAGGCGAGATAGGCGCGATCGAGCGAGGCGCCGAGCGCGCGTGCGAAGGCGGTTGCTGCCTGCAGATCGGCCATCGTCGCGGGATTGCGCGGGTCCGGCTTCACCTCGAGCGGCGCGTGCAGGGTCTGGCCGTCGACGAGCAGTGCGACGTCGTAGCGGCCCGGCGCCACCATCGCGCCTTGCGGCGTGAGCGGCGTGTCGCGGCCGTGCACGGCGGCGATGCTGTAGTCGTAGCTGATCGCGTGCGGGCGCACCGCGCGCAGGTCCCACACGAAGCGGTGTGCACCCGCGCTCGTCGCGGGCCGCGCGTCGGGCTTCACCCAGGCCTCCGCGAAGTAGCGTTCGGAAGGGCGCCACGGCGATACGGCATCGCTCGCGAACCGGCGCACGAGGGCGCCCTGCGCATCGCGGATCTCGATCGCGACCGCACCTTTCGCCGCTTGCGGCAGTCGGTAGTCGAGGATCGCGCCATCCGGCGGGTTCGTGCCGAGCGGCGTATCCGCCGGCGGCGGCGTGTCCTTGTTCTGGCTGCGGCGCAGGCGATACGCGGGTGACGGCGTGAACAGGAACGCACCGTCGTGCGCGCGCGCATCGGCCATCTGGCGCAGCGGCGCGACGTCGTCGAGCACCCAGATCGCGCGGCCCTG
>NZ_DATDMY010000139.1:0-12223 GCF_036518555.1 Dokdonella sp. | reverse complement strand
TCCTTCGTGTCCTTCGTGTCCTTCGTGTCCTTCGTGTCCTTCGTGTTTCAGTCTTTTACGGTCGCGCCGTGCGGCGAAACGCGCACGAGCAGCGCGATCAGCGAGAACAGCAGCAGGGCAGCGACGCCATTGTGCGCGGTCGCGACCGGCAGCGGCAGCAGCAGCTTGACGTTGAGGATGCCGAGCGCGACCTGGGTGCAGAGCAACGCACCGACGAGTGCCGCGTTCGCGCGCAGGCCGCGGCGCCAGGCGAGGATCGCGGTCGCGGACACGTGGCCGAACACGACGAGCGCGCCGATGCGGTGCGCGATCTGGATCGCCGCGCGTGCGGCGGCGTCGAGTACGCCGCCTTCGTAGTTGACGCCGATGCCGCGCCAGAGCACGAACCCCTCGTGGAAATCCGTCTGCGGCCACCAGCTGCCCGCGCAGGTCGGGAAATCCGCGCCGCATGCGAGCGCAGCGTAGTTCGCGCTCGTCCAGCCGCCGAGCGCGATCTGCAGCGACAGCAGCGCGAGCGCGACGATGACCATTGGCCGCAGCCGGCGCTGCGCATCGTCCGGCGCGCCGCGGCGCACGAGCGCGATTGCGATCGCGGCGAGCAGCGAGAACGTGAGCAGCCCGCCGAGCAGATGGCCCATGACGACGATCGGCTTGAGCAGCAGGGTGACCGTCCACATGCCGAGCATCGCCTGGACGATCACCACGCCGAACGCGGCGACCGCGACCCGCCACGGCCAGCTCCGCCGCAGCGTCGCGGCGGCGCCGAGCGGCAACGCGAGCGCGAGCGCCGACAGCAGCGCCGACGCGACGTAGAGACCCTTGATGTAGAGCGCGATGCCGATCGCCGCGGCGAGTGCGGCCGCGAGCAGGGCGGCGACCTGGGCGCGGCGCGGCCACGCGGCGACCAGCGCGAGCGCGAACACGAGCGTTCCGAGCGTGCCCGCGAGCATGCGGTGGACCTGTTCGCGCCAGGCCTTGTGCGTCTCGAACGGCCGCTCCGGGAACGCCTCGTTCGCGCGCGCGATCTCCTGCGCGTGACCGGGCCAGGTCGCCTTGCCGTAGCAGGTCGGCCAGTCGGGACACGACAGTCCGGCATTGGACAGGCGCACGAACGCGCCGAACACGATGACGAGGAACGCGAACAGGGTCGCGAACGCGGCGAGGCGGAACGGCGTCACGGTCATCGGCATGTCACCCCTTCACGACTCGCGCGAGATCCTTACGCAGCTTGTTGGCGTCGTAGCCGACCGGATAGCGCAGCACGAGGAAACCGTGCGGATCGGCGAACGCGACCGCTACCTCGTCGGGGGCCGTCGGCCGCAGGCCCGCAAGGCGCTCGTCGAGGTCGCGCGCGGCGCGCACCGGCTTCATCGCGGCGAGCGCATCCGCGGGCAACTCGGAGAGCACGACGACGTTGACCCGATAGGCGTTCTGGTTGAGGGTGAGGCGCGCGCGGCGCAACTCGTCGATGCGTTCGAGGCACGCGCGCGCGCAGGTCGGGCCGGGAATCGCGAACACGGTCCACGACCAGTTCTCGTCCTTCCATGCGATCGGCTTGCCGTCGTCGTAGACGATGCGCGCATGGGTGAGGTCCTGCGGCGGCTCGACCAGCGTGCCGTAGTTGCGTGTGCCGGCCGGGCGCCAGCCGAGCGCATTGAGCACGTACGCGGTCATGAGCGGCGCGGCGAACAGCAGCAGGATCAGGATCAGGCCGATCCGGTTTCGCGTGCGGGGCGTCATCGGGGTTCCTCGGGCCGAGTCCGGCGCGAGGGCCGGTGGAGGATGAAGAACGTCGCCGCGACCACCGCGGCGAAGGTGTACCAGGTGAACGCATACGCGTAGTGTCGTTCCGGCGGAAACACGTCCGGCTTCCATTCGCGCACGAACGTACTCACCTCGTCGCCGGGCAACTGCAGCAACACGCGCGCATCGAGCGGGCGGCCGAGATCGGCGGCGACTTCATCGAGGTCGAGGTAGATCGTCGTCTTCGGCCAGTCCGACTGCCGTGGCAGCGCATTGCCGCCCAGGCGCAGCCCGCTGCCGGGCGGCGGCGCATACAGCGCACGCACCGTCTGCGCGCCTTGGGGTGGCGGCGGGATGGTGGGCAAGCGGCCGCGGGCATCGCGCGCGAGGAAACCCCTCGCGACGAGCATCGCCGGGCCACCCGACGAGGGCTCGAACACGTCGTAGACGATGACGCCGGGACGGCCGTCGCGCACCTGGTTGTCGAGAACGTAGGCACGCGCGGGATCGAAATGGCCCGTCGATTCGACGGCCGGGTAGCGCACGCCCGCTTCGCGTCGAGCCTGCTCGAGCGATACCGGAGCTTGGCGTGCGGCGCCCTCGAAGGCGGCGAACAGGGCCTCCTTCTCGTGCGCGCGCCGCACTTGCCAGGTCCCGAGCGCGACGAACAGCGCGATGCCCGCGAGCGCCGCCGCGATCGCGGCCGGATGCACGCGCCTAGCCACGGAAACGCGGCGCTATAATCGGCGCGGCAGCCGGGACCGCGTTCCGGCCGGAAGCGCAAGCCATGCTCGGCACCGTCCTGATCGTCGTGTTCTTTCTGGCCATCGTCTACAACCTGGGCGCCGGCCTGTATTTCATGATCACCGACAAGGGCGGCACCGATCGCACGCTGAAGGCGCTCACGCGGCGCATCGCACTGTCGGTGCTGCTGATCGCCCTCGTCATGCTCGGCATCTGGACCGGCGTCATCCGCCCGCACGGCGTGGGCGGGTGAACGGCATGACGGGACCGATCGCCGAGGGCGGCTGAGGGCCTGCGAGCCGGCGCGTTTCGTTTCCCGACCATGCTCGTACGACGCCCTCTTGCGGCCCTGCGATGCGTGCGCGGACCGAGGGCCCGGGCCTCTCAGCCCCGGGCCCCGCGTCCCGGTCTCACAGCACGTACACGAACAAGAACAGGCCAAGCCAGACCACGTCGACGAAGTGCCAGTACCAGGCGACCGCTTCGAAACCGAAGTGGTTGTCCTTGCTGAAGTGGCCCTTCGCGCAGCGGAACCAGATCACCGTGAGCATGATCGCGCCGAGCGTGACGTGCATGCCGTGGAACCCGGTCAGCATGAAGAACGTGCTGCCGTAGACGCCGCTGCCGAGCGTGAGGTTGAGGTGGCCGTACGCCTCGGCGTACTCATGCGCCTGGAAGCCGAGGAAGATCACGCCGAGGACGACCGTGAGCGCAAGGAACACGAGCAGCTGCTTGCGGTTGCCGGCGCGCAGCGCGTGGTGCGCGATCGTGATCGTGACGCCCGAGGACAGCAGGAGCAGCGTGTTGATCAGCGGAATGCCCCACGGCGACATCGTCGAGAACGCACCGCCGACCGCACCCGGGCCGTTGGTCGGCCACGCCGCGGAGAACGCCGGCCACAGGTAGTGATTGGTCAGCGCGCCATGGCCTTCACCGCCGAGCCACGGCACCGAATAGGTCCGCGCGTAGAACAGCGCGCCGAAGAACGCGGCGAAGAACATCACTTCCGAGAAGATGAACCAGATCATCCCCATGCGGAACGACGTGTCGACCTGCTTGTTGTACTTGCCGCCGACCGACTCGCGGATGACGGTCCCGAACCAGCCGAACATCATGAACAGCAGCAGGGCGATGCCGAGCGCCATGATCGGCTTGCCGATGTCGGCCTCGTTGAGCCAGAGGCCCGCGCCGCCGACCGTGCCGAGCAGGCCGAACGAGCCGATGATCGGCCAGTGGCTGCCGTGGGGAACGTAATAAGCACCTTGTGTTTGCGCCATGGCGGCTGGTCCCGATCGTTGCGTCGATTGCTGGAGAATCAGCCCGCCGCCGGCGGCGGCGAGCCCGTCTTGGTGTGTTGCTCGGCTGACAACCGTACGGTCGCCGCCTCGTTCGCGTAGAAAGTGTACGACAGCGTCAGTTCGCGCACGCCGCGCGGCAACTGCGGATCGACGTAGAAGCGCACCGGCATGCGGCGCGACTCGCCCGCCTTCAGCACCTGCTCGGTGAAGCAGAAGCATTCGGTCTTGTTGAAGAACGCCGACGCGTCGCTCGGCGCGATGCTCGGCACTGCATTGCCGACGATCGCGTCGCCGCCGTTGTTGGTGGCGTCGAACCACACTTCGGTCAGCTTTCCCGGGTGGACGTCCACGCTCGCGAGTTCGGGCGTGAAGGACCACGGCAGCTTGCTGTTCACGCCGGTGACGAACTGCACGCGCACCGTGCGCGACGCGTCCTCGACCATGCCGTCGACGCGGCTGCGATCGACCGCCCCCGGCGCGAGCTTGATGCCGAGCACGTGCTCGCACACGACGCGATACAGCGGCACCATCGCGAAACCGAACAGGAACGCGCAGGCGACCACGACGCCGGCCGTCTTGAGTACGCCGAGGTTGCGGGTCTCGGCATTCATCGCATCAGCACGACTTCGCCGATCGCGACCAGGTAGATCGCGACCGCCACCAGCCCCACGACGAGCGCGGTGCGGCGCGCACGCGCGCGGCCTGCAGGGCGTTCGTCATTGGCAAGCTGTTGTTTCATTGCCTCGTCGTCGGTTCGCAGCGTGCTGTACTTCAAGAGTGCGGCCATGGAAGGCCGCTTCTGGACCAGCACATTCAAACGCCGCTTCGAACCGACGTCACCTCCATCGAACCAGCGATCACGGACGATCGCACCACTCAATGCGTGACGTCTCCATGAGCCAACACGTCGTCGCGGATCACCGGCGGCACCGTGAAGGTGTGGTGCGGCGCCGGGGACGGCACCGTCCACTCGAGGCCGTGCGCGCCTTCCCACACCTGCGTCGTCGCGCGGTTCTTGGAGAAGTACACCGCGTGGACCACCACGCCGACGAAGATCAGCTGGCTCGCGCCGAACCAGAAGCCGCCGATCGACGAGATCATGTTGAAGTCGGCGAACGCGACGTTGTAGTCGGGGATGCGGCGCGGCATGCCGGCGAGGCCGAGGAAGTGCTGCGGGAAGAACAGCACGTTGACCGAGATCACGCTCGACCAGAAGTGGATCTTGCCCCAGGTCTCCGAATACATGTTGCCGCACCACTTCGGCAGCCAGTAGTAGGTCGACGCCATGATCGCGAAGATCGCGCCGGTCACGAGCACGTAGTGGAAGTGGGCGACGACGAAGTAGGTGTCCTGGTACTGGAAGTCGGCCGGCACGATCGCGCACATGACGCCGGAGAAGCCGCCGATCGTGAACAGGATGACGAACGCGATCGCGAACAGCATCGGCGTCTCGAACGTCATCGAGCCACCCCACATCGTCGACACCCAATTGAACACCTTCACCCCGGTCGGGATCGCGATGAGCATCGTCGCGTACATGAAATAGAGCTCGCCGCCGAGCGGCATGCCGACCGAGAACATGTGGTGCGCCCAGACGATGAAGGACAGGAACGCGATCGAGGCGATCGCGTACACCATCGCCTGATATCCGAAGATCGGCTTGCGGCTGAAGGTCGGGATGATCTCCGACACGATGCCGAACGCCGGCAGGATCATGATGTAGACCTCGGGATGGCCGAAGAACCAGAAGATGTGCTGGAACATCACCGGGTCGCCGCCGCCGGCCGCGTTGAAGAAGCTCGTGCCGAAGAACTTGTCGGTGAGCAGCATCGTCACCGCGCCCGCAAGCACGGGCATCACCGCGATGAGCAGGAATGCGGTGATCAGCCAGCTCCATACGAACACCGGCATCTTGAGCAGGTCCATGCCCGGCGCGCGCATGTTGAGGATCGTCGCGATGATGTTGATCGCGCCCATGATCGAACTGATGCCCATCAGGTGCACCGCGAAGATCATGAAGGCGACGTTGGTTCCGCCCTCGAGGGACAGCGGCGGATACATCGTCCAGCCGCCCTGCGGGCCGCCGCCCGGCATGAAGATCTCGGAGATCAGCAGGAAGAACGCGAACGGCAGGATCCAGAAGGACCAGTTGTTCATGCGCGGCAGCGCCATGTCGGGCGCGCCGATCATGAGCGGGATCATCCAGTTGCCGAGGCCGACGAACGCCGGCATGACCGCGCCGAAGATCATGATCAGCGCGTGCATCGTCGTCATTTCGTTGAAGAACTCCGGCTGCACGAGCTGCAGGCCCGGCTTGAAGAGTTCCGCGCGGATGACCATCGCCATCGAGCCGCCGATGAAGAACATCAGCAGCGAGAACACGAGGTACAGCGTGCCGATGTCCTTGTGGTTCGTCGTGAACAGCCAGCGATGCAGGAAGCCTTCCGGCTTGTGATCGTGGTCGTCGTGGGCGTCGTGATCGATCGCGGGATTGACAGCGGCCATGGCCTTGGAACCTCTATTCGCGTTCACGGATGAACGCACAAATGACTCGAAGGTGCGGCCATTCGAGGCCGCTTTTCGCTTGCTTCGCGTTCACGGAGGAACGCACCGGTGGCCTCAGCCCTGCGCCGCCGGCTGCGGCGTCGGTGCCGCCTGCACGGTCGCGCCGGCCTTCTCGGCTGCGGCGGCGGCTTCCTGCCCGGCCAACCACTGTTCGAACTCCGCCTTCGGCACCGCCTTGACGACGATCGGCATGAAACCGTGGTCCTTGCCGCACAGCTCCGCGCACTGGCCGCGGTAGACGCCCGGCTCATCGATCTGGGTCCAGTTGTCGTTGATGATCCCCGGGATCGCGTCCTGCTTCCAGCCGAGATTCGGCACCCACCACGCGTGGATGACGTCGTCGGCGGTGATCACGAAGCGCACCTTCACGCCGACCGGCAGCACGAGCGGCTTGTCGACGTTGAGCAGGTAGCTCGAAAAGTCGCCATCCTTGATCGAATGCGGGTCGATGCCCGAATCGAGCTGGCGCGCCTTGTTCGATTCGGGATCGAGGCTCGAGACGAAGTTCACGCTCGACGGCTTGTTGTAGTAGTCGAGGTACTGGTAGCGCCACTTCCACTGGTAGCCGGTGATCTTGATCGTCATGTCCGAGTTCTTCGCGTCGGCCATGTCGACGAGCAGCTTGGTCGCCGGCCAGGCCATCACCACGAGGATGATGATCGGCACCACCGTCCAGATCACTTCCATCGTCGTGTTGTGGCTCCACTTCGCCGGGACGACGCCCTTCGATTTGCGGAAACGCACCATCGCGACGACCATCGCGCCGAACACGACGACGCCGATCGCGACGCAGACCCAGAACGCGATCATGTGCACGCCGTGGATGCGCTGCGAGATCGCGGTCGCGCCCGGAGCCATGTTGAGCTGCCACGGCTGCGGATTCGCGAACGCCGTTCCGCTCGCGAGCAACGCGAGTACCGCGAACGCGCGGCAGGCGCGCAGGACCCCGGATGAAATCATCGCCATCACCTTCTGCATGTTGCTCGGACGCGCCCCATTGCGCGGTCGCCGCGACGGCCGCGCGGCCGATGCGGACGCGTCAAACGTCGGGAGCGTAACCCGTCAATCATAGTGGAGCGCGCGCGGCAGCGGCAACCACGCGGCCCTGCGCCGCGCGCGCTCCGGCGCGCACGGGCGCGACAAACCGCCGCACCCCTCGGACTCGCCCCGGCCGCTCCGCGCGCGGTTCTTGGCCGGCCGGCGCGGCCTCACTACACTTGGCGATCCTGGCGATCCATCCATCCCGCACCGGCTGCCGTAGCCGGTGTTCTCCAGCACCCGAGACCGGCCCTTGAGCGCATCGCTGCTGCCCGAACTCCCGCCCGCCCCGGACGCCGTCCGGGCGCGCATCACCGCGGCCTGGACGCGCGACGAGAGCGAGGCGGTCGACGACCTGCTCGCGCAGGCGACGCTGCCACCGGCCGAACGCGAACTCGTGCTCGCGCGCGCGTCCGAGCTCGTCGCGCGGGTACGCGCGCGCGCCGGCGAGCAGAGCGCGGTCGAATCGTTCATGCGCCAGTACGACCTCTCGAGCGAGGAAGGCGTGCTGCTCATGTGCGTGGCCGAGGCGCTGCTGCGCATCCCGGACAAGCTCACCGCGGACAAGCTCATCCGCGACAAGCTCGGCGAGGCGGACTGGAAGAAACACCTCGGCACGAGCGATTCGCTGTTCGTCAATGCATCGACCTGGGGCCTCATGCTGACCGGCCACCTGGTCGCGTTGGCCGAAGAGACGCGGCGCGACGTCACCGGCGCGTTCAAGCGCCTGGTCGGGCGCGCCGGCGAGCCGGTCATCCGCCTCGCGGTGCGGCAGGCGATGCGCATCATGGGCCACCAGTTCGTCATGGGCCGCACGATCGAGGAAGCGCTCGACCGCTCCGCGCAGAAGGACAATGCGGCCTATCGCTATTCGTACGACATGCTCGGCGAGGCGGCGCTCACCGCCGCCGATGCCGGGCGCTACCACCGCGCCTACAAGGACGCGATCGACGCGCTCGGCCGGCGCGGCCCGTTCGACAGCGTGCTCGATGCGCCGTCGATCTCGGTCAAGTTGTCCGCGCTGCATCCGCGCTACGAAGTCGCCAAGCGCGCGCGCGTGCACGCCGAACTCACGCCGAAGCTGCTCGAGCTCGCCCAGCTCGCGAAGGCCAACGGCATCGGCATGACCGTCGACGCCGAGGAATCGGACCGCCTCGAGCTCTCGCTCGAAGTCATCGGCGCGGTGTTCGCCGACGACTCGCTCGCGGGCTGGAACGGCTTCGGCCTCGCCGTGCAGGCATACCAGAAGCGCTGCCCGTTCGTGATCGACTGGCTCGCCGACACCGCGCGCAAGGCAGGTCGCCGCTGGTGCGTGCGCCTCGTCAAGGGCGCGTACTGGGATTCGGAGATCAAGCGCGCGCAGGAGCAGGGCCTCGCCGGCTATCCGGTCTACACGCGCAAGCCGAACACGGACGTGTCCTACCTCGCCTGCGCGAAGCGCCTGTTCGCGGCCGGCCCCGACCTCGTCTATCCGCAGTTCGCGACGCACAACGCGCACACGATCGCGGCGATCCACCACTACGCACGGAAGCGCCCGTTCGAGTTCCAGCGCCTGCACGGCATGGGCGCCGACCTGTACGCCGAGGTCGTCGGCGAGCAACACCTCGACGTGCCGTGCCGCGTCTACGCGCCGGTCGGCAGCCACGAGGACCTGTTGCCCTACCTCGTGCGGCGCCTGCTCGAGAACGGCGCCAATACCTCGTTCGTCAACCGCGTCGTGGACGAAAACGTGTCGATCCGCGACCTCGTCGCCGACCCGTGCGAGACGGTGCGCGCATTCTCCTCCAAGCCGCACCCGCGCATTCCGCTGCCGGTCGGCCTCTACGGTGCCAGCAGGAAGAATTCCATGGGCGTGAACCTCGCCAACGACAATGAACTCAAGGCCCTCGCCGAAGCCGTGAACGCGGCACGCGGGCCGTGGAGCGCGGCGCCGCTCGTTCCGGGCGCGAGCACGGGCGAAGCGCCGCGCGCGGTGACGAATCCGGCCGATCGCCGCGAGGTCGTCGGCGAGACGCGCAACGCGGACGCCGCGACGATCGAGAAGGCGCTCGCCAACGCGGTCGCCGCGCAGCCGGATTGGGATGCGCTGCCCGCGGCGAGCCGCGCCGCGATCCTCGAGCACGCGGCCGACCTGCTCGAACAGCGCCGCGGCGAGTTCATCGCGCTGTGCGTGCGCGAGGCGGGCAAGACGATTCCGGCCGCGATCTCCGAAGTGCGCGAGGCGGCCGACATGTGCCGCTACTACGCCGCGCTGTCGCGCAAGCTGTTCGGCACGCCCGAAGCGCTGCCCGGCCCGACCGGCGAATCGAACCAGCTGTTCCTGCGCGGGCGCGGCGTGTTCGTCTGCATCAGCCCGTGGAACTTCCCGCTCGCGATCTTCATGGGCCAGGTCGCCGCCGGCCTCGCCGCGGGCAACGCGGTGATCGCCAAGCCGGCCGACCAGACGACGCTCGTCGGCCATGCCGCGGTGAAGCTGCTGCATGAAGCCGGCGTGCCGGAAGCCGTGCTGCAGTTCGTGCCCGCGAAAGGCTCGATGATCGGCAACACGCTGCTGACCAAGTCCGACGTCGCCGGCGTCTGCTTCACCGGCTCGACCGAGACCGCGTGGACCATCAACCGCACGCTCGCCGCGCGCAACGCACCGATCGCCGCGCTGATCGCCGAAACCGGCGGCCAGAACGCGCTCATCGCCGACTCCTCGGCGTTGCCCGAACAGCTTGTCAAGGACGTGCTCGCGTCGGCGTTCGACTCGGCCGGCCAGCGCTGCTCGGCCGCGCGCGTGCTGTACGTGCAGGAAGACATCGCCGACAAGGTCATCGCGATGCTCAAGGGCGCGATGGACGAACTCGTCGTCGGCGACCCGGCGAAGCTGTCGACCGACGTCGGCCCGGTCATCGACGAACCGTCGCGCACGTTCCTCGTCGAGCATGCCGCGCGCATGGACCGCGAGGCGAAGAAGATCAACGAGGCCAAGCTCGACGCGGACGCCGAACACGGCACGTTTTTCGCGCCGCGCGCGTACGAGATCCCGTCGCTGTCGCTGCTCACCCAGGAAGTGTTCGGCCCGGTGCTGCACGTGCTGCGCTGGAAAGGCAGCGAACTCGACCAGGTCATCGACGCGATCAATGCGACCGGCTTCGGCCTCACGCTCGGCGTGCACAGCCGCATCGACGCGACGATCGAGCACATCGCGCGCCGCGCCAAGGTCGGCAACTGCTACGTCAACCGCAACCAGATCGGCGCGGTCGTCGGCGTGCAGCCATTCGGCGGCGAAGGCCTCAGCGGTACCGGCCCGAAGGCGGGCGGCCCGCACTACCTGGTCCGCTTCGCGACCGAACGCACGCTCACGATCAACACGACCGCCGCGGGCGGCAACGCGTCGTTGCTCACGCTCGGCGAGTAGCGGGATCGTTGCGGCATCGCTTCCGCGCAGGCGGGAGTCCGCTCGTCGACGACCGTGCGAGCAGGACCGATGCGCGCTCGCGCGGACGGCGGCGAACCGGAGGGCGCGGGGGATGCTCCGCCACGGTCGCTACCCGGCCGGCATGGCGAGCCCGAACCGTCCCGCCCGCGTGAACGCGCGTTCGAGCACGCCGACGAGCCGTTCGGCGAGACGGCCATCGGCGTCGAGGTCGGGATCGAAGATCGTGAGTTCGAGGCCGAGCGCGCGCGGCGACGCGAGCGCGAGCGCGAGCGAATCCTCAAGTTCGGCGAGGCGCAGGCCGCCGGGATCGGGCGAGTCGACCGCAGGCATCACGGCCGGGTCGAGCACGTCGACGTCGACGTGGATCCAGAAGCCGCGCAACTCGGTTCGCCCGAGCCGCTGCAATGCTTCATCCATCGTCGCGGCGACACCGCGCGCGCGCAGGCGCTCGATCGGCAGGCGCAGGAATGCAGCGCGTTCGAATCGTTCGGTCTCGACTTCGTCGGGCGTGCCGTGGTCGCGATACGCGTAGACGACGGTGTCGTGTTCGGCGAAGTACGGCTTGCCGCCATCGATGTCGACGAGCGCGTCGGGACCGTGGCCGGTCGCGAGCGCGAGATCCATGCCGGCCGCGGTCAGCGGCCGCGGCGTGCGCGGGAAGTAGAAGTCGCTGTGGCCGTCGATGAACAGCAGGCCGTGGCGGCCGCGCCGGCGCAGCGCGAGCGCGCCGCCGAGCAGCACGCTGCAGTCGCCACCGAGCACGAGCACGAAGCGTCCCGCGTCGAGGCTCGCGCCGACGCATTCGGCGAGGCGCGGCGTGAACGCGACGAGGCCCGCACCGTTGCGGTAGCCGGTCGCGGCGTCGGGCGCGGGAGCGTACGCGGGCGCCGCGACGTCGCCGCGGTCGCGCGCGCCGAGCCGCTCGACGACGCGCCGCGCGCGCAGCGCCGCGGGTGCGCGGAACGCGCCGGGCACATGGCCGGGACGCAACGGCCTGAGGCCGAGGTTCGACGGCGCGCCGACGACGTCGATGCTGCGTGGCGCCGCCGCGCGCAGGGTCGGTGCGACCGCGCAGGCGCCCGCGGCGAGCAGCGCCCCGAGCATGCGGCGGCGCGCGGGATCGGTTCCGGTCATGCCCATGATAACCCTCCATATGTATTTAGACGGTTAGCATGCGCCGCATTTGTAAACCTGTCAAAATGCGTTTACCGGTTATATCGGAAGACCATGAACGCGGAACTCGCCCGCATCGAACGCGTCGGCGGCAGCCTCTGCCTCGACTTCGTCAACACGCGCACCTCGCATTTCGACCCTGCCGCGCGCGAATACCTCGCCGGCTACGTGGACCTGCTCGAATGGCTGCGCGGCTGCGACGACGGCCTCGACGCACGCACGGCGACGCGGCTCGCCG
>NZ_DATDMY010000138.1:0-5561 GCF_036518555.1 Dokdonella sp. | reverse complement strand
AACTACGCCGCTCGCCAGATCTACTACGTGCGCCTCGGCGGCTTCGACCTGCATTCGGGCCTGATGTCGGGCGGCAACAACGATCATGCCGCGTTGCTCAAGCTCGTCTCCGACGCAGTGTCCGCGTTCTGGCAGGCGCTCGCGCCGGGTGACGTCGACGCGCAGGACGAGGTGACCTTGTTCACCGCTTCGGAGTTCGCGCGCACCTTGCAGTCGAACGGGTCCGGCTCGGACCATGCCTGGGGCGGCGTGCAGTTCGTGCTCGGCGGCGCGGTCAACGGCGGCAAGCTGTACACGAACGGCGGCGGGCCGATCAGCGGCTTCCCGGACCAGCATCTCGACGCGCCGAACAACTTCTCGCGCGGCCAGATGATCCCCGGCATCGGCGTCGACCAGTACGCGGCGACGCTCGCGCAATGGCTCGGCGTGACCTCGCCGACCGACCTCGCGGCGATCTTCCCGAACCTCGCGAACTTCGGCAGCGCCAATCTCGGTTTCGTCTGAGTCGATGCGCACGGCGCCGGCCATCGCGGTCGTGGCCGGCATCGTGCTGGCCTGCGCGGCCGTGCGCGCGTACGCGGGCGTGCCCGCCGGCTGCACGCGCATCGCCGACATCCCGCCGGATTACGCGATCACCTACGGCGCGGCGATCCAGGCCCTGTTCGACGACTACGCGACGAACGGCGGCAGCGCCGGCTGCATCGATTGCCACTTCGCGCCGCCGCCGATGCCGAGCGGCGGACTCGATCTCAGCGCGGGCGCCTCGTGGGGCCATCTCGTCGGCGTGCCGAGCGGGGAAGACGAGGGCATCCTCTACGTCGTGCCGGGGCGACCCGAGGACAGCCTGCTGTTCCGCAAGGTCAACTGCGACACGCCCGGCGTCGGCGCGCGCATGCCGCTCGACAATTACGGCGGCGGCCTGCTGCCCGAGCAGCAGGCGCTGATCTACGACTGGATCGCGAACGGCGCGCTGCCGGGGACGAGCTCGACGGTATTCCGGGACGGCTTCGACATTCGCGGCTTCGTGCCCTGAGCCACGCGGATCGCGGCCAGGGGCCATGCCGTGGGTCGAGGCGCCCTGCCGTCCGAGCTAAGGGCGGGGACGGCTTTCGCCTGCGGAGCGGGGACAAGTCGTTGCGGGGCTTTATTTTTTCCTGATTCCCGCTAGAATGCCCGGCTCCCGACGCGCGACGGCCGCTCAACGGTCCGGGTACGAACGTCGATGACTTCGCAAAATATCGAGCAAAAACAATGGTCAAGATTCGTCTTTCCCGTGGCGGTGCCAAGGGTCGTCCGTTCTACCACATCGTCGTGACCGACGAGCGCAACGCGCGCGACGGCCGCAGCATCGAACGCGTCGGCTATTTCAACCCGATCGCGGCCGGCAAGGACGTGCGTCTGGAACTCGACACCGCGAAGGTCAAGTCGTGGGTCGAGAAGGGCGCGCAGATGACCGAGAAGGTCAAGTCGCTCTACAAGGAAGCCAGCAAGAAGGCAGCCTGATCGCGTGAGCGGGTCGGAGAAATTCGTCCTGCTCGGCAAGGTGGTCGGTGTGCACGGCGTGCGGGGCGAGCTCAAGCTCGAGTCGTACACGGAACCCCGGACGCAGATCTTTCGCTACATGCCGTGGCGAATGCGATCGGCGGCCGGCGAGACGGTGGTCGAAGGCGGTCGCGGGCGGGCCCAGGGCAAGGGCATCGTCGCCGAGCTGCCCGGTGTGACGGACCGCGACGCTGCCGCGGCGCTGGTCGGCACCGAGATCTGGGTCGCGCGTTCGGCGTTGCCGAAGGCGGCGCCCGGCGAGTACTACTGGGCCGATCTCGAAGGACTCGAGGTCGTCACGGTCGAAGGCAGGGCGCTCGGGCGCGTGTCGCATCTGATTGCGACCGGGTCGAACGACGTGCTGGTGGTCAGGGACGCGGAGCGCGAACGGCTGATCCCGTTCCTGCCCGGCCGGTTCGTGACCGCGGTCGATCTCGATGGAGGCCTCATCACCGTCGACTGGGACCCGGAATTCTAGGACACGGAAGACGGACTGGAGTCCGGCTGGTGCGCCCGGGACGGACGCAGGAACGACATGCGCATCGATGTCATCACGTTGTTTCCGGATTTCATCGAGGGCTGTGCACGGATAGGAGTCGTGGGGCGCGCGCGCGAGCGCGGGTTGATCGAGATCGCAACCTGGAATCCGCGTGATTTCGCCAGCGACAACTATCGTTCGGCCGACGATCGCAGCTACGGCGGCGGTCCCGGCATGGTGATGATGATCGAACCGTTGCGGAAGGCGCTCGAGAGCGTGCGCGCCGCGGCCGGTTCGAGAGAGTCGAAAGTGGTTTACCTGAGTCCGCAGGGAGTGCGGCTCGACCAGGCCAAGGTGGCGGAGCTCGCGCGGCTGGATCATCTGGTCCTGCTGAGCGGACGCTACGAAGGCGTGGACGAACGGTTTCTCGAGCGCGCGGTCGACGAGGAGGTTTCCGTCGGCGACTACGTGCTCTCGGGCGGCGAACTCGCTGCGGCGATCGTGATCGATGCGGTCGGACGCCTGCAGCAGGGGGTGCTGAACGATGCCATGTCGGCCGAGCAGGATTCGTTCTCGAACGGCCTGCTCGACTGCCCGCACTACACGCGACCCGAGCATCACGAGTGGGGCGACGTGCCGGCGGTGCTGACGTCGGGCGACCACGCGGCGATCGCGCGTTGGCGCCTGAAGCAGTCGCTGGGTCGCACCTGGCTGCGGCGGCCCGATCTGCTCGCGCGGATCGAGCTGGACAAGAAGTCCCGCGCGCTGCTGGTCGAGTTCCAGCGCGAGCACGAACAGAACACGCCGGACCGCGAATCCGGTGAATGAAGGCGGCGGGCCAGTCCGGCGTCGACGAAAAAAATCAGACCAGAGTGGTGAGTGTCATGAACCTGATCCAGCAATTCGAAGCCGCCCAGATGACCCGCACGCTGCCGGAGTTCAGCCCGGGCGACACCGTGATCGTCAACGTGAAGGTCAAGGAAGGCAACCGCGAGCGCGTGCAGGCCTATGAAGGCGTCGTCATCGCACGCAAGAACGCGGGCCTGAACTCCGCGTTCACCGTGCGCAAGATCTCGCACGGCACCGGCGTCGAGCGCGTGTTCCAGTCGCACAGCCCGTCGATCGATTCGGTAGTCGTCAAGCGTCGCGGCAAAGTGCGCGGCGCGAAGCTGTATTACCTGCGTGGCCTCGAGGGCAAGGCGGCGCGCATCCGCGAGGATCTCTCCGCGCACGCGAAGAAGGAAGGCTGACGCAGCACCACATACCGTCTTGGAGCATACGAGTCGCGTCTGTGCTCCTCGTCAGAGCGGCCGTCGGAAACGACGGCCGCTTTTTTTTGGGTTGAACACGGTGGGCCGGATCAAGCCGTTGGGCGGATCAAGCGGCGCGGCGGCGGATCCGCCATGGCACGCGTTGGGGGCGGCGGCCTTCTGTCCCGGCTCCGGCCTTCGGCCTTGAGCCGCCCTACGGATTGCCGTTCCTCGGGTGGCCGGCACCGCCGGCCGTCGATGGGGCGCTGCGCGGAACAGGCCGCCGCCCGGCTTCACGCACCATACCGCGCGCGCGAGCCGTCTTGAACGCCGCGTCCGCCGACTCCATTCTGGGCCGCAGCCAGATCTACGGAGGGAGTTCCATGTCCAATGCCGCCGAAACCAGGTCCTTCGAGGCCGAGGTCTCGCAAGTCCTGCATCTCGTCACGCATTCGCTCTACTCGCACAAGGAAATCTTCCTGCGCGAACTCGTCTCGAACGCCTCGGACGCGTGCGACAAGCTGCGCTTCGCTGCATTGTCGAACGCGTCGTTGACCGCCGACGACAGCGAACTGCGCATCGAGGTGTCGTGGGACAAGGACGCGCGCACGCTGACGATCCGCGACAACGGCATCGGCATGGGGCGCGAGGAAGTGATCGAGAATATCGGCACGATCGCGCGCTCGGGAACGCGGCGCTTCCTGGAGTCGCTGTCGGGGGACGCGCGCAAGGACACCCAGTTGATCGGCCAGTTCGGCGTAGGCTTCTACTCCGCGTTCATCGTTGCCGATCGCGTCACGCTCGTCACGCGCAAGGCCGGCGCACCCGCGGGCGAAGGCGTGCGCTGGCAGTCGTCCGGCAGCGGCGACTACACGATCGAGGCCGTCGACGAGCCGCGCCGCGGCACGACGGTGACGCTGCACCTCAAGCAGGACGAGGGCGAGTTCCTCGACGGCTGGAGGCTGCGCGACCTGATCAAGCGCTACTCCGACCACGTCGCGTTCCCGATCCGCGTGCCGGTCGAGAAGGACGGCAAGCCGTCGGACGAATGGGAGACGGTCAACCACGCCGCCGCGCTGTGGACGCGGCCGAAGGGCGAGATCGCCGACGACGAATACCAGGCGTTCTACAAGTCGCTCTCGCACGATTTCAATGATGCGCTGGCGTGGGCGCACAATCGCGTCGAGGGCTCGCAGAGCTACACGTCGTTGCTGTACGTGCCGGAGAAACAGCCATTCGACGCCGTGTTCAGCGGCCGCGACGAGCGCCACGGGCTCAAGCTGTACATCCGTCGCGTGTTCATCATGGACGCGAGCGAGCAGCTGCTTCCGGCCTACCTGCGCTTCGTGCGCGGCGTGGTCGACTCCGACGACTTGCCGCTCAACGTGAGTCGCGAGATCCTGCAGGAGAATCGCCTCGTCGCGCAGATCCGCAGCGCCTGCGTCAAGCGCACGCTCGACCTGCTCGAGAAGGTCGCCAAGGACGAGCCCGCCAAGTACCAGCAGTTCACCAACGCATTCGGCAACGTGCTCAAGGAGGGCGTGGCCGAGGACGGGGCGAACCGCGAGCGCATCGCGAAGCTGCTGCGCTTCGCTTCGACGCATGGCGACGACGCACAGAAGAACGTCTCGCTCGACGACTACATCGGCCGCATGCAGGCTGGCCAGGACGTGGTCTGGTACGTCACGGCCGACACGCATGCGGCGGCCAAGGGCAGCCCGCAGATCGAATCGCTGCGCGCGCGCGGCATCGAAGTGCTGTTGCTCAGTGATCGAATCGACGAATGGATGATCGGCTATCTCGGCGAGTACGCCGGAAAGAAGCTGCGCAACGCCGCGAAAGGCGAACTCGAGGCCGCCGACGGCGCCGACGCGGAGCAGCGCAAGCAGGTCGAGGAAGAGGCCAGGCCGATGCTCGACAAACTGGCCGGCGTGCTCGGCGACAAGGTCGAGCAGGTGCGCGTGAGCCATCGCCTGACCGGCTCGCCGAGCTGCATCGTGCTCGGCGAGTACGACATGGCGCTGCACATGCAACGGTTGTTGCGCGAAGCCGGCCACGACGTCCCCGCGAGCAAGCCCGTGCTCGAGGTCAATCCGCGCCATCCGCTCGTGCAGCGTTTCGCCGCGGAGGACGAAGCCGCACGCAGCGAGGATCTCGGGCGGCTGCTGCTCGAGGAAGCGCAGCTCGCCGCCGGCGACCAGCTCGCCGACCCGGCGGCGTTCATCGCGCGCATGAACCGCCTGCTCGCGAGCTGAGCGCCCGCGCGGAAACGAAACGGCGGCCGGGTCGCA
>NZ_DATDMY010000137.1:0-5029 GCF_036518555.1 Dokdonella sp. | reverse complement strand
GGAGAACGGCATGAGCGAGACCGCGGCTGAGATCGAACGCGACGTGATGGAGTACGACGTCGTCACCGTCGGTGCCGGCCCCGCGGGCCTCGCGTTCGCCATCCGGGTCAAGCAGCTGAATCCGGAGCTGAGCGTCTGCGTCATCGAAAAGGCGTCGACCATCGGCGCGCACATCCTGTCGGGCGCGGTCATCGAACCCGGCCCGCTCGATGCGTTGCTGCCCGGCTGGCGCGACAACCCGCCGCCGATCTGCGTGCCGGTCGCGAAGGACGAGTTCTGGTTCCTGCACGACGCCGTGCGCGCGACGAAGTCGCCGATGACGCCGCCGCAGATGCACAACCACGGCAACTTCATCATCTCGCTCGGCGCGCTGTGCGCATGGCTCGCGCCGCAGGCCGAAGCGCTCGGCGT
Organism: Dokdonella sp.; assembly: GCF_036518555.1. GTDB lineage: Bacteria > Pseudomonadota > Gammaproteobacteria > Xanthomonadales > Rhodanobacteraceae > Dokdonella_A. The sequence continues at coordinate 4,618 of NZ_DATDMY010000137.1, read as the reverse complement.
CGAGATCTACCCGGGCTTCGCCGCGGCCGAGGCGCTGTTCGACGAGAGCGGCGCGGTGTGTGGCGTGCGCATCGGCGACAGGGGCGTCGCGCGCGACGGCAGCCACAAGCCCGGCTACACGCAAGGCATCGATATCCGCGCGCCGCTGACCGTGCTCGCCGAAGGCTGCCGCGGTTCGATCAGCAAGCAGCTCATCGCGAAGTACGCACTCGACAAGGACAGCGACCCGCAGACGTACGCGATCGGCATCAAGGAACTGTGGCAACTGCCGCCGGGCCGCGCCGAAGCGGGCAAGGTCATGCACACGCTCGGCTGGCCGATGAACAACGCGACCTACGGCGGCAGCTTCCTCTACCACCTCGACAAGGATCGCGTCGCGATCGGTTTCGTCGCCGGACTCGACTACGCCGACCCGCTGTTCCGCCCGTGGGAAGCGTTCCAGCAGGTGAAGAACCATGCGCTCGTGAAGCCGCTGCTCGACGGCGGCACGATCGTCTCGGCCGGCGCGCGCGCGCTCATCGAAGGCGGCTGGCAGTCGCTGCCGAAGGTCGAGATGCCCGGTGCGCTGCTCGTCGGCGATGCGGCCGGCCTGCTCAACGTGCCGAAGATCAAGGGCACGCACCAGGCGCTGCGATCGGGCATGCTCGCGGCCGAACACGTCGCGGCGAAGAAGACGAGCGCGGGCTGGGACGCGACCCTGCGCGCGTCGAAGGTCGGCGCGGAGCTCAGGAAGGTGCGCAACATCCGGCCCGGCTTCAACAGGGGACTCTGGCTCGGCCTCGCCAACGCGGGATGGGAGACGGTCACGCAGGGGCTGTCGCCGTGGACGCTGAAGAACCACGCCGACTGGAATTCGCTCGAGAAGATCGACGCCGCGACCGCGGCGATGCAGCCGGGACCGAATGCGCCTTCCCCGGCACAACCGGACTACGTCGAGCGCACGCTCGCACCGCGCGACCGCCTCGCCGGCGTCTACTTCGCCGCGACCGAGCACGACGAGGACCAGCCGATCCACCTCAAGGTGGCCGACCCGAACATCTGCATCACGAAGTGCATCGAGGAATACGGCAATCCGTGCCAGCGCTTCTGCCCCGCGGGCGTCTACGAAATCGTCGCCGACGGCGCCGGCAAGCGCCTGCAGATCAACGCGGCGAACTGCGTGCACTGCAAGACCTGCGACATCAAGGATCCGTACGAGATCATCACCTGGACCACGCCCGAAGGCGGCAGCGGTCCGAATTACCAGAGTCTCTGAGATGCGCATGCGAGATCACTTTCCCGTGAATCGACCGGCCCGTTCGCGACGCGCCGCTTTCCGCATGCTGTCGATTATCTTGATCGGGTGCGCGACGTCGCCGCTGATGGCGGCGCCCTCCACACTGTCCATCCTCGGCCCCCGCCTGCAGGTGTCCGGCGCCGAGCAGACGATGTACTTCCCGGTCATTCGCTCGGGAGATCCGGGCAGCGACGTCGTCTTCGCATATCACACGGAAGACGGCAGCGCACTCGCCGGCATCGACTACGAGGCGACCTCGGGCGAAGCGATCGTCGCTGCCGACGTGCCCGGCCTGTTCCTCCCGGTGACGATCCCCGCGAGCGACGCATCCGGGGTCGATCGCAGCTTCTCCATGCACATCGATTCGGTGATGGGCATCGGCCCTGCGCCCGCGTTCGCATCGGCTCAGACCGTCGGCGTGCCTGGTTTCACCACGACGACGTCGATGGCTTCCCCCGACTTGAACGGTGACGGCCGGCTCGATCTCGTCGTCGCGAGCTACAACCATGGCGCACTCGCCGTGCTGCTGAACACGACGTCCCCGGGTTCGACGACGGCGACGTTCGCGACACCCGCGAACGTCGTCATGCCGGCCGCACGCGCCGTGGTCGCGATCGACGTGAACAATGATGGGCTCGTCGATCTCGTCGCCGCCCAGGCGGATTCGCCGGCGATTTCCGTCGTGCTCAACGAGACGCCGGTCGGCGCGGCGCAACCGAGCTTTGGCGCGGCGCAGTCCTTCGCGACGAACGGCAACCCGCGCGCGATGGCGGCGGCCGACCTCGATGGCGACGGCCGCAAGGACATCGTCGTGGCGAACGACGACGGCACCCTTTCGATCGTGCGCAACGTCACGCCACTGGGCGCCGCGGCGCCCGCGTTCGACGCTCAGCCGGCACTGCCCTTCGGCCAGCACCCGAGCTCCGTCGCGCTCGCCGACGTCAATCTCGACGGCCGCCCGGACCTCATCGTGTCTAACGACCAGACGTACTCGCTGTCGGTATTCGTCAACACGACGACGACGGCATCGGGCATCGCCACGTTCGCATCGCCGCAAGTATTCGACACCGGCAGTCCCTACGGCGTGACGGCGGCCGACGTGAACAATGACGGGTTACCGGACCTGGTCTCGAGCAAGGCCGATGGCGTTCCAGGCTGGGTTTCGGTCACCATCAATCGCACGGCGCCGGGAAGCGCGAACGTTCAATTCGCCGAGCCCAGCGCATGGGCGGTCGGGACGTTCCCCGGTCCCGTCGCCGCCGCCGACGTCAACGGCGACGGCCGAGTGGATCTCGTCGTCGCGAGCCGCAGCGGCGATTCCATGTCGGTGTTGCGCAACACGACACGCAGCGGTGCGTCGAACGCGCGGTTCGCACCGCCGGTGACGTTCGCTACCGGCGACGAACCGATGCCCGTGGTCATCGCGGACCTCGACGGCGACGGTCGTTGCGACATCATCGCCGGCAACGACGCTACGGGATCCCTGTCGATCTTCCACAACGTCGTGAACAAGACCGCGACGCTTTCGTTCGATCAGCGTCAGGCCCATGCGAGCGGCGCCTTCTCGCGCTCGCTGGCGGCCGGTGATTTCAACAACGACGGCAAGCCCGATCTCGTCGCGGCGAACTTCGACGGAGCCAGCGTGTCCGTCTTCGCCAACGCCTCCGTCGCCGGCAGCGGCCCGTCGGCGTTCGGCGCGGCGCAGGCATTTCCCGCCGGCGCCTTTCCCGACCAGGCCCAAGCGATCGACATGGACGGCGATGGCAGGGACGACATCGTCGTCGCCAACATCGGCAGCGATTCGGTTTCGGTGCTGATCGACGAAACCCCCATCGGTGCGCACCAAATGGCTTTCTCTTCTCCGGTCGTCATCCACGCCGGAGGCTTCGTCACCTCAGTCCGGGCCGGCGACCTCAATGCGGACGGACGAACGGACCTCGTCGTTGCCAACGACGCGACAGGGTACGCGACGGTGTTGAACACGACGCCGCGCGGCGCGACGACAATCAGCTTCGCCACCCCGCAGGCGTATTCGACCGAGCCCGAGGCGTCGCAACCCAACGCGCTCGAACTCGCCGACATCACGGGTGACGGGCGCGTCGATATCCTGTTCGCCGCGGGGGGACTCGCCATGGGCGTCGCGACGAACATGACGCCGGCGGGCAGCTCGACGACGAATTTCATGCCGGTCCAGGGCGTGGACGAGGCGATGAGCCATTCGATCGCGCTTGCCGACCTCAACGGCGACGGCCGCCGCGACATCGTCGTCGCAGACTTCTGGAGCGTTGGCGTCCTGCGGAACATCACCACGCCCGGTGCCACCGACGTCGCGTTCGAGGCGAAGCAGGGATTTTCTTCCGGCTCCAACCCGCAAAGTGCGATCGCGACGGACTTCGACCTCGACGGCAGACCCGACGTCGCGGACGCGGATGGCAACACGGTGTCGGTCCGGATCAACCACACCGTTCCGGGCGCCACCCAGATCACCCTCGACGCCCTGCCGCCCCTGCCGCTCGGCCTCCAGCCGACCGGCCTCGTCGCGGTGGACGCGAACGGCGATGGCCTGCGCGATCTCGTTTCGGCGGATGCCGGCGACGGCACGATCTCGGTGCTGGTCAATTCGATGTTGCGATCCGGTGCATCCGTCTCCGTGGCTACCGGTGTCCTCCTGCACGATTTCCTCTTCGGCGACGGTTTCGACTGAGGCCACCGCGTACGCCCCCGCGCGGTACCGACGTCCGACGACGCATTGCGCCGTCGAGCCGCGCGAGACGTGACAGGTTCGGGCACCGGAATTCGTTGGAGTCCGTGGATCGCGACGCGGTCCCTCGTTCCCCGGAGGCTCGCATGAACCTGCAACGCCTGCTGCCGATCGCCGCGCTGCTCGCAAGCACCGTGCACGCGGCCGTGTTCACGCCCGACACGACCGTCGATACCGTCGACGCGATGCCCGGCGACGGCCTCTGCGCCGACATGGGCGGCCATTGCAGCCTGCGCGCGGCCATGCAGGAGAGCAACGCGCTCGCCGGCGCGGACACGATCGTGCTCGATGTGGGCGCCTACGCGCTCACGCGCGCGGGCAGCGACGAGGATGCGTCGGCGAGCGGCGACCTCGACGTCGACGACGATCTCGTGTTGCAGGGCGCCGGCGCCGAGGCGACGATCATCGACGGCGGCGCACTCGATCGCGTGCTCGACATCCGCCCCGCGACGAGCGCGCGACCCGTGCGCATCGAAGGACTCACCCTGCGCAACGGTGCGCTCGGCCCCGGCTCGCAGCCACCGGCGACGAAACACGGCGCCGGATTGCGCGTCGGCGCCGGCACTAACGTCGAGCTCGCG
>NZ_DATDMY010000136.1:0-5676 GCF_036518555.1 Dokdonella sp. | reverse complement strand
CGGGATCGAAGGATTGGCGGTGATGCTCGGCGGCCCAAAGCCGCCGCGCCTGCTTGTTGGCGAGAGCGACAGCGGCCTTGTTGTGGCCGATCCGTTCGGAGAGCGCGAGCGCCCAGGTGCGGGTTCGATCGAGCGGTTGCTGCTTCTTCGCGGCGACCTTCGCGCTGCGCAGCACGGTGCGTGCACCGTGGACGAGCAGCATGCGCAGGTAGACGTCGCCGCGCTTGGTGACGCGTCCGAGCCGGCGCGTGCTGCCGCTGGAGTGCTCGCGCGGGGTCAGTCCGAGCGAGCTGGCGAAATGACGTCCGGACGGGAAGCGGTCGAACTCGCCCACGGAGGCGCTGAGCGCGGTCGCGGTGATCATGCCGATGCCCCCGGCGCGCTGAAGCCGCTGGCGATCGGCATGTCGGCGAAGGCGAGTTCGAACACGTCCTTGGCGAGGTCGATGGCGACGGTGGAAATGGCGACATTGGTCGGCGTAGCATGCATGGCGGACTCCTCTCGCGATCCCGTGTCCGGATCATCATGATCCGCCTGGCTCTCATCGAAGCCGTGTGGCGACACGAGGGGAGTCCATTCGATCATTCAAGGCGACGCCGCATCGCGGCGCGGCTCAACTCAGGTGTCAGGCTGCACAGAGCGGGCACCCCCGCAAGGATTTGAAAAGACCATGCAGGTATCTCGCGGATTGCTGCTTGTCGGACGGCTGACAATTTGTGCGCTCGCTGGCCTGCTGGTTTTCTACCACGCATACACTCTCTACGATCTGTATCTTGGCTCCGGTACGGATATCTACGATGTTGGTAATGCCAATACGCATGACCTATATCGGCACATACAATCCATCCTTCGTGTCCTTATCATCAGCAGCTTGGTTCTAGTGGTCCTGAATAAACGACCCGCCCTGTATGGTATGTGGATTGCCATCGCCAGTCTGGTGGCAACGCACTATTGGGCGTATTTCTTTGACCTTCCATTCCGTTTCCTACAAGGCACGCATCCGCTTTCATATCTGAAGGGGTTCATTATCCCGACGGTAATTACTCTTCTGTTCTTGGCTACCCATTCTCACGGTGCTTCCGACAAACGCGCGGCCTAACGATTCATGCTGGCCGACGCTGCCTCGCGGCGCGGCTTGACCCCGGTGTTCAGCCCGCTCAGGCGCCATCATGGGCAATCGCAAGTCTCCTTCCGCAGGTTCCGTTGCCGACTACATTGCCGGCCTTCCCGTGCCGCTGCGTGAGGACGTCGAGGCGTTGCGCTGCGCGATCCTTGCGTCAGTCGACAGCATTGGCGAAGAGATCAAATGGAACGCCCCCAGCTTCTATTCTGGCGAGCACTTCGCCACCATGCGCCTGAACGGCAAGGTCCCGCTTCAGCTCATCCTGCACCTCGGTGTCAAGAAGAGCGCTATAGCCCGGGATTCGATTGAGGATCCGGAAGGCCTGTTGCAGTGGCTGGGGCCGGACCGGGCTTGCATCAGCTTCCTGAGCCGCGGCTCGGTTGCAGCGCGTGTTGCCGCCGTACAGCACATCGTGCGCCAGTGGGTGCGCCATGTGCCGGCCCGGGTCGCGGACTGACTATTCGTGCATGGACTCCCTTGCAAGTGACCGAGTGAGTTCGCGGGGCGAGCAGCAGGTGCTCGGGCCATGATGGAATCCGCCGGGACGTAGCCACGCGTTCCATCGGCCATCGCGGGCCAGACGTGTTATCGGCGTGCTCGTCCCGGCGTCCGACGCGTTTGCCATCGGCGTTTCGCCCGGTGCAGCGTGCGGTGGGAACTGCGTGGATCGTCGGCGCGACGAACGCGCTGACGTGGTCGGGATCGAATTATTGACGGTGGAGCTCGCCGGCCCACAGCCGCCGTGCCCGCTTGTGGCGGCAGTGGCGGCGATGCCGCTGCGTGACCGATCGCGGGCTGCGCTAAGCTGCGCCCCGATACCATGGCGCGCATCCTCACCATCGAAGACGACGCGGTCACCGCGCGCGAGATCGCCGCGGAGCTGCAGGCCGCCGGCAACGAGGTCGACTGCGTCGGCGATGGCCGCGCGGGGTTCGAGCGCGCGCTCGCGGGCGGGTACGACGCGATCACGCTCGATCGCATGCTGCCGGGCATGGACGGACTCGAGCTCGTGTCGGAACTTCGTCGCGCGGGCGTCGACACGCCAGTCCTCATGATCAGTGCGCTCAGCGACGTCGACGCGCGCGTGCGCGGCCTGCGCGCGGGCGGCGACGATTACCTGACCAAGCCGTTCGCGCCGGAGGAGATGGCTGCGCGCATCGAGGTGCTGCTGCGCCGTGGCGCGGGCGTACGCGAGACGACACTGCGCGTCGGCGACCTCGAGCTCGACCTCATCGCGCGCACCGCGCGCCGCGGCGGCACCGCGCTCGATCTGCTGCCGCTCGAATTCCGCCTGCTCGAGTACCTCATGCGCCATGCGGGTCAGGTGCTCACGCGCACGATGATCTTCGAGGCGGTGTGGGGCTACCACTTCGATCCGGGCACGAACGTCATCGACGTGCACATCGGCCGGCTGCGCCGCAAGGTCGACGGCAACGGCTTCGCGTCGCTGATCCACACCGTGCGTGGCTGCGGCTACGCGATGCGCGCGCCATGAACGCGGGCGCGGCGTCGCCTCGGCAGGACGAGCTCAGCGGGCGCTGGCGTTCGAGCACGAAGCGCCTCCTGCTCGTCTACGGTGCGTTCTTCGTCGCATGGACGGTCGTTCTGATCGGCGCGATTCGCTGGCAGACCGCGAACTACCTCGACGGCATCGTCGACAGCATCCTCGAACAACGCCTGCGCTACCTGTCCTCGGTCGATCGCGCGCACCTGCCCGCGCTGCTCGCGGCGACGACGCAACTCGACCTGCGCGGACTCATGGCGTCGGGCCTGTTCGATGCACAGGGCCGCTATCTCGCCGGCGACATCGACCATCTGCCGAGCGGGCTCGCGATCGACGGCCGCGTGCATCCGCTGCCCGACGGCGTGCAGCGCATCAGCGGCGAACGCGCGGGACGCATGCACGCGGTCGCGCTACGGCTAGAGGACGGCAGCGTGATGCTGCTCGCGCGCGACTACCGCGTCGTCGACCAGGTCGGCGCGATCATCCGCAGCGGATTGCTATGGGCGCTCTCGCTCACGCTCGTACCCGGCCTGCTCGGTGGCTACCTGCTCAGTCGCGGCCCGCTGCGCCGCGTGCGCGCGATCGAGACGGCGATCCAGCCGGTCATGCGCGGCGACCTCGGCGCGCGCCTGCCGGTATCGGAGCGGCGCGACGAGCTCGACATGCTCGCGGCGATCGTCAACCGCATGCTCGAGCAGATCGAGCGCCTGCTCGGCGAGGTCAAGGGCGTGTCCGACAGCATCGCGCACGACCTGCGCACGCCGCTCACGCGCCTGCGCACGCAGCTGCATCGCGTGCAGCAGCTCGGCGGCGACGGCGATCCGCGCAACGACCTCGTCGAGCGCTGCATCGTCGAGGCCGACGCGTTGCTCGATCGCTTCCGTGCGCTGCTGCGCATCTCGGAGCTCGAGGACATCGGACGTCGCGCGGGCTTCGGCGTCGTCGACGTCGGCGAGACCGTGCGCCGCGTGCACGAGCTGTACGCCCCGCTCGCGGAGGAGAAGGACATCGCGTTCGCGCTCGAAGCGGACTCGCTGCCGCCGCTGCGCGCGGACGGCCACCTGCTGTTCGAGGCGATCGGCAATCTCGTCGACAATGCGATCAAGTTCGCGCCGCGCGGCGGCCGTGTCGTGCTGAGGGCGGCGACCGAAGGCGGGCGCGTCGCGATCGAGGTCAGCGACGACGGCCTCGGCATCCCGCCCGAGGAACGCGAGGCAGTGCTTCGGCGGTTCTATCGCAGCGCCGCGTCGGGCGCGGCGGAAGCGGCCGGGCACGGGCTCGGCCTTCCGCTCGTCGCGGCGATCGCGCGCCTGCACGGCTACGCATTCTCGATCGGCGACAACCCGCCGCGCGGCACGCGCATGCGCTTGTCGTGTTGACGACCACATAAGCCGGACGGCCACACGTCGGCCGGCGGCTCGCCGAGATGAGCCTCGCCGCTGCGAGCCCGTTTTTGTGGGAGCGGCGGCAGCCGCGATGCCTTTCCGCCTTCGGCCCTCATTGGGCCCCTCGAAAAACATCGCGGCTTCCGCCGCTCCCACAGGGCGGGCGTCAGCGGGTTTCGCGGGCCGTTGGCGCGCCGGCAACTTCGAACGTGCGCCCCTCAGCCTTCCAGCCCTCAGCCTCCAGCCTCCAGCCTCCAGCCCTCAACCCTCGCCTTACCCAACATGAAGAAAACTTCATGCGCGCGCAGCTTGGGAATGCGCGTCATGCACCGATAATGTGCGGCTGCAGCATCCATGGCCTTCCGCATGATCGGCATCGTCCGCGTCGCGCTCACGCGCCCGTACACCTTCGTCGTCCTCGCGCTGCTCATCCTCATCACCGGCGCGATAGCCGCGCTGCGCACGCCGGTCGACATCTTCCCGGACATCCGCATTCCGGTCATCGGCGTCGCCTGGCAGTACACGGGGCTGTCGCCGGACGAAATGTCGGGGCGCATCGTCACGCCCTACCAGCGCGTGCTGACGACGACGGTCAACGACATCGAGCACATCGAAGCCAACTCGTACAACGGTTTCGGCATCGTCAAGATCTACTTCCAGCCGAACGTCGACATCCGCACCGCGAACGCGCAGGTGACCGCGGTGTCGCAGACCGTGGTCAAGCAGATGCCGGCCGGCACCACGCCGCCGCTGATCCTCAACTACAGCGCGGCGACGGTGCCGATCATCCAGCTCGCGTTGTCGGGCCAGGGCCTGACCGAGCAGAACCTCGCCGACCTCGGCATGAACGCGATCCGCACGCGCCTCGTCACCGTGCCCGGCGCGGCGATCCCGTACCCGTTCGGCGGCAAGACGCGCCAGGTGCAGATCGACCTCGACCCGGCCGCGCTGCAGGCGCGGGGGCTGTCCGGGCAGGACGTCGCCAATGCGCTCGCCGCGCAGAACCTCATCACGCCGGTCGGCACGCAGAAGATCGGCGACTTCGAATACAACGTGCTGCTCAACAACGCGCCGAAGGACATCGACGCGCTCAACGACCTGCCGATCAAGGCGGTCAACGGCACGATGGTCACCATGCGCGACGTCGCGCACGCGCACGACGGCAACCCGCCGCAGACGAACATCGTGCACGTGAACGGCGGCCGCTCGGTGCTGATGTCGGTGCTCAAGAGCGGCGCGATCTCGACCCTCGCGATCATCTCGGGCATCAAGCAGAAGGTCGCGGAACTCGCGCCGAGCCTGCCCGAGGGCCTCAAGATCGCCCCGGTCGGCGACCAGTCGCTGTTCGTCAGCGCGGCGATCAGCGGCGTCGCCAAGGAAGGCGTGATCGCCGCGGTGCTGACGAGCCTGATGATCCTGCTGTTCCTCGGCAGCTGGCGCTCGACCGTGATCATCGCGATCTCGATCCCGCTGTCGGTGCTCGGCGCGATCGCGATGCTCGCGGCCGCGGGCGAGACGCTCAACATCATGACGCTCGGCGGCCTCGCGCTCGCGGTGGGCATCCTCGTCGACGACGCCACCGTGACGATCGAGAACATCAACTGGCACCTCGAGCACGGCAAGGACGTCGAGACCGCGATCCTCGACGGCGCCGCGCAGATCGT
>NZ_DATDMY010000135.1:0-54892 GCF_036518555.1 Dokdonella sp. | reverse complement strand
CTGCGCGCCCGTCTCGAGGCCGTCGATCGGCGCCTGTTCGAGGCGCTGCGCGCCGACCTGCAGCGCGGTCGCGGCCGCGAACGCCTGCTTCGACTCGCCGCGGAGGGTGCCGTCGCGGGTGGTGACCGCTACGATCATCGGGACGACCTCGTCGCCGGCATCCTTGGACTCGACGAGCCCGATGGTGCGGAGCCTCTCGCCGAAGGGATGGTCTTCTACCAGCCCACGCCAGCGCGCCATGTGTTCGATCTCTTCGAACGCGCGGCGCTCGGACGCGACGACGTGCTCGTCGACCTCGGCTCCGGTCTTGGCCACGTGCCGCTGCTGGTCGGCTTGTGCACGGACGCGCGCGCGATCGGCATCGAGCTGCAAGGCGCCTACGTCGCGCGCTCGCGCGCAGCGGCGATGGCCTTGAAGCTCGACCGCGTCGCCTTCTTTGAACAGGACGCGCGCGTCGCGGATCTTTCCACGGGCACGGTGTTCTACCTCTATACGCCGTTCGGCGGTCCGATCCTGCGCGCGGTGCTCGATGCGCTTCGCGCGCAGGCGTCACAGCGCCCGATTCGCGTGTGCAGCTACGGACCCTGTACGAGCGCCATCGGGGGCGAGGCCTGGCTCGTGCCGACGGCGCCGGTCGAGCCCGGTCGCATCGCGGCGTTCGCGTCGATCCTGGCCTGAATCGCGCCGCGCGAAGCCGCTGACCGCGCCCTAGTGCAGCTCGATACCCGGCTGCCAGCCGCTCTTCTCGAGGAACGCATGAGCGTCGGTCATCGCGAAGATGTCGCTCAGCGCGACACGCTTGTCCGACGCATGCAGGTAGTACGCCTTGACGATGCGATAGCCGACCCAGTAACCGAGGTCCGCAGGCTTGTCGGGCGTACTGTTGTAGAGCCAATCGGAGAGATCGGTCTTGTCGAGGTCCGCGGCGAACGCGGTTTCGATCGCCCGTTCGCGACCGCGCGTGAGCGCCGGGAAGTACGCGTACGACGCATGCCCGGCGATGAGCTCGGCGACGAATTCCGCCGCGCCCTCGACCAGCGAGCCCTCGAGCACGGTCGGATGCTCCTTGTCGACGAGCGCCGCGGCCTGCTGCGTGTGCGCGTATTCGTGCGCGATGACGGTGACGAAGCGTTGCTCGACGTCGGGATTGAGCCACTCCGTTGCGCACAGCGCCTCGAGGCCGATCTGCACGCCCGTGAGGGGGCTACCGATGCCGACCGGCTTGCCGCGGCCGACCGCGATCGTCACGGGCGGCAGCTGCGACTGCGGATGGAGCCTGGCGAGCGTCGCGATCGCGGTCGCGAGGCGCCCGCGCACGCGCGGGAGCACGGCCAGGCAACGCTTCGCGTCCGCATACAGCGCGGGCCGCTGCGCGAGCGTCTCGGCGATGCGCGCGCCCGTGACACGGCGTTGCCGGGCGAGTTCGTGCAGGCCTTCCGTGCCGACATCGAGGTAATCGCGCTGCAATTGCTCCGCGCTCGGATGCCCGTGCGTCGCGTCGTACAGTCGATAGAAGCGATCCACGTCGTCGGTGTGGATCACGGCGGCGTAAGGTTCGGCGCGCGCCGCCCAGGACACGCTCATCGCAGCGGCGAGGGCGACGCTCGCCAGGGCAGGGCAACGTGTCATCGGCGTCCCGGTCATGGTGGGTGGGTCGACCGTACACGTTCGCCGCATTCGCGCGCATGTGACTGAAGTGTTGCCTCGGCGAGCGCGCGCCCGCCGCTGAAGCCGGGCCAAACCGCGGCGGCGCGCGGGGGACGGCGTTCATCCGGAGCTTGCTATGCATGCAACGCGATGCGTGCACGCGTGCGCGCATGGCACCGCGAAACCGATGGAGCACGCAGATGATCGACGACAAGATCCAGGGCGAAGGCGATTACGAGTCCGCCCGCCGCTACCAGGAAGACGCCGAGCGCTTCGTGAAGGAGCACACCCGGGGCGGGAGGACGATCAAGGGATCGGCCGAGGACGCGACGGACGCGCCCACGGCGGAGGAACGCGAAGGCCTTGCGCACGCCAGGCCCGGCGACGAAAAGGATGCCGAGGTCATGCGCGACCTCGAGGATCATGCGCCACGCGGCGACGAGCCGCGATAGGCGCGTACGGCTGCATGGGTCGGGACTGCGGCGTGTTGGGTGTCGCGCGGTTCGGTCGCCGCCGTTCCGGCCCGTGCTCTTCGCGCTCCGGCATCGCCTGCGGGTTGCAGGATGTTCGCGCGCGGCGGCCGCTCGCGCGCGCTTAAACCCTCCACGCGCTTCGGGCATCGAAGCGGCGACGGGAAACAGCGTGGCCGCCGGTGGCGTCGATCGATCGCCTCGCGGGGCCGCGGATCCCGCGCGATCGCGCCGTGCGGTCGCGGACCGTGCCCGGAGCGACGCATGAGGAAGCAGTGGATTGCAGTGGGATCGGCCATGCTGTTGGCCGGCGGCGCGCACGCGGATGTCGACCTGTCGACGCTCGACGCATCGATGGCGGGGCCGCGCGCGCAGGTGCTCGTGCTCGGCAGCGTGCACCTCTCCGGCATGAAGCAACTCGATCCGGCCTCGCTCGACCCCGTGCTCGAGCGGCTCGCTGCGTTCAAGCCCGACGTGATCACGATCGAGAATCTTTCCGGCGAGCAGTGCGACCTGCTCGCGCGCCATCCGAAGGTCTACCCGCCGGACGGCATCTCGCCGTATTGCAAGGACACCGAAGCGGCGAAGAAGGCGACCGGGCTCGACGTGCCCGCGGCCATCGCCGCCTCGAACGAGGTGCTCGCGCAATGGCCGGCGCAGCCGACGCCGGCTCAGCGCCGGCATCTCGCCGCGTTGTTCCTCGCCGCGAACGACCCGTCGTCCGCGCTCGTGCAATGGCTGCAGCTGCCGCCGGCGGAGCGGCATGCGGGCGACGGGCTCGACGAATCGCTCGTCGATCTGCTGGCCAAGCGTGGCTCGCGCAACAACGAAAGCGATCAGGTCGCGGCGCGACTCGCCGCGCGCCTGGGACTGCAGCGCGTATTCCCGATCGACGACCACACCGGCGACAACGTCGCGGTGGACGACGAGGAGGCCTACGGTCGCGCGATCCAGGCCGCGTGGGACGCCGCCCGGCCGAAGGCGCGGGCGATGCGGGACCGCGAGGATGCGCTCAAGAAGGCCGGCGACATGCTCGCGCTGTATCGCTACGTCAACCGGCCCGACGTGCTGCGCATCGCGATCGCCGCCGACTTCGGTGCGGCGCTGCGCGACCCTTCGCCGCAGCACTATGGGCAGCTCTACGTCGCCGGATGGGAAACGCGCAACCTGCGCATGGTCGCGAACATCCGCGCCGCGTTCGGCGCGCGGCCGGGCGCGCGCGTGCTGTCGGTCGTCGGCAGTTCGCACAAGCCGTGGTTCGATGCGCTGCTCGGCCGGATGCAGGGTGTCGACATCGTCGACGTCGAGAAGGTCCTGCACGAACGCTGAGATCGGCCGGCAGGGGAGAATCCCTCAACGCGCGGCGTTGCGGGGTGCGTCACAATTGCAATTAGGCGCAAAAGCGGAATCTCGTGCTGTCGCGAAATCCGTCGCGAGGCATGAGGAGACCGCCATGAGCGTCCCGAGATCACGTGAGGGCTGGCAACGCGTCGCGGTATTCGAGATCGAGGCGGATGCTCCGATTGTCGACGACCTGCGCGGGAACGCACCGGATTCCCCGTGCCTGATCATCCCGGCGCGCGAATCGCCGCCGGGGGTACGCTGGTACGAGATCTACATCGACTTCGGCATCGGCGAAGTGCTCGCGATCCGGCTTGCCCAGAGCCAGCTCGAAGCGGTGCAGCGCTGGGCCAACGCGGGCCTCATGCCGGGATTCCGGCTCATCAACGGGCGCGAGTGGCTGCGCGCGGACGGAACTCGTCCGCGGCCGGGCTGGCAGCTCGATCGCGTCAAGGCGGCGAGCGACCTCAACTGAGCGGGTCGACGGTCGACGCGGCCGCTCGTGCCCTGCGCGGCAGCGTGGCAAGTGCCTGCGGATTCAGCCGAGGCCGTGTTCGCGCGTCATCGCTTCGATGCGCTCGCGTGCGTGACGCCGGTCGTCCTCGGAGGCCGCGGATCGCAGGATTTCGTCGCCACGAGTGCGCAAGGCGGCGCGCGCATCGGTGCGACTCGATGATTCGAGCAGGCCGGGCAGGTCGGCTTCGAGCTGGTCGAGATTGCCGTCGAGTTGGGCGCGCGAAAGGTTCATGCCACACACCGTACCCATTCCGGCCTGCTGGGCGCTGAACGGGCGCGCACACGGCGATAGTTCGCCGGGGTACCACGAGCCGGCGGCGCTATAGTGCGTGCCCATGAACATGCCCCTTCGTATCCTCGGCGCCGTGTGCGCCACGTCCCTGCTGTTCGCGAATGCCGGCGTCGGCATCGGCGCCGCCGCAGCGGAACCGGCAGCCTCCGGGCTCGCGTTCTGGCTTGGCTGCTATCGGCTCACCTTCGGCGATGACGCATCGAAGACGCGCGTCGTGCGCCTCACGGGAACGGAGGTACCGGCGAGTCCGGGGAGCTACGCGGTCGAATCCGTGCCGGCGTCCGACGCCGATTTCGCGAGCGTATGGCGTCCGGTCAGCGCCACGTCGATCCGCATCGGCATGGGCAATGGTCGCAGCGGCTGGTCGGCCGAGCTGAAGGCGAACGAAGGCGCGTTCGTCGGTTCGTCGAACTGGGTCGACGACGATGGCAAGAGCGGCGCGGGTTACGTCGTCACCGCGAGCAGTGTCGAGTGCGCTGCGGCGAGGACCGACGCGGCGCCCGCGCAGGATCGCTGAGACGCCGTCGCGTCGCGACCGCGGGCGACGCGACGAGCTGGCCGCTCGCGCGGCCAGGGCCGAGGCGACCCGCGCTAGCGGAACAGCAGCACGAGCAGGATGATCAGGAGCAGCAGGCCGCCGCCACTCGGGTAGTAGCCCCAGCCGGAGCTGTACGGCCATAACGGCAACGCGCCGAGAATCAGCAGCAGCAACAGGACGAGCAGGATCGTGCGCAACATGGAAACCTCCCTGGGTTGTCGTGGCGCGAAGCGTGTCCGCATCGGCAGCGTGCAGGGGACCGGCTATATGAACGCCGAACGCCGCGCCGCGCGCGGGGCATCCGTTCAGGCGACCTCGAACCACGGTCCGCCGGGTACGGGCTGGCGGCGCACGAACGCACGCGCCAGACTTGTGCGGTGTCAAATCGTCGCCGGAGTCCCCGCATGCCGATGCGTCGAATCGTGCTCGCCGTCGCGCTCGCCCTTTCATCAAGCCCCGCGTCCACGGCGGCGCCCGCAGCGAAGGACGCGTTCGAGCGGCTGAAGTCGCTCGCAGGAGACTGGCGGAGTGCGCGGCCGGGCAGCGCGACGGTCGTCGACTACCGCGCGATCGCGAACGGCGCCGCTCTCGTCGAGCGCTGGACGATGTCGCCGACCCGGCAGTCGATGACCGTCTACACGATGGACGGGGATCGGCTGCTCGCGACCCACTACTGCCCGCAGGGCAACGCGCCGCGGCTGCGGCTCGAAGCCATCGACGCGTCCGGCGCCTACCGCTTCGAATTCGTCGACGGCGCCAACCTGCAGGATCCGCAAGGTTCGCACGAGCACGCATTCTGGCTGCGGATCGACGCTCAGGGCAGGATCACGCGGGGCGAGACCTACGTCCGCAACGGCAGCGACTACGATCCTTCGCGCGACATGGGTGAAGTCGAGACATTCGTGCGGACCAAGTAGTCGCGGTCGATGTCTCATTCCGATGCCCTTGGACGTTGATCGGGGGCAAAGGGAGACCCGCCATGCCACTCGCCTCGCATCCGCCGTCCGTTACGCTGCTCCGCATCGCCGCCTTGCTCGTCGCGCCGGCGGCATCGGCCCAGTACGTGTTCGTCGGCCCGGCGAGCGATCCCGACTGCGACTACCCGACGATCCAGCAAGCCGTCGACGCATGGGCGGC
The DNA here is from genome assembly GCF_036518555.1 of Dokdonella sp. Classification (GTDB taxonomy): domain Bacteria; phylum Pseudomonadota; class Gammaproteobacteria; order Xanthomonadales; family Rhodanobacteraceae; genus Dokdonella_A. The sequence continues at coordinate 48,951 of NZ_DATDMY010000135.1, read as the reverse complement.
GTCGCCGAGCCCGGACTTCCTCACCGTCTACGTCACGAGCGCCCAGGCGTACGCCGGCGCCGCGATCTCGATACCGACACCGACCGCGAGCAGCGGCCTCTCGCTCAACGGCAGCATGCCCTCGTGCCACCTGCAGGCGGCGAGCGCTCCCGCGGTGATCGACGGTACCGGCAATGGCGGCGCGCCGGTCATCGACATCGAGGGCAGCGTTGCGGGCGATGCGCGGCGTTTCGAGGTCACCGTGGGCCAGCTCGCGATCACGGGCGGCAACCACGCCGGCAACGGCGGTGGGGTGCGCGTGCGCGGCAACGTCGTGCTCACGTTGTACGAGGCGGATGTGCACGACAACACCGCGACGAACGGCGGCGGCGTGAGCGTCGAAGCGACGCCGGCGGGTGTCCCGCAGCTGATCTTCGTCGGCAACGCCGCGCCCGCCGCGATCCGCGACAACGACGCGACGCAGGACGGCGGCGGTCTCTACTGCGCGAATGCGGAGGTCTACTGCGATCGCTACTGCAGCATCTCCGGCAATGCGGCGGCAGGGCACGGCGGTGGCATCGCGCAGGAGGCGTGCTCGACCTCGCTGAATCCGTCGCCGTCGACGGCGTCCGATCCCGACGTCGGCATCCGCGCGAACACCGCGGTCGGCGACGGCGGCGGCGTCTGGGCATCGGGCGGCACCTTCAATCTGGGCTCGAGCACGCCGCTCAAGCCCGTGCCGGTCTCCGGCAACAGCGCGGGTGGCAGCGGTGGCGGCCTTTATCTCACCGGTGTCGGCGCCGGTTCGTCGTTGACGTTCCGCGGCGTGCATTTCGATGGCAACAGCGCCGGCGGCGACGGCGGAGCGCTGTACGCCGACACGAGCCTGCTCGTGATCGACGCGCCGATCACGCTCGGTTGCGGCGGCGCATTCGACGGCTGCCCGCGCTTTCGCGGAAATCATGCGACCGGTATCGGCGGTGCGCTCGCGCTTTCGGGCGACGCGAGCCTGCTCGCGTGGAACCTCGTCTTCGCCGACAACGATGCCGCGCACGCGAGCGTGCTGCAGATCGGCGCGACCGGCGCGGGTGCGACCGTGATCGACACGCACGTCGCGGGCAACCACGGTGCGCCCGAGCTCGTGCGTTCGGCGGGCGGTTACGTCGACCTGCGTTACGTGACGATCGCCGACAACGGCAGCGACGACGACGCGTTGATCCGCTTCGACGCACCGGGCGGGTTCAGCGCAGGAAACAGCGTGCTCTGGGACGACAACGGTGCGGGTACGGGCGTCGTGCTCGCGGCGCCCGTCGGCTCCACGTTCAACGTGAACTGCGTGCTCGTGCACGAGGACAGCGCGCTCGCCGGCCAGCCGGGCGTGACGGATCTCGTCGTTGGCGATCCGCAATGGGATACGAGCGGTGCCTATGCCGCGGGCATGTACGTACCCGGCCCGGGTTCGCCCGCCGTCGACGCCTGTGGCGCCGGCCCTGGCAACATCCCCGATCTGATCGGTACCGCGCGGCCGCAGGACCTGCCGAAGCCGGACGCAGCCGGTGCTTACGACATGGGTGCGATCGAGCGCGCGCCCGACGTGATCTTCGCCGACGGGTTCGAGTCGCCGTGACCGCGTGAGGGATTTTCCTGCCTCGACGAGCGCCGGATCGGAGTAGACCTCGCGACGTCGTCGGGCTACCGTCACGGGCTGCGGTGGAGCCTCCTGATGTCACGCATCGCCCTGCTCGGCGTCCCCAATGACGACAATTCGTCGTACCTGCGCGGCGCCGCCGAGGCACCGGCGCGCATCCGCGCGCATCTGTTCTGCGACGCGTACAGCACGTGGAGCGAGACGGGCTTCGACCTCGGCGCACCCGGCGCGATCGTCGATCACGGCGATCTGCGATTCGATGCGGCGACCGATCCGTGGCAGGCGATCGAGCACGCGGTCGCGCAAGCGATCGGAGCGGGTGATCCGCTCGTATGCCTCGGCGGCGACCATGCGATCACGCATCCGATCCTGCGCGGCGTGCGGTCCCGCCATCCTCGCGTATCCGTGCTGCACATCGACGCGCACCCGGACATCTACGACAGCTACCAGGGCAACCCGCGCTCGCATGCGTCGCCGTTCGCGCGCATCATGGAAGAACGGCTCGTCGAACGCCTCGTGCAGGTCGGATTGCGCACGATCAACGACGAGCACCGTGCCCAGTTCGCCCGGTTCGGCGTCGACGTCGTCGAGGCGGCGCGTTGCGGCGAACCGGTGCGCCTCGACTTCGACTCGCCCGTGTACGTGTCGATCGACATCGATGCGCTCGATCCCGCCTACGCTCCGGGCGTTTCGCACCGCGAGCCGGGCGGCTTGAGCGTGCGCCGCGTGATCGACATCATCCAGTCGATCGATCGGCCGATCGTCGGCGCCGACGTCGTCGAGTACAACCCGCGTTGCGACATCGCCGATCTCACGCTCGGCGTCGCGGCGAAGCTGGTCAAGGAGCTCGCGGGCATGATGGTGAGGAACCGCGCCCACGCGTGATCGAACATCATCCGCGCGACGAGCCTCCTTGTGCGGCGGTCGCAGCCCGGCCACACTCTGGATACGTCTCCAAGGTCGTACGGGGTCTCCCTGATGGGTCGGTCTATCGCTCATGCTGCCTGGGGCCGCTTCGGCATCCTGCTTCTCGCGTTGCCGGGCGCGTCACTCGCAGCGATCGTCGCGCCGGACGGGAGCGAACGGTTCGGCGAATCGGTCGCGGTATTGCCGAATGGCAACATCGCCGTCACCGCGCCGGGCGGCGAACGCGGGGTCGGGGCTGCCTTCCTCTACGCTCCTTCGGGCGAAATGATCAGCGAGATCAAGGGCAGTGCGCCGGGCGATCGGGTTGGGGATGGCGGCATCGTCGTGCTGGCCAATGGCGCCTATCTGCTCGTGAGTCTGTCCTGGAACGGCGGCGTCGGCGCGGTCACCTGGGCCGACGCGTCGAGCGGCGTGTCGGGCGTGGTTTCGGCGGCCAACTCGCTGACGGGGACCGCGAACGATCGCGTGCAGGACGTCGTGTCATTGCCCAATGGCAACTACGTCGTGCTGGCATCCGAACCGAATGTCGGGCTCCTGACCAACAAGGGCATCGTCTGGGGCGACGGCACGAGCGGTGCGCGCGGACCGATCATGGTGAACAACACGTTCGTTGCGCCAGGTTTCGAGCGGATCACGTTGCTCGACAACGGCAACTACGTGATCCGGAGTCCTTATTGGCCCAACGGCGCTGCGACCAACGCCGGTGCCGTGACCTGGGTCGACGCGCGATGGGGGCTTACGGGTACGGTTTCGACGGCCAATTCACTCGTCGGCAATGCCCGCGACAGTTTCGTCGGCTCGCAGATGACGCCGTTGCGCAACGGCCATTTCGTTGTCGTCAGCCATCGCGACGGACGTGCGGCTGCCTACACCTGGATCGACGGTGGCAGCGGCTTGCCACGTGGGCCGGTCGCTGCCGGCAATTCGATCTACGCCCGCGACGGCGAATACTTCGACGTCGGCCGTGGCGTCACGCCACTCGCAAACGGCAACTACGTGACCACCGACATCGGGCAGCTTCCCACGGGCGGTTTCGGCAGTTGCGTTACATGGTTCGATGGCAGCGCACCGACCATCGGCGATCTTTCCACCGGCAGGACCCTCTACGGTAGCGCGGGTTCAGGCGTGGGCGCAGGCGTGGTTGCCCTTACTAACGGCAACTACGTCGTTTCGACACCCGAATGGTCCGACGCGCGCGGTGCCGTCACATGGGGCGATGGCCTTTCCGGCGTCGCGGGTGAAATCTCTCGCGGGAACTCACTCGTCGGTGCCGTCGCGCGCGACTTCGTCGGTGGCAACGGAGTCCTCGCCCTGAGGAACGGGAACTACGTTGTGCTGAGCGCGGGCTGGAACGGGGCGCGCGGCGCGGCGACCTGGGGCGACGGCGCGACCGGCACGACCGGTGTCGTCGATGCGACGAACTCGCTGACCGGTTCGACGATCAATGACGGCGTCGGCAATGGCGCGCTCGCGCTCGCCAACGGCAACTACGTGGTTACGAGCCCCCTGTGGAACAACGGCAGTGCGCCGGAAGTCGGCGCGGCGACCTGGGCCGACGGTGCTACCGGGGCGCGCGGCGTGGTCACGGTCGCCAATTCGCTGGTCGGCGCAGGGTCGCACGAAATGCTCGGACGATCGATCGCTCTCGTGAACGGCCACTACGCAGTCGCGAGCCCGAACTGGGACAATGGCGATGCGACCGACGCGGGTGCGGTCGTGTGGGCGGACGGCACCATCGGATCCGTCGGCGTGATCGGCTCCACTCGAGCCCTGTTCGGCACGCACGCCTACGACGCGATCGGCTCGTTCCTAGTTCCGCTCGACGACGGTAATTTCGTCGCGGCCAACCCTCAATGGGACAATGGGAACGTGCGGGATGCCGGTGCGCTCACGCTGCTTTCAGGGAGCGAGCCGACCGTCGGACCGGTCGGGCCCGGAAACAGCGTGCTCGGCGCCACGACGAACGAGTTCATGAGTCGAGCCTACGACGTGCGCCGCCGCTGTCTCGTCGTGGGCTTGCCGTCGCGCAACGAGGTCGTCGAACTCTGCCTGCCGGCAGCGCCGACACCGGGGCATTCCAGGCATGCGATCCCGGCGCTGGCATGGCCGCGATGAGCGGACGAGGATCGAGTTGGTGGCTCAGCAAACCTCGCGATCAGCGATCCTCGGGCAAGCGCGTATCGGTCGCGATCCAGTTGACTTCCCAATGACGACCGCCATCGTCGGAATAGGACTGTTCGAAACGGCAGGTATCGGACGTCGCGCACGCGATCACGAAGCGCACGAAGATGCTGCGACCGCCGAGGCTGTCCGCGCCGTGGAATTCGCCGCGGCCGTGCTCGAAGCGCCCGAACAGGGGCGGCGTGAACGCCCCCGCGTCGAGCGGTGCATAGTGGATGCTCCATTGCCGCGCCGACGCGTCATAGAGTCGCAGAGCGACACCACTGATTCGGCCCGAGGGACCGGCGATGTCGAGTTCGACGGTATTCGCGCGCCCATCGAGCACTTTGCGAACGACGCTCGTTCCGTCCAGTTCGACCCACGTATTCGAACCGCTCAACGGGTGCGTTCGCCGCGACACGTGCGTTTTCCAGGTACCGATCTCGAAATCGAAATCGTGCGACGCGTCGGCTGTCGAGGGTGCCGGCGCCACTGCGGCGATGGCGCAGGGCATCGCAAGCAAGAGCGCGATCGACGCGAGGGGATTCGAAGTACGCAATCGCATGGCATGCTCCGCGACGGATGTGCATCGCAGTAGGCGACACCGACCGCTGCCCCTCAAGCACCATTTGCGCTCGTGCGGAACGAGCCAATGGGACTTCGGTTCGGGTGGGAGCGGTCACGCCGGCACCTTCCAGTCCGACGTCGTCGTCGGCAGCGCGTCTTGGATCGGGAGCGGCCCGGTGGCCTTGGCTAGGGCGGCTCCGAGTCCGGATAGCCGAAACTCAGGCTCGAGAACGTCGTGTCGAACTCGGCGTCGCTGCCTTCGGGCAGCACCCGGGTCCAGACGACGTTGAGCAGCCAGCTGCCGTGGGAGGGCACTTCGAACACCGCGCGCCCGGCGGCATCGGTCGTGCGCATCGCGACCGGTTCGGCATCGTCTTCGAGCAGGGTCAGCGTGATCCGCGCGCCCGCGAGGGCCGTGCCGTGGTAGAGCACGTGCACCGGCAACGTCGGCGCGCGCGGCTCCGCGACGGGATTGCGTTCGGGCACGATCTCGAGGTCGAGACCCGCAGGTGCCGTAGTCGGATCATGTTCCTGCGAGGCGACGGGGCCGACCTGCACGAGCGTCTTCGCGACGCGGCTGTAGATCTCGGAGCCGTCGACATCCATTCGTCGCGTGCGCCGACGCCATTCGAGTGCGGGCGTCAAGCCTTCGCTGTCGAGGTAGTCGTTGAAGCGGAGCGCTGGCAACCGGCTGTGCGCGCGGCTGTCGGTCTCGAGCACGACCATCCACGTGCCTGGTGCATCGAGGCGCAGGCTCGCGTCCGCATCGTCGCGCCCGGGATGCAGCGATCCGTGCGCGCCAACGGTGCGACCGTCGGGCGCGATCGCGTCGAAACGTTCGATGCGCTGCAGCGGGATCGGCGAGCGTTGCCGCGCGGCACCGTGCCCGACCTGCAAGGTGATCGTCCACTCGCTGCCGGGTTCCACCCGGAAGTCGCGTGGCTGCAGCCAGAAGTCGTGGGCCGCGACGTCGCCGGTCGCGAGCGCGAGCGCGACGGAACGGCGCAGGTACAGGCCGATGCGATTCATGTCGACACCTATTCGAGATGATCCAGCCGGTCGCCCGGCGTCACGGGCACGCCGTGCAGGCTCGCCATGAGCAACGCGATCGCGACGAGCCAGCTCGCCAGGATCTTCACGGCGACATGTGCCCCGTGGCACAGGCACCATGATGCGAGCGCAAGCGCCGCGATCGCCGGCGGCAGGACGTAGCCTTCGGGCAACGCGGCAGACGACGCCGCGAGCATGCCGGCGCAGCCACCGCTCGCGCACGCGAACACGAGCGCGAGACGCCCGGATGTCCGCGGCAGGTGGATCGCGCCGGCACAGAGACCGATGACGATCCAGGATCCGCGCAGCGCGGCATCGAGTGGGATCGGTGACGCGAGCCTCGCGACGATACCGGCGAGCAAGGCGAACGCGACGAAGCCGATCGCGCGCGTGCTGCGCGCCGCCGGCGCGATCGCGACGCCGGTCGCGAGCCCGAGCAGCACGAGTGGAAGCGCGACGGCATTCATGGGCCCAGCGATCGATCGAGGAAGGCGATACCCGCCGCAGCGATCGCGGCGCCTGCGACACGCGTGAGCGGCAAGCGGGGCACGCGTGTGGCGAGCTCGGCGAACGCGATGCCCCCGACGTGCAGCAGTCCGGTGGCGACCACGAAGCCGGCGCTGTAGCCGATGGGATCGGCCGCCGACGGCAGTTCGCGCCCGTGCGCGTAGCCGTGGAACAAGGCGAATACGCCGACGATCGTGAGCGCGAGCCAGGCGGGCGCGCGCCACGCACACGCAATGCAGGTGCCGAGGACGAGCACCGACGTTGCGATGGCGGGTTGGACCGGCGGCAGCGGCGTCGCGCGCATGCCGAGCGCGGCGCCGGCGACCATCATGAGCGGGAACGCGATCGGGAGGGCCACGGCGAGACGGCGCTCGAGGAATGCGCCCCACAATCCGACGGCGACCATCGCGAGCAGGTGATCGAAGCCGGTCCACGGATGCAGGGCGCCGGCGACGAGTCCGCCGCGCAGCCCCGCGCCGGTGTGCGCCGAAGCGTGCAGGGCCGCGAGCATGCCCTCCGCGAAGATGGCGGCGGCGATCAGCGGCTTGCGCTTCATCGCGCGTGCTCCTTGGCGTCCGGCGCGGCGAGGAACGGGAACACCGAGGTGGAATGCTCGCGCTCGTCGCGGTCGACGCCATCGTCGATGCCGCTCGTCATGCCGTTCGCGAGCAGCGATCGATAGACGTCGATCGCGTCGTAGAGCGGCGTGCGGCCGCCGCAGTCGCCGGCGTGCCCGCGATGCCCGCCGAGTGCGGCGAGTTCGACCGCGAACGGCTGCGTGCAGGTCGCCGATGCCGTGTCGATCCACAGGCGATCGTCCGCGAGCAGGCGTGCGAGCGTGCGATAGCGATGCGCGCGCGCGTTCGGATCGGCCAGCCATGCGTTCCCGCACGTACCGTCGAAGCCGTCGTAGAGCGCGAGGTTCTTCTCGATCTCGGCGACGAAGCGATCGGACGTCGCCGGCGTCGCCGCGTTGTACTGCTCCTTGAGCCGGTCGGCGACGTCGTTGCTCGCAGTCGTGCCGAGCAGGGCGTTTCCGGTGAGCGGGCGTCCCGCACGGTCGATGCGACGCGCGCCTTCGGACGTACTCGCCCAGACCGCTAGCATGCGGCCACCCTTGGCCACGCTCGCGACGTCGATCGAAACGACGAGCGATGCGGGCGTCCATCCCGCGAGCAGGTTCTTCGCCGGCCCGCCGTCGGTGTGCCGCCATTGCTCGTGGATCTCGCGCACCGTCGCCGCGTCGAACGCGGGACAACCGGCCTCGTCGACCGGCGCGCCGTCGCGCAACGCCGCAACCGCGGCCTGGTAGGCCGCGCGCGTGCCCTTCACGTTGTTGAAGAACGGATCGTCGCGCAGGCCGGCGAAGACGCGGAAGCGAGCGTTACGGCCGTCGAGGCCGTCCGGCATCGTGTTGCCGCCGCGCGCCCAGTCGCCATGACCGGCGCGGCACTCCATCTCGTCCGCGGTCGCGAGGCGGCATGCGATCGTGGTCGTCGCGCTCGTGCGCCCGAAGCGAGGCCCGCTGTCGACGTGAAACACGTAGTCGAGGCGATCCGAAAACGCGTGCCCGACGATCGTCATGACGAGCTCGAGCTGCCGCCCGTCGGGCGAGGTCCACGCATAGAGGTCGCCGATGTCGGCGCGTGGATCGGCGATCACCGCCGGCGTGTCGAGGTGGTCGGAGCCGAAGGCCGGTACGGCGGCCGCCGCGACGATGGCGACGGAGAACGCGCGTACTGCGCTGCGCGAAAGACGGAACGGATGCATCGGGCGGACCTCGCTGGAAGGAGGTACGCACTAGACACCGCGAGGGACCGACCCCGCTGTCGAATTCTTTAGTGATGCGACGTGCGCGCGAACGCCTATCGTCGAACGGGTGCGTGCTCGAAGCCGTCGCCGTAGATGCGATCGCCGTGCACGATCTGCAGTCCGTTCAGGGCCGCGCGTGGCAGCGTGCCGAGCGATGCGGTCGCCGCGACGGTGAGCGTGAACGCGTTGCCAGCGACGAAGAACACGGCATGGTTGCCCGGGCCGGCGCCGGCGGGCAGGTAGTCGCCGGCGAAGTCGATACCCGTCGCGTCGACGACGTCGATCGTGCGCGGTGTGTCGCCGGACGCGGCGATCGTGCAGGACGCGGTCGATGCGCCGCGCGGGTTGTCGCCATCGGCGTACACGTGCACGTAGTAGCCGGAAGGATCGTCGGCTAACCCGCTCACGCTGACCACGACGGGCGTATCGGTCGCGCTGAGATAGCCGTCCATCATGCGGAAGTCGCCGGCGGTGTCGGGAATCGACGGCCTCCACACGCCGGCTGCGGACCATTGGATCGACGCAGCGGTCGCGCTGCCCGTTTCGTCGACGAGCCCGGCGGCGCTGCCGCTAGAGCCCGCGAAAGAATTCCAGTTCACCGCGGCGACCGCGCCCGCACGCTCACGGGCGTCCATCGGCGTGCCGGTACCGACGAAATCGACGCTGATCGTACCGGCTCCGGCATCGACATCGCTCGCATGCAGGCCGATGTCCTCGCTGTGGCTGAGCGTACCATCCGTCGCCGTGACCTCGAAGGTGTTCGGGCCGGGCGGCATCGAGGCGGCGGTCTGCACGGTGAGCGTCGTGCTGCCGCCCGCGACGATGTCGTTCGCGGCGAACGACGCGGTCGCATCCGGTGGCAGTCCCGCGACGTCGAAGTGCAACATGCCCGAGTAGCCTTGCAGCGCGCTCGTGTCGATCGTGTAAACGACGCTGTCACCGGGGTGCACGCCCGGATTGCGCGGCGTGGCTGCAAGCGCGAAGTCCGGCGTCGGCAGCAATCCGTACGTGCTGACGGTGGCCGCACCGACGCCGTCGCCCGGGAACGACGCCATGTAGACGCGACCGCCGACGACCGTCGGTGGGCTGAACTTCGGCCAGTTGCCCATGCGGTCGCGCGCGGCGTCCTGTTCCGAGTTCCACAGCTCGTGCGTGAGGTCGTCGGCGTCGAGCGCGCGCAGCACGCCCGGGTGTACGCCGCTGTTCGGATCGGAGCCGCTGAACGCCATCGACGACCACAGCACGCCCGTGCCCGGCGTGCTGCCGTTCGCCGACAGCGTGAGCACCCCGCCGGCAGAGCCATTGTTGGAGAACAAGGTCGATTGCGAGGCCGGCGTCGTGTCGAACGTGCCGGCCGACGCGTCGAACCGGTACGCCTTCATCGGGCTGTTGCCGTCGGACCAGACGTACATCCACGGACCGGCCCCGCCGCTGCGGTTCCAGTACACGGGGCCCCCCTTGATCTGCTGGCCGCCATTGCTGAACACCTGCACGATGTTGGCGTCGTCCGCGGATTCATGGCCGAGCGACGTCGTGCGCGTGACGTAGAACACGCCGCTCTTGCCGGCGCCGACGATGCGGTCGGTCCCGGGCAACAGGATCGGCCCGGAGCCGCCGAGGTCGGCGTCGGCCTGGTTGAGTTCGTCGTACACCGACGGCGTGAACCAGTCGAGCATCGGCGTATCGGGCGTCGCGCCGAACTTCACGAACGATTCGCCGAAGTTGCGCACGCCGTCGTAGGTGCCGTTGCCGACCATGTAGTAGACGTTGCCGTCGGCATCGACCGCGGGTGCGCGGCCGGCCATCCAGATGCCGCCGCCGTTGAACGCGGTGCCATCCGGCGTCGAAGTCCATATCGCGGTGCGCTGCAAGGTCGACGCGTCGTGCACCATGACCCAGCCGTGGTAAGCGAACTGGTCGCTGTGCGCGCCCCACGCGATGAACACGCGACCGTTGGCGAGCGCGATGCTCGCGCGCTGGTCCTGGATCTTCGGGTTGAACGTGAGCACGCCACCCGCGCTGCCATTGCCGTTTCCGGGCACGCTGCCGCCGAGCACGACCGGGCTGCCCGGGAGCTCGGCGAGCGTCGTGATGTCGAGCGCGTGCAGGCGCTGGCAGAACGTCGGCTGCACCGGTCCGCAATTCGAACCCGTCTCGCGCGTGCGCGCGACGAGGTACATCGTGTTCGTCGCGAGATCGATCTGCGGCGTGCTCTCGATGCCGACGTTGCCGATGATGTTGTCGTTGTAGCCGAGGATGTCGAGGATCGGGATCGGTGTCGCACCCGGAACCTGGCTCGTGATGTCGAGCGAAAGCAGGGGAGTCGTCGTTGCGCCGTGCGCGTCGAATGCGTACACGCGGTCGTTCATCGTGACGACGTAGACGAGGTCGTGTACGCCCTGGCCCGGGATCGCGACGTTGCGCACGTAGAGCGGCTGTGCATAGACCGAACCGCTGACCGGGTACGCCCACAGCTTGCCGAATGTCGCGACGCCGACGTTCGACGTCGTCAGTACGGTCTCGTCGAGGTTCGCGCCGAGGCGCGCAGCGTCGTAGCGCTCGGTGACGACATCGATCGGCGCGGCGAACGCGGTCGTCGCGGTCGAAGCCAGCAGCGCAGCGCAGGCGCGGCGCGAAAGCACGCGTTCCATCGGCATTCCCCCTTGGCGGCGGCCGACTGTAGCAGAACGCCGCGCGCGTCCCTCGAGGACGCGGTCGAGGCAGGGCTTCCGGCGCCGCGCGAGCAAGCCCCGGAACCCGTGCCGATCAGCGCTGGCCGCCGAATGCGATGATGCGTTACCCGGTCGGCCATGCGTCCTCGGAAGCGAAGAGCTTCGCGACGCGGGCGATCTCGGCAGGCTCGCCGAGGCGGCCCATCGGGATCCCGGCGACGAGGGCCTTCTCGAATTCGGTACCGATACCGCCCGCGCCATGTCGGCGCCGACGCATCGAGCGGGCAATGACTCGCGCCATGTACGTCGTGCGGCTGCGTTCGACAGGACGTAAGCTAGCCGTGGTCGTGCCGGTCGCACGCGGGCAGGCGTCAAAGGGTACTGCCGGCAATCGCGCGATCCCGGTCGCGGCGCAGGAGAGCCATCGATGGATCGCATCATCGCGCTGCGGCGGTTCGCGGCACCCGTACTGCTGGTTGCGCTCACCGGCTGCCTCGCACCGCGTCCGCAGGCGCCGCCGCGCCGCCCTGTCGACGTGCGCGCGCAGATCGCGCAGCTGATGCCCGCCCAGGTCGGCGACCGGGAAGGATGGGCCGCGGATATCGAGGCCGCCCTGCGTACGCAGGACATCGAACCGACCGCCGCGAACGTTTGCGCGGTGCTCGCCGTCGCCGAGCAGGAGTCGACGTTCCGCACCGATCCTCCGGTGCCGGGACTGCCGGGAATCGCGCGCGCCGAGATCGATCGACGCGCGGCCGCGCTGCACCTGCCCGACTTCCTCGTCGACGCCGCGTTGCGAATCCCGTCGCCGGACGGACGCAGCTATCGCGAGCGGCTCGCGGCGGTGCGCACCGAGAGGGACATGAGCGCGATGTTCGACGACTTCATCGGCATGGTGCCGCTCGGTCAACGCCTGTTCGGACGCCTCAACCCGGTCCGAACGGGCGGACCGATGCAGGTGAGCATCGCATTCGCCGAAGCGCACGCGAGCCGCTACCCGTATCCGGTCGAGACATCGATCCGGCACGAGGTGTTCAGCCGGCGCGGCGGCGTCTGGTTCGGCACGGCCCACCTGCTCGGCTATCGCGCCCCGTACACGCAAACACTGTACCGCTTCGCCGATTTCAACGCGGGCTGGTACGCGAGCCGCAATGCAGCGTTCCAGAATGCGGTGGGCATCGCGGCCGGCGTGCCGCTCGCGCTCGACGGCGACGTGCTGCAGCCGGATGCCGCGTTCGACCAACCCGGCCAGACCGAACGCGCGCTGCGCACGCTCGCGCGGCGCCTCGATCTCGATGCGCGGGACATCCGCCGCGCGCTCGAACGTGGCGACAGTGAGGCCTTCGAACGCACGTCGCTGTACGAACGCGTGTTCGAACTCGCCGAGCGTACCGCACGCAAGCCGCTGCCGCGTGCGCTCGTACCGCGCATCGCGTTGCACAGCCCGAAGATCACGCGCAAGCTCTCCACGGAGTGGTTCGCGCGACGCGTCGACGAGCGCTACCGGCGCTGCCTGAAACGAGCGGGTGCCTGAAGGGACGCGCTCAGCGCGGCGCGAAGCGATCAGCGAGGGCGTCCGTAGCGCCGACGAGCACGTCGACGATCGCGGGATCGGCGGCGCTGTGGCCGGCGAGCACGATGTGCAGCGCGGCTTCGGGCCATGCCGAGGCAAGGTCGATCGCGCTCGCGACCGGGCAGATGATGTCGTAGCGGCCGTGCACGATCGTTGCCGGGATGTGGCGGATGCGGTCGACGTCGCGCAACAGCTGGTCGGGCTCGAGGAATACGCGATGCCGGAAATAATGCGCCTCGGCGCGCGCCACGCTGATCGCGACGGCTGGCTCCTCGAAATTGCCGCTCTCGTCGGGATCGTGCACGAGTGTCGTGCTGCCGCCCTCCCACCAGCCCCATGCGAGCGCGGCCGCGAGGCGCACCTCGGGGTCGGCGTCGTCGAGGCGGCGCCAGTAGGCTTCGACGAGCTCGCCGCGCTCGGCTTCCGGGATGTGTTCGACGTAGCGGCGCCAGCGTTCCGGGAAGATCCAGCGCGCGCCGCCGTCGAGTTCGTTGAACCAGCGCAGTTCGCCGCGGCGGCCGAGGAAGATGCCTCGCAGCACGAGGGCGAGCGCGCGCCCCGGATGCGCCTGCGCGTACGCGAGCGCGAGGGTCGAGCCCCACGAGCCGCCGAACACGACCCAGCGCTCGATGCCGCAGTGGACGCGGATCTTCTCGATGTCGGCGACGAGGTGTTGCGTGGTGTTGTCGCGCAGCTCCGCGTGCGGTGTCGACTTGCCCGCGCCACGCTGGTCGAACAATACGATGCGATAACGCGCGGGATCGAAGAAACGACGATGATAGGGCGAGACGCCCGCGCCGGGTCCTCCGTGCAGGAATATCACGGGCAGGCCACGCGGGTTGCCGCATTCCTCGACGTGCAGCGTGTGGAGGTCGTCGACCGCGAGGCGCTCGCTGCGGTAGGGTTCGATGTCCGGATACAGCTCGCGCATGCACGACTCCGTCGAGGTCGGCGGGAGCATAGCCCAAGCGCGGCCGCTGGATCGCGCACGCCGCCCGGAAGGCGCCTCGGCGGGAAGCAGGGTGCCCAGCCTGGCTTGAGATGCCGTCGTCGTACTCGCGCGGCGCTGACGCGCCTGCGGGACGCCTTGCATCCGTGCGGGAAATCGCCGTTCGAACGATCAGCTGCGCTCGTTCGTCGGCGGCAGCGTTCCGCCTTGCGCTCGTGCGCCGCGCTGTCGCGCGCGTGCGACCTGTCGCTCCGCCCATCGCTTGAGGACACGCGCCCTGCGCGCGCCTGCTTGCGGGTCGCGCACCACGTCTTCGACGCGCGCGAGAAGCGCATCGACGTTCTCGCGCGGATCCTCGTCGGGGTCGCGGCCGCCGGACCAGACGTCGATCCACCGATCGGACAGCTCGCCCAGGCGCAGCACCGCGCGGAAGTGGCGCGGCTCCGCCGTCTTGAGCAGCGCGAGATCGGCGACCGCCGCTGCGAGCGCGAGCGGGATGAGCACGAGGTCGCGCGCGGCATTGAGCAGCAGCTTGAGCTGCAGCACGACGACCGCACGCACGAGTGCGCCGGCGGTGCGCTTCTGTTCGGGACCCATCGCGCGAGCGTAGAACAGATGGCGGCGCACGGGAACCGCCCTCCCGCGGCCCGACCCTGAAGCCAAGCACGTCGATGCCGCACCACGCGGGCGCCGTCGGGGCGCCGTACGCGGATCAGATCGGATCGAGCGGAAGACCCGGAAACGTGCGCGCGAGCTCCTCGCGCGTGGTCTCGAGCGTGCGCGACTCGACGAACGCAAACGTGAACAGCTCGCCGCAGCCGCGGCACTTGACGATGTCGTCGCCGCGCACGAGCTGCGGCAAGTCGAGGTCGTAGGTCCGGCAAGGGGGGCATTGCGGCAACATGCCATTGCCGCCGGTGATGAGATCGGTCAAGTCGCTCTTCGTCATCGCGACGTCCTCCATGCCGCACTCGCGCGGTCAGGTTGAGCGCAGCACCGCTGAACGGCGCGCAGTCGAAGATCGCGCGATGACGCGGGACCCGAGAACGGTAACGGCGGGCCCGACTTGCGCCAGGCCCGCCGCTCCTCGCCCGTCCATGGCGATCGATAGTTCGACTTGTCCCTGTGCGGCGCTCACGCGCAGCGCAAACGTGGGATTGACTCAGGGGAGGGAGTGTCACCAACCGTTGCAAGCGAAGTCTTGCACCGGCTTGCTGAATGCGGCGCAACAAACGGAATTTGAACCCGCGCCGCTCTCACGCGAGCAGGCGAAATCCGGCGAGCCGTTCGTAGTGAGGCCGGCAGGATTCGGCGAGCCGCTGCTGGAAGTCGGACAATCGCGGCTGGTGCTCGTCGTCGCGCGGCGCGAAGCCGGTCGACCGCTCGACCGTGCGATACCAGTACGGCGCCCACACGCCGTCGCTCGCGCGCGGTCCAGGCGGCCAATGCAACATGCGCTCGCTGAAGGCGATGCCGAGCCGTGCGCACAAGGCCGAGAGCACGCCGCGCGGATCGGCCAGCACATCACTCGCATCGATGACGGGAGGCACGGCTCCGAGGCGATCGCACAGATGATCGAACAGGCGCGCCTGCTGTTCGAAACCGAGCTCCCACGTCGCAGCGTCCGGGCGGTTCTGCGTGAACGAAGCGACCACGGCGTCCGGCGAACGGATCAGGAAGCAGTGCGTCAACGCATCGAGCCACTGCAGGGGCATGTCGGCCGGAACGTGCTGCGTCATGTGCTTCTGGTACCAGATCGCCGCGCCGCCCGGTACCGGTCCGGCCAGCCAGGCCGCGACCTCGGCGCGATCGGTGCTCTGCGCGGCGAGCACGTCCTCGCGCCCCGGATGATCGACGCCGGTCTCGAGCAGGTAGCAGGCATAGAATGGCTCGTCGACGACGACCGTGTCCGCGCGGTTCTCCCACGCGCGCATCATCGCGGTCGAGATGTTGCGCGGTCCGGACCACATCGCGACGCGTAGCGGAGCCGCCGGTGTCGCGGTCATACCCGGGTCCCCGACCGCGTTTCCGCCTGCACGAGTGCGACGTACTCGCGCTGCAGGCGCTCGACCGTCGGCCCGCGCGTCCCGCCGCCGACCCGGCGGCCGTCGATCTCGTGCACCGGCACGACGCCCGCGAACGTGCCGGTGACGAACGCCTCTTCGGCTCCGTACACGTCGGTGAGGCTGAAATCCTTCTCGTATGCAGGGATGCCGTGTTCTCGGCAGAGCCGGATCACGTTCGACCGCGTGATGCCGCCGAGGCAGTACTTGCCGGTCGAGGTCCAGACTTCGCCCTTGCGGACGATGAAGAAATGGGTCGAGTTGCACGTCGCCACGAAGCCGTGCGGATCGAGCATGAGCGCTTCGTCGTAGCCGGCCTTCTGCGCCTGGATGCAGGCGAGGATGCAATTGATCTTGGAGTGGCTGTTGAGTTTGGGATCCTGTACGTCGGGAGCGCCGCGACGGACGTGCACCGTGAAGAGGCGAATCCCGTGTTCGAGCGTCTGTGGCAGCGGTTGCTTGTACTCGGGCACGATCACGATCGTCGCGTCCGAGACGACGAAGCGCGGGTCCTGGTGCGGCGTCGCCTTGACGCCGCGCGTGACCATGAGCCGGATATGCACGTGGTCGCGCATCCGGTTCGCCCGCAGCGTATCCACGATGCGTCGCACGAGCGCCTCGCGGTCGAGGCCGATGTCGAGGTCGAGCGCGCGCGCGCCTTCGTACAACCGGTCCAGGTGCAGGTCGAGGAACGGGATGCCGCCGTCGTGCACGCGCAGTCCCTCCCAAACGCCGTCGCCGAGCACGAAGCCGCTGTCGAACACGGAAACGACCGCGCGTGCGCGCGGCACGAGCTCGCCGTTGACGTTGACGAGGATGGCCTCGTTGCGTGGATCGGGCCGGTAATCGTGCGTGCCTTTTGCCATGTCGTCTCCGCTGGCCGGCCCGGGCGGACCGCGTGCGGCGACGGTAGCATGGGCGCCCCGCACCGACAGGAGACGAGACCATGGGCGAGACCGATGCAGGCATGGCGGGAGCGCCGACGCGCGAAGGCGAGGCGTACGCCGTATCCGACAACACCGGCTTCCGTACGACGCTCGATATCGCGGGGCATCCCGCGGTGGCCGACGAGCCGGTGCCGCGCGGCGGCACCGACCAGGGGCCATCGCCCTACGGCATGCTGTCGGCCGCGCTCGCCGCGTGCACGGCCATGACGTTGCATTCGTACGCCAAACTCAAGGCCTTCCCCGTCACCGGCATCCGCGTGCTCGTGCGGCACGACAAGGTGCACGAAGTCGACTGCGAACATTGCGAAAACGACGCCGGCGCCAAGGTCGACCGCCTGCAACGAACGATCTGGATCGATGGCGACCTCGCGCCTGCCGCGCGCGAACGCCTGCTGCAGATGGCGGAGCGATGCCCCGTGCACAGGACCCTGCAGGGCGCGGTGCGCATCGTCACTGCGGCGGGGTGAAGCCGGAATAGGTCCGCAGCATCCGTTCGAAGTGGCCTTCCCCTGGTCTTCGAGGCGCGGATGCTGCGGCGGCCCGAACATCCGATGGCCGCTGCCGTTCGTTGGCGGCGGTCGTCCGGGTGGCTCTCCTTCGGGTGATAGCAGGCTAGGCGATGCCGAGTCTGCGCGCAGCCGGAAAACCGCGCAGATGCGCGCGGACATTCCCTCCACGCGCTTCCCGCGTTCTCGACCTCGCGAAGAAGAAGCGCCCGTCAGCCGGGGGCGTGGGGCCGCGTGGCGCGCGCGGGCGGCGCGCCATGCGCGAGGTGCGCATCGATGCAGGCGGCGACGACGTCGGTGCCCCGCGACGCGGATTGGCCGTCATGCGGACACGCGCAGAGCGCGGGAACGACCTCGCGCAGGGCCGGTGCGAGTCCGCCGCCGCACGCAGCCGCACTGATCGCGGCGCGCGCATGATGCTGTGATCGCAGCGGCACTGTCGGCGTTCTCCACGCTCCGCCCGAGATCGCTGCATCCTGTTTCGCACTCTACATGCATTGCCGTATACATGGTGCGCGCGTTGCATCGCACGGATCGTCGCAGACGGGGCCCAGGTGGGAATCGCGGGTGGCGATTCGCGCCGCGGCGCTGGATGAAGCGACGTCGACACGGATCGACGCGCCGATCGATTCGAGCACTCGGGGGAGGGCGACGTCGGATGGGGACGATTCCTGCAAGGATCTGCCGTGGAGGCGGCCGCGGCCGAGCGCGATGCGGCGCGAACGCGGCGGGAGGCATCGCATGCAAATCCTGAAGATCTGCGACTTGGGTCTCGCGGCGGACACATCACACGCCTTCCACTCGATGTTGCAGATCGTCGCTGGACGATCGAAAGCCCGATGGCGGCTCGCAGGCGTCGCGGAAGCCGACGTGCTGTTCGCCTCGTCCGCGGGCAGCGACGAGGCGCTGGCTGCATGGAGCGGGTCGGGAAAACCCGTCGTGCTCGTGACCGACGATCGCGGCAGCTGGCCTCCGGCGACGTTCGTGCTGCGCCATCCGTTCCGGGTGATGCAACTCCTGTCGGTGCTCGACGACGTCGCCGACCTGCTGGCGGCTTCACCTCCGCGAGAGCGCGGCAACTCGAGTCTGTGGGCCGGCGCGGAATCGCTGCGGGCACTGATGCCGCAGGCGGGCACGCTGGGCTGGCACGTGGCGCGAACGTCGCTCGGCGATGAAATCTGGCTCGGACGCGGCAGGGTCCTCGTCGGGGCGGACCTGGTCGCGCGGTTGCGCCATGGCGACTTCGAACTCGCCGCCTTCCATCCCGCCGGCACGGCGCCTCCACCCACGTCGGTCGCGCTGGCGGTGTGCGATTTCGCGTGGCAGGTGGGCCTGGCGAGTGCGGTGAACCTGGCGCCATGGCTCGATCCGGCAGCGGCCTACCGCCTGCGTCGCTGGCCCGACGTCGGTCGCCTCGGTGCGTCGACGGGCCTGCTGGAGCTGTGCGCGATGAGCACGGTGCGCGCGTGGACGCCATCGGCGATGGCCCAGGCGAGCGGACAGTCGATGGCTGACGTGCATCGCTTCCTTGCAGCGGCATCGCTGGCCGGATTGCTCGCGACGAACGCCGGCGAGCCGACGCAGGCGGCGCCTACGCGAGGTCGGTTGCAAGGTGGCTGGGACCGGTTCCTCGGCGGCCTTCGGCGACACCTGGGGCTTGCCGCATGAGCGATGTGGACGCTGAAGAGTTCAAGATCGTGTTCACCGGCCCCATGGGTGCGGGCAAGACGACGGCGATCGCGGCGATCAGCGAAGTGGAGCCGGTGAATACCGAGGTGGAGAACTCCGATCGCGTCGCGAACGCGAAGGAATCGACCACGGTAGGCTTCGACTTCGGTCGCATCACGCTCGCCGACGGCAGCATCGTGCGGCTGTACGGCACGCCGGGTCAGCCGCGCTATCGGTTCATGTGGGACATCCTCGGCCGCGGCGCCGCGGGCGTGATCATCCTGCTCGACGCGAGCGAGCCGGGAGCGCTCGTGCAGCTCGACGTATTCGTCGATGCGTTCCTGCCGCACGTCGTGCACGGTGCGCTCGTGGTCGGCGTCGGCCGCACGGACCTGCCCGATTCCCAGGGTACGGATGCGTTCGCGGCGCGCCTGGACGCGCGAGGCATCGTGGCTCCCGTCCTCTCGGTCGACGTGCGCCGGCGTGCCGACGTCACGATGCTCGTGAGGACGCTCGTCTGCATCCTCGCGTCGCACGCGACGCATGGAGCCGTCGCATGAAGGCGCGCCCCGCGAGGGTGTCGCGCGAACTCGCGCGCAAGGTGCTCGAAGGTTACGGCGAAGTCGCCGGCGTTCAATGCGCCGTGCTGTTCTCCGCCGACGGCTTCGAGATCGCCTCGCATGCGGCGGATGCCGCCGCTTCCGCGCGTCTCGCCGCGATCGGCAGTTCGCTTGCCGCGCTCGGCACTGCGCTGTCAGGCGAAGCGGGACTCGGGGACTTCGAACGCACGACCATCGAGAGCGACCGCGGCGCGGTGACGATCATGCGCGTCGGCAGCAGCCGTTCGATGTCACTCGCGGTCGTCGCGGGGAAGGATGCCGTGCTCGGGCAACTGCTGTGGGCGACGCAACGCTGCTGCCAGGCGCTCGGAAAACTGCTGGATCCATGAGCCGCGAGCGGATGAGGCACCGTCCGCGGCGATCAAAACCGATGTCTCGGAGACAGGAAAATGGCGAACATCAACGATAGTCTTGCGAAGCTGCTCGAGGTCGACGGCGCGCTCTGTGCCGCAGTGGTCGACGCCAACAGCGGCATGCTGCTCGGCAAGGCGGGGACGGGCCTCGACCTCGATCTCGCGGCGGCCGGCAACACCGAGGTCGTGCGCGCGAAAATGAAGACGATGAAGTCGCTCGGCCTCACCGACGCGATCGAGGACATCCTCATCACGCTCGGCAAGCAGTACCACATCATCCGCCCGGTCGCCGCGAAGGCGGGCCTGTTCATTTATCTCGTGCTCGACAAGGCGAAGTCGAACCTCGCGCTCGCGCGTCGCGGTGCCCAGGACGTCGAACAGTCGCTGCAGATGTGACATCCGTGCCGGCGCCCGCGGCGGGGATGCGCGGGCGCCGCCACTAGAAATCCTTTTCGAGCACGACCGAAACATGGCGGCCGCCGACGCGATAGCCGTCGAGCGTGTAGTACGCGGGATCGGCCGTCGTTCGCGACCATGCGACCGTGACGCTGGTTGCGTGCGCGAACGACCTCGTCGCCGACAGCTTGTAGTCCGTGTACGATAATCGTCTTCCATTGCTCGCACCCGTCGACGGGTCTTCGCCGTTCGAATGGCGGCGGCCGACGTGCGCCGCGAGATTCCAGTCCGATGCGGGCCGCCAGTTCGCGTTGGTGTCCAGGTACCACGATCCGCGCGAACCGGGCGTGCCGAATGACTCGGTCACATCGTAGTTGAGTCGCGCGTTGAGACCGTGCCAGCCGATGAAGGCGAACACTTCGGTCGTGTCCGGTCGTCGCGCATGCGCGATGTAGCGCCCCGGGAACTGCATCTGCAGGATTCCGGCGCGGATTTCGCCGTCGCGATCGAACAGCCAGCGATAGCCGAGCACGCCGTCGACCTCGAAGGGCACATGGTTGCCGGGCGTCACGCGGTCGACCCATCGAATGCGCACCGCACTCAGGTTGCCGTAAACGCCCGCCCCGGGATTGAAGTCGATTTCGGCCTGCACCGAGGGGTCGCCCACGCTCTGCGACAGGCCGCGACCGATATAGTTGTCCATGATCTGGACGTAGCCGTAGACGAACGGCGGCGCTTCATCGGCGACGGCATGCGCATTCCCGACGGCTGCGGCGGCGAACATCACGGCGAAGCTGGACGTGACTCTCATGCGGGCCCCGAGGCGGACGGTGAGCGACATCGTCGGGCGCGCCCGCCGTCCGATCCATCCGAGTCTTGCGCGCCGGTCATGACGGCGACAGCGCCACTTTCGACGATCCGCGGCGGGGCCACTGCGGGGTTACGCCGGGAGCGCGCGTCCGGCGGGCGCCGGCATGGACTTCGGGGAGGGTTTCCACGACGCCGTCACGCCTGCGCGGCGGGAGCACGCCTACCATCGCATGCATGGACAGGAACGAGGCGATCGACATGGCGTCGGCGGGCGCGAAGCGCAGGCTGGGGCTGTTTTCCCTCCTCGCCGTCGTCTCGCCGTGCATCGGGGTGGCGCAGGTCGACTTCGATTGCGTTGCACCGTCGGCGCCGCCGCTCGTCGCACCGACCGTGCTCGGCGACGGCAGCGCGGGTAGCGTGACTCGCGCGCAACTGCAGCAGGCGCTCGACGCGGGGGGCGCGATCCGCGTCGACGTCGGTGCGTCGACGCTCGCGCTCGACGCCACGTTGCGCGTCACGCGCGCGACCATGCTCGACCTCGGCGGCGCTACCCTCTCGGGCGGCAACGCGCGGCGCGTGATCGAGGTGCAGAATCCGTCCAGCCAGACCTACGCGTTCGTCCTTCTGCACGGCGCGATCGCCGACGGCAGCACGCCATCGGCGAGCGGCGCCGGCGTCTACAAGGCGACCGGCGGACCCTGGCAGGCGGTGACGTTGCGCTTGTTCGACGTGCGCTTCACGAACAACCGCGCGATCGCCGCGGCCCAGGACGACGGCGGCGGCGCGATCTATGTCGTCGGCGCCGCGGAACTCGCGATCGTGCGCAGCCAGTTCGACGGCAACACGGGATCGAACGGCGGCGCGCTGTACTCGCTCGGTTCGAAGACAGTGAACCTTTACGACAGCAGCTTCAACGGCAATCTCGCGACCGGCAGCGGCGGCAACCCCGGCAATGGCGGCAATGGCGGAGCGATCGGCGTGGATGGCGATGCGCGCTATCTCAACCTCTGCCGCGTAAGGCTGCGCGACAACGAGGCGAACGCATATGGCGGCGGCCTTTACACGGTCACCTACGGCGATGCGTCGTACACGCGCATACAGGACTCGACCATCCAGCACAACGTCAGCAGCGCGTCGGACAAGCTCGCAGGCGGCGCGTATATCCAGGGCAGCCCGATCTCGATCAGCGGCAGCATGTTCCGCGACAACGCGGCGAACGGCTACGCCGGGCTCGCACTGTTCGGTTACGGCGGGTCGCTCACGGGCAGCATCGTCAACTCGACCTTCGACGGCAACCTCGCACGTGGCGGCCTTGGTGGCGCGATGGCGATCGAGGCCGCGACCGCACTGACGCTGCAGAACGTCACGATCGCGCGCAACGCAGCGCCGTGTGCGGTCTGCTTCGCCGCCGGAATCGCCAATGACAGCGGCGCGCCGCTCACGTTGCGCAACGTGTTGTTCCAGGACAACGTCGGCGGGAACGCGTACAACCCGTGGGCGGTCCTGCATCCGGCAGCGAACGGTACGGCCAACCTGCAGTGGCCGCTGCAACGCCCCGCCGCAGGCCAGACCGAAGTCGCCGCGGCTCCGGGGACGGTGTTCGCGAATGCCGGCGTTGCCGTGCCCGCGGCGAACGGCGGCCCGACCGAGACGGCCGCCCTGCCGACCGGAAGCCCGGCGATCGATGCGGGAACGGCGATCGGCGCCCCGCCGACGGACCAGCGCGGTGCGCCGCGTGCCGGCGCGGTCGACATCGGCGCGTACGAGCGCCAGCCCGATCCGATCTTCCGCAGCGGCTTCGAGCCGTGACGAATCCGACCGCGCCCTGAACGGCCTCGCCCGCCGCTTCAGGCGCCGCTTAGGTGGCCTCGCTTACGTTCGCGCCGTACACACAGCGAGGAGTACGCATGAACAGTCAGTTGCCGATGGAAGGCCAGAAGATCCAGGTCAAGCTGCGTGAAGGCGAATGGCAGGACGCGGTCTATCGCAACGACGACTTCGTCGACGTCTACGGCCTGCCCCTCGCGTTCGACAAGATTCTCGCGTGGCGTCCTGCGAGCCAGAACGGCCGCTCCGGCGGCGAGCTGCAAGGCAAGTCGTCCGTGCACTGAGGCACGCCGTCGCCCCGCCGCCGCCAGGGACAGCGGCGGCATACCGCCGCCCCGCCCGGCGCGCCATGCTCTACACTGGCGTCGTCGCGGACCTCGGGCCGGGGGGCATGGGAACGGAGCGTGCGAAGCCGCCGATGTCGGCCGTACCCGCGTCCTCGGATTCGGCGGCACCGACGCGCGAGCAGCTCCTTGCGCGCATTGCCGAACTCGAGGCCGAGCTCCGACGGCACACGGCTTCCGGTGCGCCCGATCGCGCGACCGACCGTCTCACCACGGTGAAGGTTCCGCCCGAGTTCGAAGCGCCGTTCCTGAGCGCGCAGGCGCTCGTCACGCGCTACTTCGCCGACCGCGTCGAACATCCGGACACCGCGACGATCTCGATCGCAGGGGAGCGCTACGTGCTGCTGCGCGCCGCCTCGCTCTCGGTCGAGTTCGTCGAGCTCGTGATGAAGCTCTACCAGGACAAGGGCGCCGACGAAGCTCGAGCCGTCGCGAACAACCTGTTGTTCGACCTGGCGCACGCGATCGGTCGCGCGGACGCCCGCGCGTTCGGCGAGAAGATGTCGCTCGGGGATCCGATCGCCAACCTCTCCGCGGGACCGATCCATTTCGCGTTTTCGGGATGGGCGTTCGTCGACATCTTGCCCGAATCGAAACCGACGCCCAACGAAGACTATTTCCTGTTGTACGACCATCCGTTTTCGTTCGAATCGCACTCGTGGCTGGCCAAGCACAAGCGCAGCGAAACGCCGGTCTGCATCATGAGCGCGGGCTATTCGTCCGGATGGTGCGAGCAGAGTTTCGGGCTGCCGCTCGTCTCGGTGGAGGTGGAATGCCTTGCGGCGGGCGGCAGACATTGCCGGTTCATCATGGCGCCACCGTCGAGGATCGAATCGCATCTGGAGCGCCATGCACGCGCAGGCGGCGGGCACGTCGCCAATGCATCGGGCGGGCAGGGCGTGGTGCCCGAGTTCTTCCAGCGCAAGCGGCTCGAGGATGAGCTTCGACAGGCCAATGAGCAGCTCGAGGCGCGCGTGCACACGCGCGCACGGGAACTCGAGCGCGCGACCGAACAGCTGCGCCTGCTCGGCTCGGCGGTCGAGAACGCGACCGAAGGCTTCGTCATCCTCGAGGTCCACGAAGACGAGGACCCGCTGCGCGTCGTCTTCGTCAATCACGGGTTCTCGCGCATCACCGGATACCGGTCCGACGAGGTGGTCGGGCGGTCCCTCGCGCAGCTGCGCCTCGCGACGGGCGAGGAAGCGACCTTCACGGCGCTCGTCGACAGCGTGCGGCGGGGCGAGCCGTTCCAGGCGGAAGCGATCGCGCTGCGACCGGACGCGTCCGTGTATGCGCTCGAGCTGCATGCGATGCCGGTCCCGAACGAGGCCGGCCGCGCGCCGCACTGGATCGCGATCCTGCGCGACGTCAGCGACCGCAAGGCGCATCTCGACGCGCTCAGGCACCAGGCCCTGCACGACGCCCTGACCGGGCTGCCGAACCGCGTGCTGCTGCACGACCGCATCGAGCAATGCATCACGGGCATGCGTCGGTACGGAAGGGGCTTCTCGCTGCTGTTCCTCGATCTGGATGGCTTCAAGGAAATCAACGACACCTTCGGTCACCTCGCCGGGGACGCACTGTTGGCCGAGGTCGCGACGCGGCTGCGTGGGCGGCTGAGCGAGACCGATACGATCGCGCGCCTCGGCGGCGACGAGTTCGCCGTGGTCCTCGAGCATGCGAGCGATCCGTCGACGGCGGGGCGGTCGGCCACGATGTTGCTGGCCGCGCTCGAAGAGCCGTTCGAGATCGA
The DNA here is from genome assembly GCF_036518555.1 of Dokdonella sp. Taxonomy (GTDB): domain Bacteria; phylum Pseudomonadota; class Gammaproteobacteria; order Xanthomonadales; family Rhodanobacteraceae; genus Dokdonella_A. The sequence continues at coordinate 23,820 of NZ_DATDMY010000135.1, read as the reverse complement.
AGGACACACGCTCGTCGTCGGCGCGAGCATCGGCATGGTGAGGTGCCCCGAGCACGGTACCGACCCGACCACGTTGATGCGCCGCGCCGACGTGGCGATGTACGCCGCCAAAGGGTCGCGTGCCGGAGCGATGGTGTACGACCCGCAGCAGGATGCGCACTCGCCGGCACGCATACGGCTCGTCAACGAACTGCGCGCCGCCATCGGCGGCGAAGCGTTCGAACTGCACTACCAGCCGCAGATCGACCTGCGCAGCGGCAAGGTCGCGCGCGCCGAAGCGTTGCTGCGCTGGAACCATCCCGAGCGCGGCCTGTTGCTGCCCGATGAATTCCTGCCGCTGGTCTCGTCGAGCGACCTCATCGACCGCATCGCGCGCTGGGTCCTGCACGCGGCGATTCGCGACTGCAGCGCGTGGATCGCGTCCGGCGTCGACGCGGGCGTCTCGGTGAACCTGGCCGCGCACACTCTTCGCGATGCGACCCTGCCGGAGTTCATCGCGCGCGAGCTCGACGGCCAGGGCCTGCCGGCGAGCCGGCTGACGGTCGAGATCACCGAAAGCAGCCTGCTCGAACAGGCGGTGCTCGCCACCGACATCTTCGAGCGCCTGCGGGAGATCGGCGTCGGCCTGGCGATCGACGACTTCGGCACCGGCTACTCGTCGCTCATGCACCTGCGCCACCTGCCGTTCACCGAACTGAAGATCGATCGCTCGTTCACCGCCGAGATGCTCGTGAACGAACGCGACGCGGCGATCGTCCGATCGACGATCGACCTCGGCCATGAGCTCGGGCGCAGCGTCGTCGCCGAAGGCGTCGAGTCGCGCGAGGTCATGGAGCAGTTGCGCCGGTACCACTGCGACCTCGTGCAGGGCTACCACGTGAGTCCACCGCTCGCATGGTCGTTGTTGCGCGAATGGTTGCAGGATCCGCCGGTGTTTCCCGCCGGGTCCTGACCCGGTCGAGGCGGCGGATCCCGCGGACGAAAAACGATGGCAACCTGGGCTCCGGTGTCCTAGAGTTCCGCATCGCGCTGTATATAGTCACTCTTCGAATACATCGGTGCTGCATGAAAATTTCAAGAACGGCTTCGGACGACCGGGTCAAGCTCGCGGGCCGCATCCGCGTGGCGCGACGCGACGCGAAACTCACCCAGACGGCGCTCGCCGAGCGCGTCGGGGTCACGCCGAGTGCCGCCGCGCAGTGGGAGCATCCGAACGGCACGAGCCCGGGCACGCCGCGCCTGCAGGAGATCGCTGCCGCAACCGGGGTGAGCTTCGAGTGGCTCGCGACCGGCCGAGGCGAGCGCCGCCAGCGCAGGCCCCATCCGGATTCGATACCCGCTCTCAAGCTCGACATCTACGCGCAGGACTGGACCGAGGAGGTGCTGCTCGAGCGATTCCGCCTGCTGTCGCCACGCGCGAAGCAGATGCTCGTCAATTTGCTCGAGGAAGTGCGCCCCGGCCGACGCTGAGCGACCCGCAGCCCGGGAACCACGCGAACCCCATCAGCCTCCGCGCTGTCGCGCGAGCGCCCGTCTCTCCGGCAGGACATCGGCACGGGGCCGGCGTTGCCCGCTGCTGTTAGCGTCGCTAAAGCCTCAGGCGACTTGATCGGCGCCGCCGCCGATTGCTAGCGTCACTCGCACGCAACGCGTGGCGAGGGACCTTCCGCGTCGAGTTGCCTGCACGCACAGGTTCGTCGCGAGCGAGCGTCCGCTCCGGCGAACATCGGATGGATCGACGGCAGGAAGGCAACCGTCGACGTGCAGGTGGGCCGGTGGCATCCGACCCGCCCGGCACCGGGTCGGATGCCGCCGCGTCCCGCTCCGGCGCGTTGTCGCATGCGTGCCCGACGTCTGCTACGGAGTGTGGACCATGCTGGGCAAGGCGGACGCGCACGCAGGAGTCGATTCGGCAGGCGCGGGCGCCCGGACCGTGTCGCTGCGCCACGATCCGCGGCTCATCGACGAACTGAAGCGCGCGAATCGCGAGGCGATGATGAGCTACTCGGTCGCGCTGCACGCGGGTCGGCGCGGTTCCTTCGATGCGGCGGCCCTCGCGATCTCGCGTTGCGCGCGCCAGCTTCACGACGTGCAGCGCACCGAAGCGCTGCGTCTCTATCCGACGATAGCGCGCCGGATGGCGAACGATCACGAAGGCGCTGCTGCCGTCGCGGCGCTGCGCCGCGACGCCAACGCGCTCGTCAGACATTTCATGCGACTCGTGGAGGGCCTGTTCTCGCGTGCACGCCCGGGCATGCCGTCCGACGAGCTGATCGCGGAAGCGCGCAGCGTGCTGCAGAAATACCTGGCCGAGAAGGAATCTCGGCTCTACCGCGTCTACGCGCTGACGGCACCGCCCGACGGCGACGCGCGGCGAACCTGATTCATGGCGTCGCGCCGGCGTCCGCGTAGTCGGCCGCGATCGCCGCGAGCGTGGTGCGCAGCTCGGTCGCATCGTGCCAGCGGCCGTCGACCATGACTCCAAGCGGCCGGCGCAACGTCGACAGGTCGTCGAGCGGGTTGCGCTCCGACAGCACGAGGTCGGCGCGCCGGCCGATCCCGACAGTGCCCGACTCGATCGCCGTCGGCGCCACCCGATGCAGCAGCAGCCCAGGCGTGCGCGTCGCAGTCGCGAGCGCCTGGAAGCGCGACAGGCCCGCCTGCGTGAGCGCCGCCAGATCGTCATGCAACGACTCGCCGGGCACGAGGCCCGGGATCGTCGGCGCGTCGGTGCCGGCAACGAGGGCGACGCCGGCGTCGCTCATCGCCTTGGTGAAACGGCGCAGGAACGCAAGGTTGTCGTCGAGGCTGCCGGTGCGTTCCGCGTAGCCCGCGTGTCGCCACGAGAGTCGGCGATCGGGCGACACGTAGCGCGCTGCGTCTGCGTGCAGGAACTGCTCGACCACCTCCGGCTTGCCCCATTGCCGCGCGATGGTCGCATACGTGTAGATGTCCGCCGTCACGAACGCGTTGTTGCGCAGCACCGCGGCGATCGCCCGCGGGATGCGGGTCTCGTCCGGCACCGGGTCGGTGCGGCCGGGCCGCGGTTGCAGCAGGCACGTGTAGAGGAACTCTTCCGTGTGGGCGACCATGAGCTGGCCCGCGTCGAGCTGGCGCTCGATGCCGACCGCGGTAACGCCGTGTCCCACGATCGGCAGGCCGCGGCGGCGGCCTTCGTCGACGAGTGCCTTGAACGCGGGTGCCGAAAGATTGTTGTAGACCTTGATGAACTCGTAGCCATTGGTTTTCGCGAGGCGCACGATCGCGCGCGCCTCGGCGGCGTTCGTCACCGTGAAATGCCCGTAGCGCGGCGAACCATCGACGAGGAACGCGGCATGCACGTGCGGACCCGGCTTCTCGCCTCGCTCGATCGCCGGGCGCACCTGGGCGAGGAATTCGTTCGAGGCCTCGCCCATGTTCAGCACCGTCGTCACGCCATGGGCGAGATACAGCGCCATGTCGCGCGCGCTGTCCGAATGCGTGTGCATGTCGGCGAGTCCGGGCGCGAGGTACGCCGTGCCCCGACCGTCGATGACCACCGCGCCCGCGGGCGGTTCGATCGCGGCTCCGAGCGCGATGATCCGGTTGCCCCCGACGATCACGGTCTGGTCGCGCAACACGCGCTCGCGGTCCATCGGCACGACGTTGACGTGCACGAACGCGAGCGGCGCCGGGGCGGCGGATGTCGTCGCCGCGGCGGCAGCGATGTCGGGCGACAGCGAAGCGGTAAGGCAGAGCGCGGCCAGGCGCTGCAGCAGGTCGTTCAAGGGGCGGTCCGTTGCGTGTCGGTTGGGTTGTCCGTTCGATGCGCGCCACATCGGCAGGGTTTAGCGATCGAGCAAGCAGCGTCACGCACGCGGCAGCCATCGCGCCTACACTGCGCATCCCAGCGGCCGAATGGAGCACCGACGATGCGCAGGTTCGCCTGGACGGTCGCGTTGGCCCTGTGCGTCGCGAGCGCGACGGCCGCGGATGATCGCACGGCGCTCGATGCCGCTCACATCCGCGAGCTGCTGCGCATCGAGGCCGAGCTCTGCCGGGCGTTCGAGAGCGGCGACGCGGCGACCGCGCGCGCCGGTCTCGACGACACATTCACGCTCACCGACTCGCACGGCGTCGTCACCGGCTATGTGCGGACCATCGCCGAGATCGAGCGCCGTGAACCGCGCTACGATGTGTTCCGCAACCACGGCCAGAGCGTGCGACGGTTCGGCGACGCCGCCATCGTGACCGGCGTCACCACGGTCCGCGGCACCTCCGGCAAGGACGCGTTCGCGACGGACTTCGCCTACACCGATACCTGGGTGCGCCGCGGCGGCCGCTGGAAGCTCGCCGCGAGCCATGCGAGCCGCCTGCAACCGTAGCAAGGCGCATCGCGGCGAGATCAGAGTTCGATCATCGGCTTGAAGCCGCCCCAGAACATGCGCGCGCCGTCGAACGGCATGTCGGCGGGAGTCATGCCGAGCCGCGGGTCGGACATCACCTTCTTGTTGATGCGATCGCGTTCGCGTCGCGACGCGTAAACGATCCAGCTGAACACGACGACTTCATCCGGCTTCAGCTTGACCGCCTGCGGGAAGGACGTGACCTTACCCGGCTTGACGTCGTCGGCGACGCATTCGACGTAGTGCAGGGCGCCGTGCTCGCGCCAGATCCTGCCCGCCTTGCGCGCGAGGCGGCGATAGGCGGCGAGTTTGCCCTTGGGCACGGGAACGACGAAACCATCGATGTAGGACATGGCGGATACCCGGGTTCGCGCGGCGATGTCCGCCGCATCTTCATGACGAATCCGGGACGCCTAGATCGACATTCGGCCACTCCATGCTCGCCCGCGGCCCGAGGAAGCGGAAGCGACGTCGCAGGCGACAGCGGCGTGCGGCGTCGGAACCGACGGGCCGCACTCGGCGCGGCATGCTAGATTGGCCGCACGCACGACGTCGCCACGGCTTGCGTGCAGGGAGCCTTCAGAAAATCACCGGAGACGAGACGATGTCGGTTGAACTCGAGATGCTGGCCTGGTCGATCGTGCTGGGCCTCGTGCAGGTGTTCGCGGCGGCAAGCCTGGTGACCGCGCAACGCGGGTTGCTCTGGAACGTCGGTCCGCGGGACGGCTCGCCGCCGCCGCTCACAGGGGTCGCCGGACGGCTCGATCGCGCCGCGAAGAATTTCCTCGAGACGTTCCCGTTCTTCGCGGCCGCCGTGCTCGCGCTTGCCCTGGCACAGCGCACCGATGCGCACACGGCGCTCGGGGCCCAGCTGTACTTCTGGGCGCGGGTCGCGTACGTGCCTGCGTATGCAATCGGCGTTCCTTTCCTGCGCACGGCCATCTGGGCGGTATCCCTGGTCGGCCTGCTCATGCTCCTGTCGGCGCTGTTCTGAACGACCGTCAGTCGGCATGGTGGGCCTCGGATGTGCCGAGCACCTCCGGGTGGGCGATCGGCGCCGGGCGATGCAGCAACGGATGGACGAAGACCGCGCCGAGGATGATCGCGGCGCCGGCGTAGAACGTCGGCGTCAGCTCGTGCTGTTCGCCGAGCAGGATCGCCGCGAGCACGATCGCGTACACGGGTTCGAGGTTCGTCGCGAGCTGCGCCGCGAATGCGCTCATGTGCCGCAGCGCGACCAGCGCGAGCGAGAACGGCAGCAGCGTACAGGCGAGAGCGAGCAGGAGCAGGAGGGCGACGTCGCGCTGGCCGGGCAGGGCGAACGGGTCGCCCGCGAGCACGGGGAACACGTACGGCAACGCGGGCGTGAGCAGCGTGAGCGCGGCGACGCCGGCACCGAGCTCGAGGCCGGTCACCGAGAGCGGATCCGCGTGCTCGACGAAGCGCTTGTTGAGCGAGCCGAACAGGGCGACGAACAGCGCCGACAGGGCGCCGACCGCGATGCCGAGGCGCATCGATCCCGGGACGCCGCCGACCACGAGCGCGACGCCGGGCAGCACCATGATGCCGAGCAGCAGCTCGCGCAACGAGAACGTCCTGCCGGCGAGCTTCGGCTCGACCAGGGCGGTGAAGGGCGTCGCCAACGCGATGCACGTGGCGCCGACGGACGCGTTGGCGAGCTTGATCGAACCGTAGAAGGTGAGCCAGTGCAACGCGACCAGCACGCCGATGCCCGCATACGCGGCCAGCAGGCGCGGCCTGAGCCGGCGCAGGCCGCGCCAGGCGCGCGGGACGAGCGCGAGCGCGCAGATCACGAACAGCATGCGCCACCAGACCAGCGCGAGCGCGTCGAGCGTGATGAGCTTGCCGAGGATCGCGGTGAAGCCCCAGAGGAGCACGCAGGCATGGATCTGCGGCTGTGCCTTCGTCGCGGGAGACAGCGTGGCCACGTATTGGGAGAATGCCGGGGGGAGCTGCATCTTAGGGCCTGTCCCGGCAGCGTCAACAGGCGGCATTCGAAGCGGAGATCGCATGCGCACGCGCACCGAACTCAACGGTCGACCGGTCGACGTCGATGGCCTGCGTGCGCTCGCGCTCGTCAATTACGGCCACTTCAGTTCGATGCAGGTGCAGGACGGCGGCGTGCGCGGACTCGACTTGCACCTCGAGCGCCTGCGGCGGGCCACGCGCGAGCTGTTCGCGGCCGAGCTCGACGTCGACGCGACGCGAGGCTGGATGCGTCAGGCAGTCGCCGGCACGCGTGGGGTACTGTCGCTGCGCGTGACCGTGTTTTCGCGTGCACTCGATCGCGACCGGCTGTCGGCGCCCGCGACCCCCGACGTACTCGTTGCGACGGCGCCGGCGCGCACGCTCGATCCGCGGCCGTTGCGCGTGCGCAGCGTGCGCTACCAGCGCGATGCGCCGCACATCAAGCACGTCGGCACCTTCGGGCTGTTCCTGCAGAAGCGACTCGCGCAGGCGGCGGGCTACGACGACGCGTTGTTCGTCGACGCCGGCGGTGCAGTCGCGGAAGGCTCGATCTGGAACGTCGGCTTCTTCGACGGCGAGCGCGTCGTCTGGCCGGACGCGCCCGCGCTGCAAGGCATCTCCATGCAGTTGCTGCAGGATGGCCTGCGGCGGCGCGGCATGCCGATCGACGTGCGCAGGGTCGATCTCGGGGATCTCGGCGCATTCCGCGCCGCATTCTTCACCAATACCTCGTGCGCGGTCATGCCGATCGCGTGCATCGACGACACCCCGTTCTCCCCCGATTCGCGACTGCACGAGCAACTCGACGCGTGCATGGCCCTGCACCCGTGGCAGTCGATCTGAACGCGGGAACCCGCGCCGTCGCACGCGGTCGATGATGGTTCATCGCAGCCCCGAGGGACTCATGGCGACACTGTGGAGGATGGCCGACGCGACGTTGGCATGCGCGCTGCTGGCAGCGACGGGCGCGGCCGCTGCCGATCCGGGACCCGGGGCGCAATCGCCTCCGGCGTCGCCGACGGTGTTCGCGCCCGGCACGATCTCCGGGCCCGCGCACGATTCGGCGCCCGCGTTCACGACCGACGGCGACACGGTCTATTTCACGCGAAGCAATGCCGCGCAATCGACGATCGTCGTGTCGCACCGGCGCGACGGTCGCTGGTCAGAACCCGAAGTCGCGCCGTTCTCGGGAGAATGGAACGACATGGAACCGGCGTTCGCTCCCGATGGCAGCTGGCTCGTATTCGTGTCGAACCGCCCCGGGAGCGCGGGCCAGGCGCCGATCGAGGCGACCTACAACGGTTCCACGCAGAAGGGCGGCAATCTCTGGCGCGTCGAACGGCGCGGCCGCGGCTGGGGCGAGCCGGAGCGATTGCCCGACGCGGTCAATCCGAACACATCGACCTTCGCGCCGAGCATCGCGGCCGACGGCAGCCTGTGGTTCATGAGTACCGATCCGGCGCGCGGCAAGTTCCGGCTGTACCGTTCGCAGTTGCGCGACGGCCTGTACGAAACGGCGAAGCCGCTGCCGTTCAGCGACGGCAGCGCGACCGATGTCGATCCGGCGGTGGCGCCCGACGAGTCGTTCGTCGTGTTCGGTTCGGGACGCAAGCCCGGTCGCGGCATCGACTTGTTCATCGCGTTCCGCGATGGCGACGCCTGGGCCGAACCGGTCTGGCTCGGCGATCGCGTCAACAGCCTCGGGTCGGACGCCGAGCCGCGACTGGGGCCGGACCGGGCGACGCTGTACTTCAGCAGCGAGCGCGTCGTGCCGGTGGCCTTTCCGCGAACGCGCGAACAGGCGCGCATCGACGGCGTGCGCATGCTCGCCTGGGACGACGGCAACTACAACATCTGGTCGGTGTCGCTGCGGCCGTGGCTGCCGCGCGTGCAGCCGATCGCGCCGGCGCTGTCACAGCCGTGACAGGAGCGCCATTGCGGCGGCGGGATTGCGTTCCTTCGCGGCGCCGATGAAGTAGATGAACACGTCTCGCGTTCCGGCGGCCGGCGACGCTGCGGCGACGCGTGGCAGATCCGCCGGCTCGCCTCCCGCGACCCAGGCGCGCGCGCGTTCGGCCCACGCGTCGAGCGCGGGCGGCGCATAGCCCGTCGCGCGGGCGGCCTCGCTGCGCATGAGGCGCGCGTAGACGAAATCGCCGGTGACGTCGGCGAACGAGGGATGGGTCGGCGAATCCGCGAACACCGTGGCCACCCGATGCGCGCGCGCGAGCGCGAGATACCCGTCGCACGCGAACGACGCGTGACGAACTTCGAGCGCGTGCCGCAGCGGCAGGCCATCGAGTTCCTTCGGCAGCAGGTCGAAGAACGCGGCGACGTCGTCGCGCTCGAACGCCTTGTCGGGCGAGAGCTGCCAGTTGATCGGGCCGAGTCGATCGCCGAGCTCCGCGAGCCCGCCGTGCACGAATGCGTCGACGACCTTGCCTGCATCGGCGAGCACGCGCCGGTCGGTGCCGTAGCGTGGCGCCTTCAGCGAGAACACGAATCCGTCGGGCGTCTCGCTGCGCCATTTGGCGTAGGTCGACGGCTTCTGCGCGCCGTAGTAGGTGCCGTTGACCTCGATCGTGGAGACGTGTCGGCTCGCGTACTCGAGTTCGCGTCGCTGCGCGAGTCCGGCGGGATAGAAATTGTCGCGCCATGCCGCGTACGTCCAGCCACCGATGCCGACGCGGACCTCGGCGCGCGCCGCGACGCGCGCGTGCGGGAGAGATGGATCGACCATTGCGTTCACTTGCCGGCACGGGGCGGCCTATGATGGCAGCGCAGGGCAACCGATGCCACGTGCGGCAGGGTGAACATGAACGGTCCATTCGCGCGACGCCGGATCGCGTTTGCCGTCGCGGCGATTGCATGGTCGGCGCTCGCGCTGCAGTACATCCTGCTGCTCGCCGCCACCTGGAACGGCATCGGTCCCGGCCTCGGCACGCTGCGATACTTCAGCTACTTCACGATCCTCGGCAACCTGGCCGTCGCGTTGACGACGAGCGCCGCGGCCCGCGGCGGCGACGGAGCCTGGCATCGAGTCTTCACCAGCGCACGCGTGCAGGGCGGCACCGCGCTCTGCATCGCGATCGTCTGCGCGATCTATCATGTCCTCCTCGCGTCGACCTGGTCGCCGCGCGGGCTCCAGCTCGTCGCCGACGTCGCATTGCACTACGTCGTTCCCGTTCTCTACCTCGCCTGGTGGGTCGGTTGCGTCCCGCACGGGCGACTGCGATGGACCGATCCTCTGCGCGTGCTGCTGTTCCCGGCCGCGTTCTTCGCCTGGAGCCTGCTGCGCGGCGCCTGGGTGCACGAGTATCCGTATCCGTTCATCGACGTGGATGCGCTCGGCATTGCACGGGTGTTGCGCAACGCCGGTGCGATCGCCGTCCTGTTCGTCGGCGCGGGCCTGCTGCTGGTCGCGCTCGACCGCTTCGCGCTGCGCGCGAAGCCGGAACGCGTTCGGGCAGAATAGCGCCGTGGACCAGGCGAACACGAGATGACGGAACGCGCGTTACCCCACGTACTCGTCGTCGGCGGCGGCTTCGGCGGACTGTGGGCGACGCGCGCACTGGCCACGGCGCCCGTGCGCGTGACGCTCGTGGATCGCACGAACCACCATCTGTTCCAGCCCTTGCTGTACCAGGTCGCGATGGCGGGCCTTTCCTCGCCCGATATCGCCGCGCCGTTGCGCCACATCCTGCGCCGGCAGCGCAACGTGACCGTGCGCATGGATGTCGCGCGCGAGATCGACGTCGCCGGGCGCCGGGTCCGCTTCGACGGCGGCACGCTCGACTACGACTACCTCGTCGTCGCGAGCGGCGCGCGGCACGCGTATTTCGGCCACGACGAATGGGCTCGCCATGCGCCGGGGTTGAAGACGCTCGACGACGCGCTGCAGATCCGCCGCCACATGCTCGAGGCGTTCGAGGCGGCCGAACGCGCGCCCGATGCGCGCGAGCAGGCCGAATGGCTCGACTTCGTGATCATCGGCGCGGGGCCCACGGGCGTCGAACTCGCGGGCACGCTCGCCGAGATCGCGCGCCATGCGCTGCCGCAGGAGTTCCGCCACAGCGATCCGCGACGCTCGAAGATCCATCTCGTCGAAGCGGGGCCGCGCGTCTTGCCGTCGATGCCAGCGACGCTGTCCGAGCGCGCCCGCCGCCAGCTCGAACGCCTCGGCGTGAGCGTGCATCTCGGCCGGGCCGTGACCGCAATCGACGCCCGCGGCGTGGAGCTCGGCGACGAGCGTATCGATGCGCGGACCGTGCTGTGGGCAGCGGGCGTCGCCGCGTCGCCGCTCGGCATGCAGCTCGGCGCCGATGTCGACCGCGTCGGCCGCGTGCGCGTCGCGCCCGATCTTTCGTTGCCGTCGCATCCCGACGTGTTCGTCGTCGGCGATCTCGCGAGCGTGATGCACGACGACAAGGCCGTGCCCGGCGTCGCGCCCGCCGCGAAGCAGATGGGCGCGCACGCGGCGGCGATGATCCGCAACCGGCTCGCAGGCCGCGCGACGCGCGCGTTCCGCTATCGCGACTACGGCAACCTCGCGACGATTGGTCGCATGGCGGCCGTCGTCGATCTCGGTCGCGTGCGCTTCTCCGGTGCGCCGGCCTGGTTCTTCTGGTTGTGGGCGCACCTGTTCTTCCTGATCGGTTTTCGCAATCGCGCCGTCGTCATGGCGGAGTGGATCTGGTCGTACTTCACGTACCAACGCCACGCGCGCATCATCGTCGCCGGTCGCGACGAGCGGCAAGGACGTGCTGCGCGCGACCTCGAACCCGAGGGACAACAACCGGATTCCGACGCCTGAGGCATGCAGCGTCTCGGCGGCGGACCGCGGCTTGCGCCTTCGCGCTGCGCGCGGGTCATCGTCGGCGATCGCGGGCGGAGCAGGGCAACGTGCACCGTGACCGCCTCGGCGATGCATGACGGGGCGGGAGGCGGACGTTCGAGGCGCGTCGCGATTGGACCACGGCGTGTTCCGCCGTGCGTGCGGCGTGCTCCGACCTGCGATGGCTCGTCGCGTCCTGCGCGCGGATTCCGTCCACTTTCCGGCTCGGCCCGTTGCGAGCGCGCCGGAGCGAAACCACGTATCGTGCGCGACGCGGAACAATTCGATCTGCAGCGAGGACACTTTCGTGGATATCGAGCACAACGCGGCGCAGCGCCGCTTCGAGACCGTCGTCGATGGCGTGTCGTGCGTACTCGAGTACGACCTGCGCGACGGCGTGATGACGATCACGCACACCGGCGTGCCCGTCCAGGTCGGTGGGCGCGGCATCGCCGGCGAACTGGTCAAGTCGGCCTTCGAAACCGCGCGGCGCGAGGGTTGGCGCGTCGTGCCGGCCTGCTCCTACGCGTCGGCATGGATCCAGCGCCACCCGGCTTACGCCGACCTCGTCACTCGCGCGTAGCGACCGTTGCGCCGAGCTTGCGGCCGAGTTCGGCCTGCCGGCGGCGCGTCGCCGAGCCGTCGACGAAGCGCGTCGCGAGCAGCGGGGCGACCGCGTCGTACAGCGCGCGCGCCTCCTCGCGTTGTCCTCGCACGACGAGCACGTCGGCGAGTTCCAGCTCCGCATCGATGGTCGAATTGGCCTGCGGGCCCGCGCTCCGGGAAAGGATCTCGACAGCACGGCGCAGCTCCGACTCCGCCTCGCCGAGATGGCCGCGATCTCGCTGCACGAGGCCGCGCAAGCGCGCGATCGAACCCTGTCGCGCGTGCGTCGGCGGGTAGAGTGCGGCGAAAGCGGCCGAAGACTGGTCGAGGTAGGACAATGCTTCGTCGTAGCGATGGCTGCGGCGCATCCAGTCCCCCAGATGGGCGAAGCGGCGCGCGCGCTCGATGCGCAGGTCCATCGAGTCGGCATTGCCTTCGATCGGCATGTCGAGCATCACGCGTGCGGCGTCGAGTTTGCCGTTGAGCATGAGGCTGCGGCCGAGGTTCTGGCGGTAGATCGGCAGGCGCGGATCGTCGGTCTCGGTCGACTGCTTGAGCGCGTTGTCGAGCACCTCGCGGAACATCGCGAGCGAGGTCGCGTAGTCGCCCGCCTGTTCGAGCAGGCTCGCGAGGTTGTTGAGCCCGATCGAATACGATGGCGTGCGTTCCTGGTGGTTCGCGCGCATGAGATCGACGTTCTCCTGCAGCAGCGCGGTCGCTTCGACGATCCGGCCTTGCAGCTGTATCGCCTGGGCGAGGTTGTTGCGCGCCGTGACCGCCCATGCGCTGCCGGGATCGAGCGTGCGCAGGCGCGTCTGGAGCATTTCGCGCAGCAGGCGCTCGCCATCGGCGTAGCGGCCCTGCTGTTCGTACACTTCGGTCAGGAAACCCTTCGCCTGGATCACCTCGTCCGCATCGTCGGGGAGGCGCTGTCGCATCGTCTCGATGCTGAGCCGGGCGTCGCGCTCGGCGTCGTCGAAACGACCGCTGCGCATTTCGGTTTCGGCGAGCGCATACAGGCACTGCGCATACGTCACGCTGTCCTTGCCTTCCGCGGCGGCCGCGTACTCGAGCGCGCGCTGCGCACTCGCGACGCCGCCCGATGCGTCGCCGTTGCGCGCCTGCGAGAGGCCAAGCGTGGAAAGGATGTCGGCCGCGAGCTTGCGATCCTCGGGCGCGACCGTGCCGAGGGTTGCGATCGCTTCGCGCAGCACCGGCTCCGCCGAGCCGGGCCGTTCGGCGAGATTGAGCGCGAAGCCCTGGTCGGCGAGGTACGCGGCGCGCTGGCGCGGCGTACCGTGGCTGCGCTCGAGCTCGGCCGCCCGCAGGAGGCTGTCGGCGGCGTCGTCGGGCAAACCGAGTTCGAGATAGATCTTGCCGAACGCGCCGAGCAGGCGTGCTCGCTGCTGCGGCGCTTCGGCGAGACGCGCGTCGATCTCCCGCCGGCCGCGGTCGACGAGGTCGCGCGGGGCGATCGGTCGCGTGCCCGCTTCCTCCGGCGAGGCCGAATGGAACAGCGCGACGAGGTAATCGACGACGCTGTTCGCGGTCGCCGACTGCTGCCGCGCGAGTGCCTCGGCGCGCAACGCGCGATCGCGTTCGTTGGCGAGGCGCCAGGTGAACCATGCCGCGAGCGCGATCGCGGCGACGCCTGCGAGGGTCGCGAGGCGATGGCGGCTGACGAATTTGGCGATCCGGTAGTGCATCCGGTCCGGCGCGGCATGCACGGGCCGGCCGCGCAGGTAGCGCGTGACGTCGTCGGCGAGCGCGGACGCCGAGACGTAACGGCGCTCCGGTTCGACGTGCGTGGCCTTGGCGACGATGAGATCGAGCTCGGGAGGCAGCCGACGCTTCGCGACGCGGCTCGGCGGAGGCAGCCGGCCCGTCTCGTCGCGGCTCGGCACGCAATCGCTGATCGTCTCGTAGAGCAGCAACCCGAGGCCGTGCACGTCGGTCGCCGTGCTCACGGGGTGGCCCTTTCGTTGCTCGGGACTCGCGTAGGCGGGGGTGAACCACGGCAGCCCGGTCTGCTGCGCGGTGCCGCCGGTCTCGCCGAGCAGCTTGGCGATGCCGAAATCGAGCAGCACCGGCTCACCGTCGCCGCGCACGAGGACGTTGGCGGGCTTGAGGTCGCGATGGATGACGAGGCGCTGGTGCGCGTACTGCACGGCGCTGCAGATCTTCAGCAACAGTTGCAGGCGCTCGCGCAGTGGAAGGTCGCGCGCGCGGCAGAATTCGTTCAGCGGCACGCCGTCGACGTATTCCATGACGAGGTACGGCTGGCCGTCCGCGGTGGTGCCGCCGTCGAGCAGGCGCGCGATGTGCGGATGGCTGAGGTCGGCGAGTATCTGCCGTTCGCGGCGCATGCGCTCGGTCGAATCGCGCGTGGGCAGGCCGCGCAGCAGCTTGATCGCGACGCGCTGGTCGAAATGCTGGTCGACGCGCTCGGCGAGGAACACCGTGCCCATGCCGCCGCTGCCGATCTCGCCCGTGAGGCGGTAGGGTCCGAGCTGTCGACCGCTCGCGGGCACCGTCGCAGCGCGCGCCGCCGCTTCCCGCAACTGGCGCGTGATGCCGTCCTCGCCGTCGCCTTCGGCTGCGACGAGCGCGAGCGCCTCGGCGCGCAGATCCGCATCGGGTTCGACATCGGCGAGCCACGCCTCTCGCGTCGCCGGCGGGCGTGCGAGCAACCCATCGAACAGTTCCTGCAGGCGCTCCCAGCGCGGATCACCGCTCATGCAGCGAGCTTCTGCTTGAGCCAGGCCCGCGCGAATCTCAGCTCGCGGTCGACCGTCGGCACCGACACGCCGATCACCTCGGCGATTTCCTCGCGCTTGAGGCCGAGCAGGTAGTTGAGTTCGATCACCTCGCACTTGCGCGCATCGATCTGGCGCAGTGCCGCGAGTGCTTCCTCGAGCGCGAACGCCTCGCCCTGCGCGTCCTCGCCCGGCGCCTCGTCCGCAGCCGACAGCGTCACGTGCACCTCGCCGCCGCCGCGGCGTTCGGCCCCCCGCGCGCGCGCGGCGTCGACGAGGATGCGGCGCATGGCGACGCTGACCACGCCGTAGAAGTGGCGGCGGTCCTGCCATGCGACGTCCGCGTTCATGAGGCGCAGGAACAGTTCGTGCGCGAGCTCCGTCGGCTGCAGGGTCATGCGGCCGCCGAACTGGCGCAGGTGCTTGCCCGCGATCGCACGCACCTGCGCGTAGACGAGTTCGGTCAGGCGCTCCGCCGCCGACGCGTCGCCGTCGTTCCATGCGTGCAGGAGCCGCGTGACCGCCTGTTGCTCCTGCCCGTCGTTCGCTGCGTAGGGTTCGTTCATGCGCCTGTCCCGCACGTCGCTCGCGCCGATGATAGGAAATCCCGCACCGCCCCGTATTGATCCGGTGAATGCCACAGCGCGGACGACCGCCGTCGCGCGAACGGCCACTGAATCCGAAACGGGAGATGGAAGATGAAGTGTACTCGCAACCGAATGCCGAACGTCCGGCATCGACATGAGGCCGGCAGCGCCGCGGTCTCCACTCGTTCCGCCGCATGCCTGCGTCGCTTCGGCGCGACGCTGCTCGCATTCGCCTGCACCGCGGGGGCCGCATCCGCGGCGCACCCGGGCGATATCGACGGCGGGTTCGGCCAAGGCGGCTTCGTCACCAACGATTTCTTCGGCACCGACGAGCGGATCTTCGCCGTCGCACCGATGCGCGACGGCCGTTTCGTCGCGACCGGCAAGGTGGTCGGGGCGAACGCGAGCGGCGACGGCGGCAGCGAGAACGTCGCGGTCGCGCGCTACCTCCCGAACGGAGCGCTGGACCCGAGCTTCGGCACGGGTGGGTTGTTCCACCTCGACGTCGACGGCGCATCGGACGAAGGTCGTGCGGTGCGCGTCCTGTCCGACAACAGCGTGCTCGTCGGCGGCACGCTCTCGACCTCCTCGCACTCGGACTACGGCGTGGTCAAGCTGAAGGCCGACGGCTCGCTCGATACGACGTTCGGTGAGCCCGACGCTGGCACCGCGCGCAGGGGCTACGTGCGCCTCGACATCGGCGGCGTCGACATCCACGACAATCCCTACGCGATGGCCGTGCAGCGCAACGGCAAGATCGTGCTGGCCGGCATCACGCGCGTGTTCCACGACGGCTTCTGGTACGGCCAGGTCGCGGTCGCGCGCTTCACGGCCGAGGGCGTGCTCGACACCACGTTCGCGGCCGGGCAGGGCTACGTCGTGCTCGCGCCGTTCTTCGGCGCGGCGGGCGACACGCTCAGCACGATCGCGCTCGACCAGGCCGGCAATCTCGGTGCGGACGACCGCATCGTCGTCGGCGGCTATACCTCCGGGCGCAACACCTCGTTCCTCGCCCGGCTCACCGCGGACGGCGCGATCGACACGACGTTCAACGGCACCGGTCGGGTGACCTTCCAGGCGGCCAACAGCGGCGGCGTATTCAGCGGCCTCTACATGCTGGCGGCGGCCCGCCTGACCGCCGACGGCCACATCGTCGTCGTCGGCGAAGGCAACGATCGCGGCATGGCAGTCATGCGCTTCAACGCGAACGGCGCGCTCGACACCACGTTCGGCCAGAACGGCCGTTCGCTGATCAAGTTCAGCGGCGGTGCCGA
Organism: Dokdonella sp.; assembly: GCF_036518555.1. GTDB lineage: Bacteria > Pseudomonadota > Gammaproteobacteria > Xanthomonadales > Rhodanobacteraceae > Dokdonella_A. The sequence goes on along the minus strand of NZ_DATDMY010000135.1, from coordinate 7,389 downwards.
CGAGGACATCGCGATGGCGCTCGCGCTGCAGGGTAACGGCCGGATCGTCGCCGCGGGTTCGGCGACGAACCGCGCGACCGGTGCGGCGCACCAGGACTTCTTCGTGGGCCGCTGGAACGCCGACGGCACCGTCGACACGACGTTCGGCGAGCAGGGCCTCAAGGTCGCGCAGGTGTCCACGGTCGAGGACGGCGCGTATGCGGTCGCGGTCGAAATTTCCGGCGACATCCTCGCCGGCGGCTACACCTCGCATCCAAACGTCGCGCCGCACGACTTCGCGCTGTTGCGCCTGTTCGGCGACCCGGATCGCATCTTCGCCAATGGCTTCGATGCGCCGCCCGGCTTCTGACGGCACGCCGGCGGCGACCCGCGCGACGCCTGGGGATGACTACGCCGGCGCATGTTCGCCGGCAGCTTCCGCGATGGCCGGCACCGAGCCTGCCGGTCGCGACGGGCAATCCCGCGCGGAGCGTCGAACCCGCCGGACTCGTTTCCCCCGGCCATCCCGCCTGCGCGTTCTCCCCGCCGCGCAGTCCCCGGGATGGCCTTTTTCCATCGTCGGGTGCAGCCCGCATCACGTTCGTGGCGTGAACCAGTTCCACCCCGGTTCGCCGAACGTGTCCGAGCTGGCGCCGAAAGTCGTTTGCTAGAATGCCTTCAATCGTTACGGCGACGCGGGATGCCGGCCAGCTGCAGCGCCGGCGGCCCAAGCCTGTGTCGGGGGCGGCCTGCTGGACGGGGGCATCGGGGTTCCATTCATGGGAGTGAGAGAGATGAGCAAGTCGTTTTGTGCGGTGCTGCTTTGCCTTGCCGGCGTGGTCGCCAGCGGTGCCGCGGTCGCGGCCAACAAGCCGTCGATCGGCGTCGCCGAGTTCAAGAACGAATCGGCAGCCGGATGGTGGCGCGGCGGCGTGGGCTGGGAACTGTCGGGCATGCTCTCGAACGAGCTGTCGAGCACCGGCGATTTCCGCATCGTCGAGCGTTCCAAGCTCGAGAAGGTGCTCGAGGAGCAGAACCTCGCTGCGTCCGGCCGCGTGCGCGCGGGCACCGGCGCGAAGATGGGGCAGGTGACGGGCGCCGACTATCTCGTGTTCGGCACGGTCACGGCGTATGAAGAGAACACCGCGAGCACCGGCGGTGGCATCAGCTTCAAGGGCATTTCGCTCGGCGGCAAGAAGTCCGAGGCATACATCCGCATCGACGTGCGCGTCGTCAACGCGACCACGGGCGAAGTCGATTTCTCGCGCGCGATCGAAGGTCGCAGCTCGGGTGGCGGCGTGAGCGTGGGCGTGTTCCGCGGTGGCTTCGGCGGCGACCTCGCGCACGAGTCGAATACGCCGGCGGGCAAGGCGATCGGCGCCGCACTCGTCGAGATCAGCGATTATCTCGATTGCGTGATGGTCAAGCGCGGCAGCTGCGAGTCGGAATTCGACGCGAAGGAGCAGAAGCGCCGCGACAGCAACCGCAAGTCGCTCAAGCTCGACTGAGCGCGGTTTGCGGGAAACGAAAAAGGCGGGCTTTCGCCCGCCTTTTTCATTTCTTGCGCAGGTGCGCGCAACGGCTGGCGCGCGGCATGTCCGGCGCCGCACCTCGATGCGCGAGGTTTGAAGGCTTCAGCGGGAGCGCGGACCACCGCGACCGCCGCCGCGTCCGCGGTTGCCACCGGGCGGGCGGTTGCCACCCGGCGCGCGGTTGCCCCCCGGTGCGCGGTTGCCCGCATCATTCGTCGAGTTGCCGGGCGCGCCACCGCCCCGGCGCGGGCCGCCGTGCGGCGAGCGCGAATCGGGATGGCCGTAGGGAAGGTCGTGCACCGAGTTGCCGGGTGAACCGCTGCGCTGCGGACGCGGACCGCGGGTAGCGTCCTTCGGTGCCGCGCGGTTGCCGTGGCGATCGTCGCGCCCCTGCGGATGGAACTGGCCGGAATGGTATGGCTGCTCCATGCCCGGTCGCGCGCCACGCCGTTTGCTGCCCGGTGCCGATTCCGGGAACCAGCTGCGCAGCACGGCCGGGCTGAGGCCCGGTTCGGCGGCCCAGGCGGCACGCGGCGCATCGTGGCCCTGGTTCTGACCCTGCGCCGGCCCCTGGCCGCGACGGCCCTGGCCCTGGCGTTGTCCCTGACCCTGGCGTTGCTGGCCTTGCCCTTGGCCCGGCCGCGGGCCCTGGCCCGGGCGCTGCCCTTGCCGCGGTCCACGTGCGGGGCGCTGGCCCTGCGTCTGCGAGTCCTGTGCGCCGGGGCGTCCCTTGCGACCGGCACCACCACCGCGCGCCTTGCGCGGCTTGGCCGCTCCGCGCCAGCCGTCGTCGCGGAGGCGGTCGAACGCGGCGAATTCCCGCGCTTCGTCCGCACGCGCGCCGGTCCAGCCCTGCTGCGCCTTCGGTGGCCGGAATTCGGTCGGCGTCGCGCGGCGCTGGCCGATCACCGGTGCGAGCGTGAGCCGCGGTTCAGGCGTGCCGACGCCGCACCGCTCGCGCAGTGCGGCGACCTGGCCGGCGTCGAGTTCGGTCGACTGGCCACGCAGCAGGCCGCGCGGGAGTTCGATCGTGCCGTAGCGGATGCGCTTGAGGCGGCTGACGAGCAGGCCCTGCGATTCCCACATGCGGCGCACTTCCCGGTTGCGTCCCTCGCGCAACACGACGCGGAACCACGAATGGCTCGCGCCTCGGCTGATCACGCCGATCTCTTCGAAGTGCGCCGGACCGTCCTCGAGCTCGATGCCCGTGCGCAGTCGCTCCAGCACTTCGTCGGGTACTTCGCCGTGCACGCGGCAGATGTATTCGCGCTCGATCTCCGAACGTGGATGCATGAGCGTGTTGGCGAGGTCGCCGTCGGTCGTCAGCAACAACAGGCCGGTCGTGTTGATGTCGAGGCGACCGACTGCGATCCAGCGTGCGCCCTTGAGCTGCGGCAGCTGTTCGAACACGGTCGGCCGGCCCTCGGGATCGTCGCGCGTGGCGACGACGCCGTCGGGCTTGTTGTAGAGCAGGACCTGCGCGTGTTCGGCGTTGTCGGCGACGACGACGAAGCGCTTGCCATCCATCTCGACGCGATCGCCGCTGCGCACGCTCTGGCCGAGCGTCGCGACCGCGCCGTTGAGCTGCACCTCCCCGGCTTCGATGCGAGCCTCGAGCATGCGGCGCGAGCCGAGGCCGGCGTTGGCGAGCACCTTGTGCAGGCGTTCTTCGACCGCGGGGGCATCGGCGGATTCGGCCGGACGTTTGAGTTTGAGGATGGCGCGGTTGGAGGTGGTCATGCGATGGATTCCGGGGTGTCTTCGTGTGCGTCGCCGTCGGTCGGCGCTTCGCGGTTGTCAACGGGTTCCGCATCGGCCTCGGCGCGTCGCGCGTCGGCCAACTCGGCGATGGGTGCTTGGTCGGCGTCCCGCTCCGGCGCCTCGTCCGACTCGACGACCACGACCTGCACGGCGATCGCCCCGCGGGGCTCGTCGAGCGCGAGCTGGGGATCGAGCTCCTCGATGTCGCGCAACTCGCCCAGCGGCGGCAGCTCGTCGAGCGACTTGAGGTTGAAATAGTCGAGGAACTGCTTGGTGGTGCCGAACAGCGCGGGTTTGCCGGGCAGGTCGCGGTAGCCGACGACGCGCACCCACTCGCGCTCCTCGAGCGTGCGCACGATGTTGGTCGACACCGCGACGCCGCGGATCTGCTCGATTTCCGCGCGCGTGATCGGCTGGCGGTACGCGATCAGCGACAGGGTCTCGAGCAGCGCGCGCGAATAGCGCGTCTGGCGTTCGCTCCACAGCTTGCACACGTGTGCATGCACGTCGCCGCGGACCTGGTAGCGGAAGCCGGACGCGACCTCGACCAGTTCGATGCCGCGCCCCTCGGCGTCGGTCATGAGTTCCTCGACCGCCTTCGCGAGTTCCTCGTGCGAGGGCATCTCGAATTCGTCGAACAGACCCGACAGCTGCGGCAGCGACAGTGGCTGCGCGGAGGCGAGCAGGGCGGCCTCGATGATGCGTTTGAGTGGCTGCAGTTCCATCGGTACAGGAGTTCGTATGCTGTCGGAAGGCGGTCGCTTCGACCGCGGGAATTACGCCTGCGTCCGGTTCAGGACGCGAGGGTCGCGGGCTCGCCCTCGGCCGACGGCGCCTCGTTCGGCGACCCGTCGGACGCGCCCGCACCGTCGGCGGTCGCGAGGGACTTGACGTAGATCGGCGCGAGCGACGCTTCCTGCACGATCTCGATGAGCTGCTCCTTGGCGAGTTCGAGCATCGCCAGGAAGGTCACGACCACCCCGCGTCGGCCTTCGCTCGCGTCGAACAGCTTCTCGAAACGGTGGAACTCGCCGTCGCCGAGCGCGTTCAGCACGTCGCTCATGCGACTGCGCACGTTCAGCGCCTCGCGCTGGATCGCATGGTGGCCGTACAGCTCGGCCCGCTTCATGACGTCCTTGAGCGCGAGCAGCAGCTCGCGCAGTTCGACCGGCGGCGGCAGGCGGATCACGTTGCGGTCGTCGACGACGACGTGCGCGGGCACGAAGTCGCGATCCTGGCGCGGCAGCGCATCGATGTCCTCGGCCGCCTTCTTGAACCGCTCGTACTCCTGCAGGCGCCGCACGAGTTCGGCGCGCGGGTCGTCCTCGATGCCTTCCTCGGCCGGCGGACGCGGCAGCAGCAGGCGCGACTTGATCTCGGCGAGGATCGCGGCCATCACGAGGTACTCGGCCGCGAGTTCGAGCTTCATCTCCTGCATCATCTCGATGTAGTCGACGTACTGGCGCGTGATCTCGGCGATCGGGATGTCGAGGATGTCGAGATTCTGCCGGCGGATCAGGTACAGCAGCAGGTCGAGCGGTCCCTCGAACGCCTCGAGGATCACTTCGAGCGCGTCCGGCGGGATGTAGAGATCCTGCGGGATCTCGAGCACGGGTTGCCCGCGCACGACCGCGAGCGGGATCTCCTGCTGCTGCGGCACCTGCGGGAACGTGCTGGCCGGTGAGTCTGTGCTGGGCTGTTCGGCGGTCTGGTTCATGCTCGATCGATGATCCCGATTCCACGCCTTCCGGCGCCTCACGGCGCGGCGGGTCGTGCAACGATCACGGCGTGCGGCCGCACGCGCGGCGAATCGGCCGCCGGTGCGCAAGGCCTGCAACAAGGACGCCCGGATCCTGAGGGGTCCGGAGGTCGGCCATCCTAAAAAAGGTCGGGAGGTGGGCTGGGAACGCTCCGCGTCGGCGCGCGCGGGCTCCGCCCTCTCGATTCGGCCCTAGACTACGGGGAAATGCGCCGATGCGCAAATGCCGTGACCGTCGGGTGTCGACGGCGTGTCGCGCAGCGCATCGGCTAACATAGTCTTTTGTCCGCAGGATGCCCCGTTCATGTGGTATGCGATCGTCGGTAGCGACGTGCCCGACTCCCTCGCGCGCCGGCTCTCGGCGCGCCCGGCTCATCTGGAACGCCTCAACCGCTTGCGCGAGGAAGGGCGACTGTTGCTCGCGGGCCCGTTCCCGGCGATCGACGCCGAGGATCCGGGGCCGGCCGGATTCAGCGGCAGCCTCATCGTCGCCGAGTTCGCGGACCTCGCCGCGGCGCAGGCGTGGGCCGATGCGGACCCGTACGTCGCCGCGGGCGTGTACGCGCAGGTGAGCGTGCGTCCATTCCGCAAGGTGGCACCTTGAGTGCGCGCGTGGACCGCATCCGGGATCGCCTGGCCGCCGCTTTCGCACCGCTCGAGCTGGCGGTCGACGACGAAAGCCATCGCCACGTCGGGCACGCGGGCGCGCGCGACGGTCGCGGACACTTCCGCGTGCGCGTCGTGAGCGCCGCATTCAGTGGCCAGGCACCGCTCGCGCGCCACCGCGCGGTGTACGCCGCGCTCGGCGACCTCATGCAGACCGACATCCACGCGCTCGCGATCGACGCGCGGGCGCCGGGCGAAGGCTGAGACGAGTCGCCGGCCGCAGGTCCGCGAGCGGATCGCTCGCGCCATGGATTTCCGAGGTAACCGCTAGATGCGCCTGACAACGATCAAACTGGCCGGATTCAAGTCGTTCGTCGACCCGACCACCTTGCACCTGCCGACCAACATGACCGGCGTCGTCGGTCCGAACGGCTGCGGCAAGTCGAACATCATCGACGCGATCCGCTGGGTCATGGGCGAAAGCGCGGCGAGTCGCCTGCGCGGCGACGCGCTCACCGACGTGATCTTCTCCGGTTCGAACGGCCGCAAGCCGGTCGGCAGCGCGATGGTCGAGCTGCTGTTCGACAACTCCGACGGGCTCATCGTCGGCGAATACGCGAGCTACAACGAGATCTCGGTCAAGCGCGTGGTCAGTCGCGACGGCCAGTCGCAATATTTCCTCAACGGCGTGCGCTGCCGTCGACGCGACATCACCGACCTGTTCCTCGGTACCGGCCTCGGCCCGCGCAGTTATTCGATCATCGAGCAGGGCATGATCAGCGAGATCGTCGAGGCCGATCCCGAGCAGTTGCGCAACCACCTGGAAGAGGCGGCGGGCATCTCCAAGTACAAGGAGCGCCGCAAGGAGACCGAGAACCGCATCAAGGCGACGCGCGAGAACCTCGATCGCGTGCGCGACGTGCGCGACGAGGTCGACAAGCAGCTCGAGCACCTCAAGCGCCAGGCGCGCACCGCCGAGCGCTGGCAGCAGCTCAAGGAAGAGCAGAAGAAGAAGGAGGCGGAGGTCAAGGCGCTCTCGCTGCGCGCGGCGCAGGCCGAAGTCGACGGGCAGTCGGGCGCCTTGCGCAAGGCCGAACTCGCGATCGAGCAGCAGCTCGCCGAGCAGCGCCACACCGAGGCGGCGCTCGAGACCGGCCGCGAGAGGCATGCCGCCGCGGTCGAGCACATGAACGCCGTGCAGGGCGAGGTGTACAAGGTCGGCGCGGAGATCGCGCGGGTCGAGCAGCAGATCCAGCACAGCAGGCAGCTCGCCGAGCAGCTCGAGCGCGCGCGCGAGGAAACCGAGCGCGCGCATGCCGAGCTCGCCGAGCACATCGAGAACGACCGCCAGCGCTTCGAGGAGCTGAGCGCGCTGCTCGCCGACGCCACCCCGCAACTGGAAACGCTGCGCGATGCCGACGAAGCGGCCGCCGAAGCCCTCCGTACGAGCGAACTGCAGCTGTCGGAATGGCAGGCGCAGTGGGACCGGCACACGCTCGCGACGTCGCAGGCCGGGCAGGCGGCCGAGGTCGAACGCACGCGCCTGGACTACCTCGACAAGCAGTGCCTCGCCGCCGACCAGCGCCATGCCGCGCTCGACGCCGAGCGCCGCGCGGCCAACATCGACGAACTCGCCCGCGCGCTCGCCGCGCTCGAGACCGAGCACGCGGCGCTGCGCGAACACGTCGAGACGCACACCGGGATACTCGACGAGCGCCGCCACGCGGCGGAGGCCGCGCTCGAGCTCGAGCG
>NZ_DATDMY010000134.1:0-8304 GCF_036518555.1 Dokdonella sp. | reverse complement strand
CGTGCACGACACGGTCGAGCGGTACGGGAACGTGCCGCCGTAGTTGGCGAGTTTCCCGGGCGCGGCGTTCGCGTTGATGATGTTGTAGACCATGAAGCCGGTCGCGGGCAGGCCGTGCAGCACGCGGCCGTCGGGCGCGGTGAGCGCATGGGACTCGTCACCGCCGTGGGCGAGGTCGAGCGTCATCGTGCCCGCCTCCGAGAATGCCGCGACATGCGTGACCAGCATGCTACCGAGCACGCCCGACGCGCGATCGTCGGGCGCGCTGAAACTGACGACGTTGACGAGATACGGCAACGTGAGTGCCCCTGTCGCGCCGTGACCTTCTTCCTGGTCGTACTGGATCGCGTCCGCGAGCACATTGGACATGCCGGGGGCGTGGAACGTTTCCGTGAATGGCTGCGCCGCCGCTGCGCCGGCAAGATAGAACGGATCGGTGTAGAGCGCCTTGGTCGGGAACGACAACACCCAATCGGTGTGCGCGCCGAGGCCGGCCGCGACGAGGTAGTCGTTGGCGATCGACTCCTGCATGAAGATCGCGCTGACGGCGTCGATGCCCCGTTCGTAGTCGATGGCAAAATGTTCGTCGCCGCTAGCGACATGGGCGATCGCGCCGGTGGGAAAGGTCGAAGCCGCGCTGTTGGCGAGTCGCAACGGATTTGCTTCGATGCTCGAACTCCCGCTGAACAGCACCTGCTCGGTGAAGTCGAGTGCGCTCGCCGCATACGCGAAGAAGGTCCCCTCGCCCACGTTGACGATCGCAGCGGAGCCGCCGAGCGTGTCGGCCGCGGGGGGCGTCAGATAACTCCCAGCCGAATTGTCGGCGTTCGCGCAGGTAGGCGCCGCTCCGGGCGAGGGATGGCGTATTCCGAGATCGAGGGGGCTGTCGGGAATCACCGCGCCGAGCGCAATGACCTGGATGAACCCTTCGCGCGTGCGCGTGATCGAGCTGGGACCGCCATCGGGCGGGAAGATGCTTCCGCCGGTATACACCGAACTCGTCAGCGGAAACCCGCCAGGCGGAAGCGGCGGCCAGGTGCAGCTCGTGTCCGCGCTGTACAACGCGGCGCCGCCGTTCTCGGCGAGCGCGCTCACGCGGGCCGTCCACACGTCGTGCGGCGCGAGGAACAAATCAAAAAACTTCACCGGGCGCCCGTTGTAACCCTCGTCGACGACGACGAGTGCAAGCGTGCCGAGATCGCCGTCGTTGACGACGGTGAGCAGCGTGTCCTGCCCCTTGTTGACCGTGTAGTACGGGTAGATCAGTGCCTGGCCGAGGCCGCGCGCATTGAGGCCGACGGCGTGCGCGGGGCTCGAGAGAGCCGTGGCCGCGGTGAGCGAAAGCAGGGCGAGAGCGCGTACGAGCATGGCTGCGGTCCTTTTCCGGTCCGATGAGGACGTCACTGGCATGGCGTCGATTCGCTCGAGAGCCCCGTGCACGACACGGTCGAGCGGTACGGGAACGTGCCGCCGTAGTTGGCGAGTTTCCCGGGCGCGGCATTGGCATTGATGATGTTGTAGACCATGAAGCCGGTCACGGGCAGGCCGTGCAGCACGCGGCCGTCGGGCGCAGTGATCGCATGCGACTCGTCGCCGCCATGGGCGAGGTCGAGCGACATCGTGCCCGCTTGCGCGAACGGCGCGACCGGCACGGTGAGCGCACTGCCGAGCACGCCGGATGGATCGTGGCTCGCGTCCTGGAAGGCGACGACGTTGACGACCCACGGCAGGGTCAGTGCGGACGTCGCGGCGTGGCCCTCTTCCTGGTCGTACTGCGTCGCGTTCGCGAGCACGATCGAAGCGCCGTTCTGGAACACATGCACGAACGGCGGCTGGGCCTGTAGCGGCGCCGGCGGGAATGACACGAGGTAAAACGGATCGGTGTAGAACGCCTTGGTGGGGAACGTCAGGACCCAGTCCGTATGTGCGCCGAGGCCCGCAGCGACGAGGTAGTCGTTCGAGACGGAATCGGCCATGAACACCGCACTGAACGCATCGACGCTGAGGTTGAAATCGAGATCGACGCTGCGGTCGCCCATGGGAACGTGTGCGATCGCGCCGGGGAGATAGGCAGAGTCTGCCGAGTTGGTCACCCTCGGCCCGATCACTTGCGCCCATTCGGGGTTCCCGCAGCAGAGCAACACATCGGTGAAACCGGCGAGCGCCTGTGCAGCGTAGGAAAAGAACGTGCCCTCGGCGACATTGACGATCGCGACCGAGCCCGACAATCCACCCTCCGGCACCGTCAGATACTGCCCGGCGCTGTTGAGTTGCGATGCGGCGCAGGTGGGCGACTCCTGTCCGTCATGGCGTCCAATCTCGAGGTCGAGCGGGCTCCCCGGAATCACCGTTCCCACCTCGTAGATCTCGAAGAATCCTTCGCGGGTGCGGAATGCGGCGGCCGGACCGCCATCAGGCGGAAAGAACGATCCTCCCGAAAATGAAGAAGTCTGGAACTCGCGTCCGCCCTCGATGGGCGGATACGTGCAACTGTGATCGGATGTATACAGCGATGGCGCACCATCGGCGTCGGCGGCGCTGATGCGCGCGGTCCAGACGTCGTGGGGCGCGAGGAACAGCGAGAAATCCATGACGTAGCGGCCGTTCATGCCCTCGTTGAATCGGACCACCGCCATGCGGCCGGTGTCCGACTCGTTCCTCACGGTCACGAGCGTGTCCTGGCCCTTGTTCGTCGTGTAGTAAGGGAAAATCAGCGCCTGGCCGATGCCGTGCGGGTCGAGGCTGATCGCGTGACCGGTTCCGGCGAATGAAACGAGGGCTCCGGCGAGGGCGAGCTTCGCGAGCGTACGCATGGATCGTCTCCACCTGCAGGGAAGCGCAGCGTACACAATGCGACCGGATGCCGAAAGTCGCGGAATTCAGGGCAGCAGTTTGCCCGGATTCAGGATTCCGAGCGGATCGAACTGCGCCTTCACCGCGCGCATGAGGTCGAGCGCATGCGCATCGAGTGCGCGCGGCATGAAGTCGCGCTTGGCGAGGCCGATGCCGTGCTCGCCCGACAGCGTGCCGTCGAGGCGGATCACCGCGTCGAAGAGTTCGTCGAGTGCGTCCATCGCGCGCGCCTGTTCGGCGTCGTCGCGCGGCAGCAGGTTCACGTGCAGGTTGCCGTTGCCGGCGTGGCCGAAGCAGACGATCGGCAGCGCATGCTTCGCCGCGATCGTGCGCGTCGCGGCGACGAGCTCGGGGACGCGGCTTACGGGCACGACGACGTCTTCGTTGATCTTGTTCGGCGACAGCGTGCGCAGCGCCGGCGACAACGCCTTGCGCGCAGCCCACAGCGCGGCGACCTCGGCGTCCCCGTCGGCGATCGCGAGCTCCATGAGGCCGGCGCCGCGCGCAGCGCGTGCGACCGCGTCGACCGCGGCGCCGAGCGCATCCGCTTCGCCATCGACCTCGATCACGAGCATCGCACCCGCGAGCGGGATCGCGTCGCCGCCGTGTCCGCGCGCGAGCCGCAGGCATTCATCGTCTAGGAACTCGAGCGCGCACGGCGCGACGGGTTGCGCCATGATGCGCGCGACCGCCCTCGCGGCCGCGCCGACGTCGGCGTAGGTCGCGCGCAAGGTGCGCTTCGCCGACGCGAGCGGCAGCAGTTTGAGCGTCGCCTCGGTGACGAGCGCGAGCGTGCCCTCGGAACCGACGAGCAGGCGCACGAGATCGTAGCCGGTCGAGCCCTTCGTTGTCGGCGTGCCGCAGCGGAAGTCCATGCCGTTGCCCGCGACCGCGCGCAACGCGAGCACGTTGTCGCGCGTCGCACCGTACTTCACCGCGCGAGGACCGCCCGCGTTGCACGCGATGTTGCCGCCGACGGTGCAGAACGGCGCCGAGGTCGGATCGGGGGCCCAGAACAGCCGGTGCGGCACGAGTGCGGCCTGCAGGTCGCCGTTGAGCAGGCCCGGTTCGACCACCGCGACGCGGTCGTCGACGTCGATGCGCAGGATGCGGTTCATGCGCTCGAAGCTCGCGACGACGCCGCCATCGGTCGGCACGCTTGCGCCGGTCGTGTTGGTGCCGCGGCCACGCGCGACGAGCGGCACGCGATGCTCGCCGCAGAGACGCACGAGCGCGACCACCTGTTCGTGCGAGGTCGGAAACGCGACCGCGTCCGGCATCGCCTGGCGCCGCGAATTGTCGTAGCCGTAGACGAGGCAGTCGGCCGGATCCGTGCTCAGCGCGCCGGTCGCGAAGACGCGTTGCAGTTCGGCGAGGGCGGCGGCGGGGAGCATCGCTGCGAACGGATCAATCGACGTACTCGAACACCTTGACGACCTTTTCGACGCCGCTCACCTCGCGTGCGATGCCGGTCACGGCCTCGTCTTCCTCGCGCGTGACTTTCCCCATGAGGTAGACGACGCGATGCGCGGTGGTGACGTTGACGCGGGTCGGGTCGAAGCCGTCGATGCTCGTGAGGTCGAGCAACGCGGTCTTCACGTGCAGCGAGATCGTGTTGTCGCGGCGGCGCGACCAGAAGCCTTCCGGCTCCTGCACGGCGAGCTCGTTGACGATGCGCCGCGTGCCCTCGAAACCGCTGACGAGTCGCTCGGCGCGCGCCTTCAGCTCGTCGCTGCGCACTTCGCCCGCGAGCAGGATCACGCCGTCGTAGACGACGATGCGCACGTCGTTGCGCAGCGCGAGTTCCTTGTCCTTGTTGAACGCGTCGTGCACGCCGAGCGAGAGGCGCTTGTCGTCGACGTAGGTGCCGACGTCGCGGCGATCGTGCGCGGCGCTCGCGCCGACCGCGGCGCCGCCGACGACGGCGGCGAAGCAACCGCCGAACGACGGCAGGACGACGAGCAACGCGAGGCGGAGAAGGTCGAAGCGACGGGGCATGCGGTGATCCTCAGGAGGCGTCGAAGGCGTTGCGCAACCAATGCAGCTCCGCGTGCGGCCCGGAACCGGCGATCGCGACGACGTCGAAGCGGCAGGCCGAATCGGCGAGCGCGGGGTGCTGCGCGAGGAACATCGCGGCGGCGCGCTGCACGCGCGCGCGCTTGCTCGCGCCGATCGAGTCGGCGCCGTCGCCGTAGCGGCTGGCGCCACCGTCGCGCCGGTAGCGCACCTCGACGAACACGACGACCGGGCCATCGCGCATGACGAGGTCGATCTCGCCGTAGCGGCATGTGTAGTTGCGCGCGATCGGCGCGAGGCCCGCGCGCTGCAGGTGCGCGCAGGCGAACTCCTCGTAGCGGGCGCCCGCCGCGCGTCGCGTGGCGGTGGGAGCACTCACTGCTGCAGCGGCGCGCTGTCGAGCGCACCGTCGATCGGCAGCGCGATGCCATTCTGGAATCGCGCCCAGCCGACCAGGCGATGGATGCGCCCGAAGCTGTCGGCCGTGAGCTCGCCGGTCGCGCCGTTGAGGTAGGAATCCGGATGCGCGAGCAGCCAGTCCAGGTACGGCAACAGCGCATACGCGTCCATGCCGAATGCGAACAGTCGCCCGCCGAGCCCGTTCGCGGTGTCGATGCGCGAGGCGATGCGGTTGCGGTCCGGGCGGCCGGGAATGTCGCCGAACAGCCATGGCGCGTCGCAGAACTCGACGCCGTCGAGGTCGCGATCGAGTGCGGCATTGGCGTCGCCCGCATAGACGTGCGAGGTCGCGAAGACGGGCAGGTTGACGTTGGCGACCTTGAGTTGCGGCAGCAGCAGGCGCGCCTGTTGCGGTCGCGCGCTGACGAATACGCCCGCTTCCGCGCCGCTGCCGAGGCTGCCGGTCGCCTGCAGGATCTGCGTCGCGTAGTTGACCTCCTTGTCCGGGACGCGCGTCTCGCCCGCGATCACGCCGCCGGCGGCCTCGAACTGCGCGCGGAAGGCGCGCGCGGCCCGCTCGGCCCAGTCGGCGTCCGCGGCGACGATCGACGCGCGCGTGATGCCGCGCGCGATCATGCGTTCGGCGACTTGCGCGCCTTCCCCGTCGGGCAACAGGCCGAACTCGGCGCTTCCCGGCGGCGGCACCTCGCCGGTGTCGGGATGGTTGAGCGCGAGCACGCGTGCGGCGAGGGACTGGTGGAACAATTCGCCGACGGCCTCGCGCTGCAGTGGCCCGACGACGTGGTCGGCGCCGTCGGCGACCGCCCTCTGGTACGCGGCGATCGCATCGGCGGGCGTGCGGCCCGAATCGTAGATGCGCAGCTCCGGTCGGCGCGCGCGTGCATCGGAGTAGTACGCGGTGAGGAAGCCGTCGCGGATCGACTGCGACACCGTGGCGAACTGCGCGCTCAGCGGCAGCAGCAGCGCGACGTGGTGGAGCGTACGGTAGCCTTCGCTCTCGAGCGAACCGTTGCCGCCGGGCTGGATCGTGCCGACCGGGCGACTGGGTTTCGGCAGCGCGCGCGGCAGCGGCTGACCCTTGCCGCGCAGCGCCTGCTCGACCCACGGGCGCAGCGCGTCGCCGGGCGGCAGGCCTTCGACGCGGGTGCGCAGCGCATCGACGTCGAGGCCGGCGAGGGCGTCGACGAGCTGGCGGCGATTCTGCTCGCGGTCGGCTCCCTCGAGATCGCGGTCGAGCGCAGCGCGCGAGCGCGCCGAGGCGAAGCGGTCGCCGCGCGCGAGATCGGCACGCGCGCGCAGTTCGAGCGCGCGCATGCGCACGGCCTCGGTCGGGTCGTCGCCGAGGCCGGCGAGCAGCATGTCGGCCCGGCCGATGTCGCCGTGCTTGATCGCGATCTCGGCGTCGAGCAGATCGAGCCGTTGCGGTTCGTCGCCACGGAGTCGGCGCCGCTTGATGTCGCCGAGCGCGCGCGCGGCACCGTCGAGATCGCCGCGATCGCGCAACACCTCGGCCGCGCGCAGGCGATAGTGCGCGGCCGCGTCGCCGCGCGTGTCGTCGGCGAGCGCGAGGAACTCGCTCGCGGCCTGGTCGAGCTGGCCGTCCGCATAGAGCTGTTCGGCATGGTCGGCCTTCGCGCCTCGCTCGGCCGGACCCGCGCCGCCGGCGCGATCGGACAGGTCGCTCATCGTCGCGCAGGCGCCGAGCGCAGCGCAGAGCAGGGCGATCGGCACGAGGCGGGCGCGGCGCGCGATCGCGGTTCCTTCGAAGCGGCGAAGCATGGATGGCGTCCCTCCGGGGCTGCGCGATGCGCTACGCTGGAATGATAGCCGATCGCGCGGACTCGCCCGTCGCGGCGGCGCGAAGCGGACGCGCGATGGAACGGAAACGGGGCAAGTTGTGGATCGTCGCGACGCCGATCGGCCATCTCGACGATCTTTCGCCGCGCGCGCGCGACGTGTTGCGCGCGGTCGCGCTCGTCGCCGCGGAGGACACCCGCCACAGCGCCCCCCTGCTCGCGCACGCGGGCAGTCGTGCGCGCACGTTCGCGCTGCACGAGCACAACGAACGCGAGCAGGCCGAACGCGTCGTCGAGCGCCTGCTCGCCGGCGACGACGTCGCGCTCGTCTCCGATGCGGGCACGCCGCTCGTGAGCGATCCCGGTTATCGGCTCGTGCGCGCAGCGCGCGAAGCCGGTTGCGAGGTCTCGCCGGTGCCGGGGCCGTGCGCGGCGATCGCGGCCTTGTCGGTCGCCGGGCTCGCGAGCGACCGCTTCGTGTTCGAAGGCTTCCTGCCCGCGAAGGCGGCCGCGCGGCGCGAGCGGCTGGTCGCGCTCGCGTCCGAGCCGCGCACGCTGATCCTGTACGAGTCGCGCCACCGGATCGTCGAGACGCTCGCCGATCTCGTCGCGATCTTCGGCGCCGCGCGCGCGGCCGTGCTCGCGCGCGAACTGACCAAGCTGTTCGAGACCGTGATCGCCGCGCCGCTGGGCGAGGTGCAGGCGCGCGTGCTCGCCGATGCGAACCAGCAGCGGGGCGAGTTCGTGCTCGTCGTAGCCGGCGCCGAAGGCGACGCCGCGGACGCGACGCTCGCCGAGGGGCGGCGTGTATTCGCACTGCTGCGCGAGGAGCTTCCGCCCGCGCGCGCGGCGAAGCTCGCGGCGGCGATCACCGGCGCGCCTCGCAAGGCGCTGTACGAGTAGCCGGCCTGCTAGACTGTGCGCGGAGTCGGCCAGGCAGCCGCGAGGCCGCGAGGCTTCGAGGAAAGTCCGGGCTCCACAGGGCAGGGTGCCAGGTAACGCCTGGGCGGCGCGAGCCGACGGAAAGTGCAACAGAGAGCAGACCGCCGATGGCCGGATGCGCAAGCAGACGGATCAGGCAAGGGTGAAACGGTGCGGTAAGAGCGCACCGCGAGTCCGGCAACGGACCGGCACGGCAAACCCCACCTGGAGCAAGACCGAATAGGGGGACCATGACGTGGCCCGCGTCGTCCCCGGGTTGGTTGCTCGAGCCGTGCGG
>NZ_DATDMY010000133.1:0-6099 GCF_036518555.1 Dokdonella sp. | reverse complement strand
ATCGCGTCGAGCGCGCGCAGCGCGAGCCCGGCGCAGTCGGCGAAGCGCGCGCCGTCGAAGCGTGCGTCGGGCTGTCCCGGGTCCTCGACGAAGGCAGCGGCGTTCACGACGGCGCATGGATCGGACGGCCAGTGCGGCGATTCCGTGCCGGCGCTGGCGACGATGCGCTCGTCGAGCAGGACGCGCCAACCCGACAGCGCGGCGATGAGCTCGTGGCGCAGCGGGCCGCGGCCCGTGCCGAGCGCGTCCGCGACCCGCCGCCAGGTGCACTCGACGGTCGTATCGCGCAATCGCGTGCCGTCGCGGAGGCGAAACCACGCGTCCCAGGCCTCGACGGCGGCGGGGTCGATGAAGGTCGCTTTGGGTTGCATGCGGATTCCGGCGGCGAGGCGGCCGCGTCGGGCCAGTATCGGCGAGCCGCGCGCGCGCGACTTGCGGCAGATCAACTGGCGCGGTTACGCACTGTTACAGAGCGTGTCCGTCGCGTGGTCGTCGCGTGCGGGTCGCTGCCTAGACTCCCCGCCATCGAATCCCCGACGGAGCAGCACGATGTACGCGAACGAACCGATCAGCGTCGGCCCCGCGGCCAAGGCCCCCCGCCCCGTGTTCGAGGCGCGCGACGACATCGGCATCGAGACGCTGCGCGAGCACGTCCAGGTCGTGCGGCGCAAGGTCGCGGCCGGCCAGCACGTATTCCGCGCCGGCCAGCCGTTCCATGCGCTCTTCCTCGTCGGCTTCGGCTGCCTCAAGACGAGCGAGCTCGCCGACGACGGTCGCGAGCAGGTGACCGGATTCCGCATGCGCGGCGACCTCCTCGGCGTCGAGTCGATCGGGCTCGCCCGCTACGCATGCGACGTCGTCGCGCTCGAGGATTCGGAGGTGTGGGAACTGCCGTATCCGCCGATGCTCACGGCCTGCCTGCGCGTACCCGCGTTGCAGGCGCGCCTGACCGAGTCGCTCGCGGCGGAGATCCGTCGCGACCGGCAATGGATGCTCACCCTCGGCACGCTCGGCGCCGAGAGCCGCGTCGCGGCGTTCCTGCTCGACCTCGCCGACCGCCACGAGCGCATCGGCCTCGATCCGCGCCGCTTCGTGCTGCGCATGTGCCGCATCGACATGGCGAACTACCTCGCGCTCAAGCACGAAACGGTCAGTCGCGTGCTGTCCCACCTCGCCGAAGGCGGGTTGATCGACGTGCGCCGCCGCGACGTGACGATCCGCGACGCAGCCGCGCTCGCGCGCATCGCCTCCGACAGCGCGGCCGTCCACTGACCGGGAATTGACCCCGATCAAGACGGCGCCCCGCGCCTGGACGATGCTGCGCCGGTGCAAGGCGCAGGCTCTCCCCCCAGGCGGAGTTCCGCAGCCTTGCGGGGGAGGTCCCGGCGATGGTGAGCGCGGTGGTGAGCTCGGCCTCGACGATCGCGCGGCGTTCGCGGCGATTACTGCTCGCCGGGTTCCTGCTGACCCTGCTCGTCCCCGTGCTCGTGGCCGTGCTCGTCATCACCGCGGGCGTTCGCGGTGCGATCACCGGCGTCCACCTCGACGACGCATCCGCGGGCATCCTCGGCGGCGTCGCGCTCGGCGCGATGGCGCTCGTCGTCACCGCATCCGGCTGGCTGTTCCGGCGCTCGCTCGAACTGGTCGAATTGCGTACCGCACGCCTCATCGAGCTCGGCGCGACGCTGCAGGCGGTCGTGCAGGGGTCGAGCGATGCGATCATCGTGACCGACGCCTCCGGTCGCTGCACGCTCGCCAACGACGCCGCCGCGGCGTTGCTGCACCGGTCGCCGGCTACGCTGCACGGCCGCGCGATCGGCGAGCTGTTCGACGCGGCCGCGACCTTCTCGGCGCACGACGCGATCGTGGCGGAACGCAACGAACCGTGGCTCGGCGAGGAATCGCTCGTCGTCGACGGCGTGCCGCGCAGCTTCTCGGCGATGCGCGCGCCGGTGCGCGACGCGCGCGGCCAGGCGATCGGCATCGTCGCGGTGCTGCGCGACGTGACCGAGGAGCGCGCGGCGCGCGAGCGCCTGCGCGCGAGCGAGCAGCGTTTCCGCCAGCTGTTCGAGAGCAGCCTCGGCCTGATCTGGCTGCACGACGAGGGCGGCTGCATCCTCGACGCCAATCCCGCCTTCGCGCGCAACCTCGGCCTGTCCCGCGAGGACATCGTCGGCCACAGCCTCGCCGAGTTCATGCCGGAGGCCACGGCGGCGGAACACGCGGCCTACCTGCACGCGATCGCCGCGGAAGGGCGGGCGGCCGGCATGTTCCACCTGCGCGCGCACGACGGCACGGCACGCACCTGGTCGTTCGACAACCGCGCCTGCATCGAGCACGAGCGCCTGCGCTACGTGCTCGGTTTCGCGCAGGACGCGACCGAGCGCGAGCGCCAGGCCGAACGCCTGCGCGAGCAGGCGCTGGTGGATCCGCTCACGCGCTGCTGGAACCGGCGCTACCTCGGCGAACTCGGGCAACGCGCGGACGCCGCCGCGCGCTGGGGCTGCGTGCTGTTCGACATCGACCGCTTCAAGCAGCTCAACGACCACTGCGGCCACGCGAGCGGCGACGAGGCGCTCGTCGACGTCGGCGCGCACCTGCGCGAGGTCGCGCGCGACAGCGATGCGGTGGTGCGCATGGGCGGCGACGAGTTCCTGCTCGTCGTCGCCGACATCGCCGACGCGGCCGAACTCGAGCGCATCGCGTTGCGCGCGCGCACCCTGCGGCGCGACGGACCGGAGCTCGCGCTCTCCTACGGCTACGCGCTGCGGACCGCGGGCGAATCGCTCGAAGACACGATCCGCCGCGCCGACGCCGACCTCTATCAGCGCCGATTCGCGGCGCGCCGCGGCGGCGTGGTGCCGCTCGAGCGCCTGGGCCGGCGCGGCGACGGTCAGGGCTGAGCGGCGGGCTGGAACAGCCGATCGAGCGCGTCCGCGAGCGCCTCGCGTCGATACGGCTTGCGCAGCAGCGGCAACGACGGATCCTGCACGTCCTCGCCGGTGCGCTCGTAGCCCGAGGTGAGCAGCACGGGCAGGCCCGGTCGCAGGCGGCGGGCCTCGCGCGCGAGCTCGATGCCGTTCAGGCCGTTGCCGAGCACGACGTCGCTGAACAGCACTTCGATCGAGGGGTCCTCGCGCAGCAAGGCGAGCGCGCCTTCGGCGCTGCCGGCCACGCGCGTCTGGTGGCCGAGCGCGCCCACGAATGCGACCGCGATGCCACGCACGTCCGGCTCGTCCTCGACCACGAGCACGACCTTGCCGCCGAGGCGCGGCTTGCCGACCGGCGCGGCCACGGGTCGCTCGGCGCGCGTCGCGACCGGCAGGTACAGCGCGACGCGCGTGCCGTAGCCGAGTTCGCTCGCGAGCGTCATCGAGCCGCCGGACTGGCGCGCGAAGCCGTACACCATGCTGAGGCCGAGGCCGCTGCCCTTGCCGGAGGCCTTGGTCGTGAAGAACGGCTCGAGCGCGCGCGCGAGCACGTCGGCAGGCATGCCCGTGCCGGTGTCGGCGACGGCGATCACGACGTAGTGGCCGGCCACGAGGTCGGCGATCTCGCCGTCCGTGTCGAGGCGCAGTTCGCCGATCTCGATGTCGAGATTGCCGCCGCGCGGCATCGCGTCGCGCGCGTTGAGCGCCAGGTTCACGAGCGCGGCGTCGAGTTCGCCCGGGTCGGCGTACACGGCCGGCGTCGCGGCCGGGCAGCGGATCGACACGGCGATGCTTTCGCCGAGCGTGCGGCGCAGCAGCGCATGCAGGTCCGCGAGCCATTCGGGCAGCTGGATCGTGCGCGGCGTGAGCCGCTGTCGCCGCGCGAACGCGAGCAGCTTGCGCGTGAGCGCGGCGCCGTTCGCGACTGCGCGCATCGCGCCCTGCACGATCTGCTCGCGCTCGGCGCCCTCGAAGCCGTCCTGCAGCAGTTGCAGGTTGCCGGAAATGACCGTGAGCAGGTTGTTGAAGTCGTGCGCGACGCCGCCGGTGAGCTGGCCGATCGCGTCGAGGCGCTGCGCGTGCGCGAGTTGCTCCTCGCTGTGGCGCCGCTGCAGTGCCGCGCTCAGCAGGTTCGCGATCGACTGCAGGAAGTGCATCTGGTCGCGATCGAACGCGGACGCTTCGACGGCGAAGGCGAGCAGGGCGCCATTGGCGCCGTAGCGGCCGTGCAGCGGCAGCGATACCGCGCGGTGCATCCCCGCAGCGGCGGCCGCCTCGCGCAGCGCGTCGTCGGCCGCGTCGTCGTCGCGCGCGAGCAGTGCCGGCAGGTCGTCGAGCAGCGCGCGCGGTACGCCGAGCGCGGCTTGCACCTGCAGCTCGGTGCGCTGCTGCGCCGGCAGCAGCACGGCGACGCCGTCGACGCCGAGCGCGCCGGCGACCATGGCCGGGATCGACTGCAGCAGCGACTCGACCGCGCGCGACTCGAGCGCGATGCGCCCCGCGTCGGCGACCGCGGCGTCGTAGCGCGCGCGCGCGAGCGCCTGGCGCACGCGCTGGGTCTCGGAAATGTCGCGGATCGACGCCGCGTACAGCGGATCCGCGCCCGAGCGCACCGGGCTCAGGCTGATCTCGACCGGGAACTCGCTGCCGTCGAGCCGCTGGCCGACGAGCTCGAAGCCTGCGCCCATCGGACGCAGGCGCGGATTGGCCATGTAGCGCTCGCGATGCGCCGAGTGGCCGCCGCGCAGCGCGGTCGGCAGCAGCACCTCGACCGGCTCGCCGCGCAGGGCACCGGGGGCGCGGCCGAACAACGCATCGGCCTGCGCGTTGGCGAGCACGATGCGACCTTCGCGATCGACCACGATCGTCGCGTCCGGCGCGGTCTCGAACAGCGCGCGGAACAGCTCTTCGGTTCCGCTGCCGCTCACCGGCGCTCGACCTTCGCCGTGAACAGGTAGCCCGCGCCGCGCACCGACTTGATCAGTTGCGGCTCGGCCGGGTCCGTCTCGATCTTGCGCCGCAGGCGGCCGACCTGCATGTCGACGGAGCGGTCGTACGGACCCGCTTCGCGGCCGTGCAGCGCGCCGATGAGGTCGTCGCGCGAGAGCACGTGGTTCGGTCGTTCGACGAACGCCACGAGCAGGTCGAACTCGCCCGTCGTCAGCCCGACCGTGCTGCCGTCCGCGCGCACGAGCGTGCGCGAGGCGGGATCGAGCGTGAAGCCCGCGAACCGCAGCGTGCCCGCCGCGGGTCGCGGCGCGGCGCGCTCCTGGCTGCGGCGCAGCACGCTGCGCACCCGCGCGAGCAGCTCGCGCAGGTCGAACGGCTTGGTGACGTAGTCGTCGGCGCCGAGCTCGAGCCCGACGATGCGGTCGACGGTGTCGCCGCGGCCGCTCACGATCACGATCGGCCCCGACCAGTGCATGCGCAGGTAACGCGTGAGCTCGAGGCCGTCCTCGCCGGGCAGGCCGAGGTCGAGCAGCACGATGTCGACCGGCGACGACAGCAGCTCGGCGCGCATCGCGCGTCCGTCCGCGGCGGCGACGACGCGGAAGCCGTGCAGACCGAAGTAGCGTCGCACGAGCTCTACGATGGCATCGTCGTCGTCGACGACGAGCAGGACGGGCGTGGCGTCGGCGTCGGACATGGAGAGCAGTCGGGCGAGGGCGCAAATAGCAATGCTACTTTAGCACCGCTCATTCGACGGCGCCGCCCGTGCGTGACGGCCATTCAGCGTGCGAGGCAATCGAACGGCAGCCACGCGTGGCCGGGTACGTACGGCGCGATCCAGGGGCCGATCGCGACGAGCACGCCGCACGCGAGCAGGGCGAAGCCGGCCGCATGACGCACGTCGGCACGCGCCATAGCGCGCGCGACGCGCGACCAGCCCCACGCGGTCGCGAGCATCGCCGGCGCGGTGCCGAGGCCGAACGCGAGCATCGTCGCCGACGCGTCGCGCGCGGAACCCGCGAGCGCGGCGACGAGCAGCATCGAGTACGCGAGGCCGCACGGCATCCATCCCCAGATCGTGCCGAACGCGAACGCGCGCACTGGATTCGTCACCGGCAGCAGGCCACGTCCGAGACGCGATAGCCGCGGCCACGCGCGCAGGCCGAGCGCAAGGCCGGGCGCGCGCGTACGCAGCAGCAACGACACCGCGGTCGCGGCG
>NZ_DATDMY010000132.1:0-86423 GCF_036518555.1 Dokdonella sp. | reverse complement strand
ATCGGGAATCGGGAATCGGGAATCGGGAATCGGGAATCGGGAATCGGGAATCGGGAAGGCTACAGGCTCGGCGAGCCGTCGCAAGTCCGCTGGAGATCGCTCATGCGACTTCGACCATGCCGAGGATCGATCGCGCCTGTGCGGCGTCGCGGTCGATCTGTCGCACCATCGCGTCGAGGTCGTCGAACTTCACCTCGTCGCGCAACTTCCGCACGAACTCGACCTCGATGCGGTGGCCGTACAGATCGCCGTCGAAATCGAACAGATGGGCTTCGAGCAACGGCTCGCCTGCGCCGTCGATCGTCGGTCGCACGCCGAGGCTCGCGACCCCTGGGCGTGCGACGGCACCCACGCCGTGCACGCGCACGGCGAAGATGCCGACCACCGGCGACGTGCGGCGGCCGAGGCGGATGTTCGCGGTGGGCCAACCGAGCTTGCGCCCGAGTTGCTGGCCGCGCACGACGTGACCTCCTATCGCGAAGCGCCGGCCGAGCAGGCGGGCCGCCGCGTCGAAATCCCCGGCCGCGAGGAAGGTGCGGATCGCACTGCTGCTCACGCGCGCACCGTCCGCGGCGACATCGGGCATGACCTCGACCGTGTAGCCGAGGCGGCGCCCGTGCTCGCGCAACATCGCAACGTCGCCACGGCGCGCATGGCCGAAGCGGAAATCCGCGCCGACCCAGATCTCACGCGCATCCGCACGACCGACCAACACGTCCTCGATGAATGTTTCCGCGGGCATCGCCGCCAGCCTGGCGTCGAAACGCAGCGACAGCAGCCTTGCCGCGCCGGCCGCACCGAGTTGCGCGATCTTCTCGCGCGCGCTCGCGAGTCGTGGCACGGGGGCGCCGCGCGCGAAGAATTCACGGGGAACCGGCTCGAAACTTATCGCGAGCGGCAGCAGGTCCTGCTCCAGCGCGCGCTCGCGCACGCGCGCGAGCAGCGCGCGATGGCCGAGGTGCACGCCATCGAACGCGCCGACGCAAACGACGCTGCCGCCCGGGGCCAGGCTCGGCCCCGCGACATCCCGGAAAAGCAGGCTCATCGGCCGAGTATAGCCGCTGCGCCGCAGCACGCGCCGATATCCGATCCGGACATCGCAGCGCGCGCCGGCTATCCCGCGGATCGCTGCGCCTCGCCGCTGCGGGCGGGGACGCCTTCGCGCTCGACCCGCCTACGCGCCGCGCAGGTCGCGCATGCGGAACCCGCACGCGAAAAGCACGCCGACGAACGTTGCGCCGCCGCCGACGACGAGTACGCCGAGGCGCACGACGCGCGTGCCGGTGTCCCACCCGCCCCACTCCGGCCATTGCCACAGGCCGACGCCGAGCACGGCCACCATCGCCGCGCAGGCCGTCGCGAGGCGAAGCAGATGCGCGCCCCAGCCCGGCTGGCGCACGTAGACGCCGTCGCGCCCCAGCGCGAGCCAGAGCTGGGCGAGATTGAGATAGCTCGCGAGCGCACTCGCGAGCGCGAGCCCCATGTGCAGGCCGGGTACCTTCGCGATCCCTGCGACCCAGCCGTCGGCGAGGTCCTCCGGGCGATGCCAGAGGTGGAACAGCCCGCCGACGAAGAGCAGGTTCAGCACCATGTTGACGACCATCGCGACGATGCCCGCCCGCACCGGCGTTTTCGTGTCCTGGCGCGCGTAGAACGCGGGCGCGACGACCTTGACCAGCGCGAACGCGGGCAGGCCGAACGACAGCGCCGACAGCGACAGCGCGGCCATGTCGACGTCGTGCGCGCCGAAGCGCCCGTGCTGCAGCAGCGTGGCGAGCAGCGGTTTGGCGAGCAGCACGAGCGCGAGCATCGCCGGCACGGAGATCAGGAGCGCCGTGCGCAGGCCCCAGTCGAGCGCGCGCGCGAAGCCGTCGCGGTCGGTCGCGACGTGGTGACGCGACAGCGACGGCAGGATCACGGTGCCGAGAGCGACGCCGAAGATGCCGAGCGGGAACTCCAGCAGCCGGTCCGTCTGGGTGAGCCATGTCTGCGAACCGGTGATGAGGAACGACGCGATCAGCGTGTCGAGCAGCAGGTTGACCTGCGCGACCGACGAACCGAACAGGGTCGGAACCATCAGCGTGAGGATGCGGCGCACGTCGGGATGGCGCCAGCCCCAGCGCGGCCAAGCGAGCAGGTCGAGCTTCGCGAGCGCGGGCAACTGCACCACGAGCTGCAGGATGCCCGCGGCGAGGATCGCCCAGCCGAGCGCCATGATCGGCACGTCGAACCAGCGCGAGCCCCACAGCGCGGCGGCGATGAGGCAGAGGTTCATGATCACGGGCGTGAGCGCGGGCAGCATGAACTTGTGGAAACTGTTCAGCACCGCACCCGCGAGCGCGGTCAACGAGACGAACAGCAGGAACGGGAACATCACGCGCAGCAGGTCCGTCGTCAGCGCGTACTTGGCCGGCTCGTCGATCGCACCCGGCGCGAAGCCGCCCGCGACCCAGTGCGCCCCGATCATGCCGAGCGCGGTCACGACGAACAGCACCCCGCCGAGCGTACCCGCCGTGCGCGCGACGAGCTGGCGCAGGTCCTCGTGGGTGCGCGTCTCCTTGACCTCGGTGAACACGGGGACGAACGCGACCGAGAAGGATCCTTCGGCGAACAGCCGGCGCAGGAAATTCGGGATGCGGAAGGCGACCCAGAACGCATCGGTCGCCGCATTGGCGCCGAACGCGTAGGCGATCACCTGCTCGCGCACGAGACCGAGTACGCGCGACACGAAGGTGCCGCTGCTGAAGCTCAGCATGGAGCGGAGCAGGCTCGGGCGGGTCATGCGCAGCGCCGGGAATCGGTCAGGGGCAATCGGGAGTCCGACAGGCGCATCCGCGCGGCAGCGACTGCAGGTGGCCTGCCGCGACCGGCTCGGCCGTTCGCACGAATCCCGCGTCCCGCTCGCCGATTCCCACTGCGATCGTTGACTCGGAAGGGATCGGCCTTCATAATTCGTAGTCTTTTTCCAATCCCGATTACCGGAGCAGTCCCTTGGCCAACATCAAGTCCGCGAAGAAGCGTGCGCGCCAGTCCGAGCAGCATCGCCAGCGCAACGCCAGCGCGCGTTCGATGGTTCGCACGGCGATCAAGAATGTCGTGAAGGCGATCGAGGCGAAGGACAAGGCGAAAGCCGAGGCCGCAATGAAGATCGCCGAACCGGTGATGGACCGCTACGCCGCGCGCGGCCTCATCCACAAGAACAAGGCTGCCCGCCACAAGAGCCGCCTGACCGCGCACATCAAGGCGCTCGCCTGAATTCCCGCATTCGACCCCGATTGCGCAGCAAGAGCGGCCGTCCCGGCCGCACGTATCGAGAAAGCCGGCCTGCGTTGCCGGCTTTTTCTTTGCCCTGACGACGCTCACGCGCCCTGCCCGGCCGCCTCGGCCGCGTACTTCTGTTCGTCGAAGAAGCGCTGGATGTCGAGGCAGAGCGGCCAGGTGCCCTCGCGCGCGATCGCCGAGACGAGGTACCACGGCTGCTTCCACTTGAGCTTGCGAACGATCGCCTTTGCGACCTTTTCGCGCTCGTCCGGTGCAATCAGGTCGACCTTGTTGAACACGAGCCAGCGCGGGCGATCGAGCAACCCGGGGTCGAATCCGGCGAGTTCGTTCTCGATCGCACGGATCTCGGCGACCGGATCGGTGATGCCGTCGAGCGGCGCGATGTCGACCACGTGCAGCAGCAGGCGCGTGCGCGCGACGTGCTTGAGGAACTGGATGCCGAGGCCCGCACCTTCGGCCGCGCCCTCGATGAGACCGGGGATATCGGCGATGACGAAACTGCGGTCGGCCTCGATGCGCACGACACCGAGGTGCGGCTGCAAGGTCGTGAACGGATAGTCCGCGACCTTCGGCGTCGCCGCCGAAACCGCGCGGATCAGGGTCGACTTGCCCGCGTTGGGAAAGCCGAGCAGGCCGACGTCGGCGAGCACCTTGAGTTCGAGCTTGATCTCGCGCTCGTCGCCGGCGCTGCCGTGGGTCGCCTTGCGCGGCGAGCGGTTGACCGAGCTCTTGAAATGGATGTTGCCGAGGCCCCCGTGACCGCCCTGGGCGACCAGCAGGCGCTGGCCGTGCGCGGTGAGGTCGCCGATCTCCTCGTCGGTCGCGGTATTGATGACGACGGTGCCGACCGGGACGCGGATGACCGTGTCCTCGCCGCCCTTGCCGGCCATTTGCCGCCCCATGCCGTTCTCGCCGCGTTGGGCACGGAACACCCGCTGATGGCGGAAGTCGACGAGCGTATTGATGCCCTCGTCCGCGACGAGCCACACGCTGCCGCCGCTGCCACCGTCGCCACCGTCCGGACCGCCGAACGGAATGAACTTCTCGCGCCGGAAGCTGACGCAGCCGTTGCCGCCATTGCCGGCATGGACCTGGATGACCGCTTCGTCGACGAATTTCATTTTGAGGGCTGGGGCTGGGGGATGGGGGATGGGGCCCGGGGGGCTGCCAATGGTCTGGTGCCCGGCGGCGCCAGGCAAGCTTGTCGATGCGAGAGGCGCGGACGGGGGCGGAAAGCTGCGCGCTCGCGGGCGTTCCAGTCCTCGGCCAGAAACGAAAAGCCCCGCTCGCGGCGGGGCCTTCGCTGGGCGATTGCGAGCGTTGATCAGCCCGGAATCACGTTGACCGTCTTGCGCGCCTCGGCGCCCTTGACCTTGAACTCGACCGTACCGTCGACGAGCGCGAACAGCGTGTGGTCGCGGCCGAGGCCGACGCCCGTGCCCGGATGGAAGCGCGTGCCGCGCTGGCGCACGATGATGTTGCCGGCCTCGACGGCCTGGCCGCCGTACACCTTCACACCGAGGTACTTCGGGTTCGAGTCGCGACCGTTGCGGGTTGAGCCGCCTGCCTTTTTGTGTGCCATTGCCGTGCTCCTTACTTCTTGCCCGCGCCGGTGATGCCGACGATTTCGATTTCGGTGTAGTGCTGGCGGTGCCCCATCTCCTTGCGGTGATGCTTGCGGCGACGGAACTTGACGATGCGGATCTTCTCCGCACGACCGTGCGACTTCACCTTCGCGGTGACGAGCGCGCCCGCGACCAGCGGTGCGCCGACGGTGACACCCTCGCCTTCGCCGACGAGCAGGACCTGGTCCAGCTTGACCTCGGCGCCGACGTCGGCGGCGATCTTCTCGACGCGCAGGACTTCACCCTGCGCCACGCGGTACTGGCGACCGCCGGTGACGATGATTGCGTACATGGCTATGCCTCTGTAGTTATTCTGGAATCAGCCCTGCCCCGGGCCCAATGGACCGGGAGCGAGCCGCGCAGTCTAGCGGAGCGCGGTTTCTCGCGCAAGTCGTTGTTCCGGCACGCAAGGGGCGGTGCCGTCGCCCCGCGAGGCGCGCGCAATACGCACGCATTCGGGCGACGGCGTGCCGGCGGTCGCCTCGCCATCGTTTCGCGCGCGACGGTCGACTGGCCCGCTCCACGCAGAGCGGGCCGTCGCACGCAGTCGTGCGCGCCGAGCGGGCCGCGATGAACGGATGCCTCCAGCGGTGCGAGATCCATCGCGCAGCCATCCGGCTCGTGGTGCCTCGCGCACAGCCCGGCCAGCTCGCCTCCCTTGCTATAGTGGACGACGCCCCACACCTCCCCCGCCATGGACACGATACGCATCCGCGGTGCGCGCACGCACAACCTCAAGAACATCGACCTCGATCTGCCGCGCGACAAGCTGATCGTCATTACCGGGTTGTCCGGCTCAGGCAAGTCGTCGCTCGCGTTCGACACGATCTACGCCGAGGGGCAGCGCCGCTACGTCGAGTCGCTGTCGGCTTACGCGCGCCAGTTCCTCTCGATCATGGAGAAGCCGGACGTCGACCACATCGAGGGCCTGTCGCCGGCGATCTCGATCGAGCAGAAGTCGACCTCGCACAACCCGCGCTCGACCGTCGGTACGATCACCGAGGTGTACGACTACCTGCGCCTGCTGTTCGCGCGCGTCGGCACGCCGCGTTGCCCCGACCACGGCATCCCGCTCGAGGCGCAGACCGTGAGCCAGATGGTAGACGCGACGCTCGCACTTCCCCCGGACAAGCGCTACATGCTCGTCGCGCCGGTCGTGCGCGAGCGCAAGGGCGAGCACGTGCAGGTGTTCGACCAGCTGCGCGCGCAGGGCTTCGTGCGCGCACGCGTCGACGGCACCGTGCACGAACTCGACGCGGTGCCCGCGCTCGCGCTGCGCCAGAAACACACGATCGAGGTCGTGATCGACCGCTTCCGTCCCAAGACCGACATCAAGCAGCGCCTCGCCGAGTCGTTCGAGACCGCCCTGCGACTCGGCGAAGGCATCGCGATCCTCGTCGACCTCGACGACGCGAAGGCGGCCGAGGTCACGTATTCGTCGCGCTTCTCCTGCCCGGTCTGCGACTACTCGCTGCCCGAACTCGAGCCGCGCCTGTTCTCGTTCAACTCACCGGTCGGCGCCTGCCCGGCCTGCGACGGCCTCGGCGTCACCCAGTTCTTCGATCCCGCGCGCGTCGTCGTCAACCCGCAGCTGAGCCTCGCCGCGGGCGCGGTGCGCGGCTGGGACCGGCGCAACCAGTACTACTTCCAGCTGATCCTTTCGCTCGCCAAGCACTACAAGTTCGACGTCGACACGCCGTGGCACGACCTGCCGGAAGCGACACGCCATCACGTGTTGTTCGGCTCCGGTGGAGAACCGGTCAGCTTCCGCTACGTGACCGGTGCGAGCGGCGCGGTCACGCGCAAGCACGCGTTCGAAGGCATCGTGCCGAACCTGGAACGCCGCTACCGGGAAACCGAATCGCCCGCGGTGCGCGAGGAGCTCGCGAAATTCATCAGCGAGCGCGCGTGTCCCGACTGCCATGGGCAGCGGCTCAATCGCAGCGCGCGCAACGTGTTCGTCGGCGACTCCAACCTGCCCGCGCTGACCGCGCTGCCGATCGAGCAGTCGCTCGCGTTCTTCAAGGCGCTCAAGCTCGCCGGCTGGCGCGGCGAGATCGCCGCGAAGATCGTCAAGGAGATCCGCGAGCGCCTGCATTTCCTCGTCGACGTCGGCCTCGACTACCTCACGCTCGATCGCCAGGCGGACTCGCTGTCGGGCGGCGAAGCGCAGCGCATCCGGCTCGCCTCGCAGATCGGCGCGGGCCTCGTCGGTGTCATGTACGTGCTCGACGAACCGTCGATCGGCCTGCACCAGCGCGACAACGAACGCCTGCTCGGCACGCTGAACCGCTTGCGCGACCTCGGCAACACGGTCATCGTCGTCGAGCACGACGAGGATGCAATCCGCCTCGCCGACCACATCGTCGATATCGGCCCGGGCGCGGGCGTGCACGGCGGCGAGATCGTCGCGCAGGGCAACATCGACGCGATCCTCAAGTCGAAGCGTTCGCTCACGGGGCAATACCTGTCCGGGCAGCGCGGCATCGAGGTGCCGAAGCGAAGGCGACAGGCCGATCCCGACAAGATGCTCCGCCTGCTCGGCGCCAGCGGCAACAACTTGAAGGACGTCGACCTCGAGATCCCCGCGGGCCTGTTCACCTGCATCACCGGCGTGTCGGGCTCGGGCAAGTCGACCCTGATCAACGACACCTTGCACAAGTACACGGCAGCGGAACTCAACGGTGCGAACGAGAAGCCGGCGCCGTTCCGCGCGATCCACGGACTCGAGCTGTTCGACAAGGTGGTCGACATCGACCAGTCGCCGATCGGGCGCACGCCGCGTTCGAATCCCGCCACCTACACGGGCCTGTTCACGCCGCTGCGCGAGCTGTTCGCCCAGGTACCCGAGGCGCGTTCGCGCGGCTACGGTCCCGGCCGCTTCAGCTTCAACGTCAAGGGTGGTCGTTGCGAAGCGTGCGAAGGCGACGGCCTCATCAAGGTCGAAATGCACTTCCTGCCCGATGTCTACGTGCCGTGCGACGTCTGCCATGGCAAGCGCTACAACCGCGAAACGCTCGAGATCACCTACAAGGGCCACACGATCGCGGACGTGCTCGAGATGACCGTCGAGGACGCCCACAAGCTGTTCGAGCCGGTGCCCGTACTCGCGCGCAAGCTCGAAACGCTCATGCACGTCGGACTCACCTACATCAAGCTCGGGCAGAGCGCGACGACGTTGTCCGGCGGCGAGGCGCAGCGCGTGAAGCTGTCGCGCGAGCTCAGCAAGCGCGACACGGGGCGCACGCTGTATATCCTCGACGAACCGACCACCGGCCTGCACTTCCACGACATCGAGCAGTTGCTCGGCGTGCTGCAGCGGCTCGCCGACGACGGCAACACGGTGGTGGTGATCGAGCACAATCTCGACGTGATCAAGACCGCGGACTGGATCGTCGACCTCGGCCCCGAGGGTGGCGGCCGCGGCGGCTCGATCGTCGCGACCGGCACTCCGGAACAGATCGCGCGCGTGTCGGGCTCGCATACGGGCCGGTTCCTCGCGCGCGCCCTCGCCGGCACGACTGCGGTGCCGCGCAAGCGCGGTCGCAAGGAGGCCGCATGACCGGCATCGACGCCGACGCGGTCGCGCCCGCCGCGCCCGTGCTCGCGCGCGTGCCGATGGAAGTGCGGTGGGGCGACCTCGATGCGTTCAATCACGTCAACAATGCGGCGTTCCTCGTCTACGCGCAGGAAGCGCGCCTCGCCTGGCTCGCGGGGATCGAAGGCGCATGGTTCGACGAGACGATGATGCCCGTCGTCGCCGCGGCGCAGGTCAACTACCGCCGCCAGCTCGCCTGGCCCGCGCGCATCGCGGTCGAACTGGCCGCAATCCGCCTCGGCACTTCCTCGCTGACGATCTCCCACCGCATCGTCGACGAGCACGATGCCACGGTCGCCTACGCGGACGGCGAGGTCGTCATGGTGTGGATCGACCCCGCGAGCGGGCGATCGGTGCCGTTGCCGCGGGCGATCCGCAGCGCGTGTCAGTCTTCGCCGGAATCGGGTGCGACGACGTCGAAATAGGTTTCCAGGCGCGTGCCGTCGGCGAGCAGGAACATCACCTGCACCTTGTCGCCGACCGCGATCTCGTGCCGCGGTTGCATCAGCATGAGGTGCTTGCCGCCCGGAGCGAGCCGGATCTCGCTGCCGGGTTCGAGCACGAGCCGATGCACCTCTCGCATCCTGGACACGTCGCGGTCGACGATCGTCTCGTGCAGCGACGTGAGCCGGAATGCATCGCTTTGCACCGTGAGCACGGTCAGCGGTTCATCCCCGCTGTTCTTCAGGGTCGCATAGCCGGCGGTCATCGTCGCACCGGGTGGCGCGGCGCGGATCCAGGCGTCGAAAACGCCGAGCTTGCCGTCGGCATGCGCGCTCGACGACGCGAACGGCAGCATGAGCAGGAGCGGAACGACGCGCAGGTGGACCATGGCAGCCTCCGATGTCGCGGCTATGATAGCCGCATCCCTCCCGCGCAACAGGAGTGCGACCATGCGCCACAACCTGCTGGTGATCGCCATGAGCGCCGCATCCACGCTCGTCCACGCCGCCGGTCCCGCCGTCACGATCTACCGCAGCGACAGCGACACGCTGTTCGAAGCGGGCAACCAGCCGATCGCGGATGGCCACGCGATCGTGCATGAAGGACGCGAGATTCCGCTTGCCGGCGGCCGCCAGACGGTGATCGTCGACGGCCTGCCGACGATGCTCGATACCGAGGCGGTTTCGATCGATTTCGGCGGCGCTGCACGCGTGCTCGGGCAGCGCGTGATCTCCGCCGGCGACGCGGGCCTGCTCGCTGCGCATCGCGGCGAAGTCGTGCAGGTGTTCGGCCCGGACGGCAAGCCGCTCGCGGAGGGCACGCTGGTCGCGATCGACGGCAACGGCGTCGGCATCCGCGCAACGGGCGGCCGCATCAGTTACGTGCGCGACTACGTGCGCGTCGAGTTCGCCGAGGGATCGGGCATGCCTGGCAGCACGCTGCAGGTCGCGGTCGACGGCAAGGGCGGCGCAGCAGCGGCGACATTGACGTATCCGACATCCGGACTCGGCTGGCGGGCCGCGTACTCCGCGCTGCTGCTCGGTGACGACGGTTGCCGCCTGCGTCTCGATGCGCTCGCGAGCATCGCCAATCGCAGCGGCCGCGATTTCGCGGGAGCGCAGCTCAAGCTCATCGCGGGCTCGCCGAACTTCGCCAAGTTCGATCGCGGCCCGCGCGTCATGATGATGAAGGCCGCCGCAGCGCCCGCGCCGGCACCGGAAGGGATGCCGGAGCAATCCTCGCTCGGCGACTATCGCGCCTACGCGATCGACGGGTCGCTCGATCTCCCCGATGCGAGCGTGACGCAGGTGCCGCTCTATGCGAGCAGCGCCATCGCGTGCGAGCGCCGCTGGGTCTACGAGACCGGAGGTGCGTGGTTCCCGCCGAAGCCGATGCTCGAACCGGATGCGTGGCAGGCCGGCAGCGGTCCCGTGCAGAGCCAGCTGTCGTTCGTCGCGGCGGAGAACCTCCCCGGCGGCAACCTGCGCGTGCTCACGCGCGACAAGGACGGTCGCACCGAACTGCTCGGCGAGAACCGCATCACCGACGTCGCCAAGGGGCGCGACGTGCTCGTCAACCTTGGCGTCGCGTTCGACCTCGCGGTCGCGCGCGAGCGCACTGCGTTCAAGGTCGACAAGGCCGCGCGCGAACTCGAGGAAGGATTCCGCATCACGCTGACCAACAGCGGCGAGACCGCGCGCGAGGTCAGCGTGCGCGAACATCCGAACCGCTGGCGCGCGTGGACGCTCGTGTCGTCGAGCGTCAAGCCCGCCAAGCAGAGCCCCGACCTGCTCGAATTCCGTGTCGCGGTCCCCGCGGGCGGCAAGGCGACGCTCGACTACGCGGTGAAATACCATTGGTCGCCGAACGAAGGCTGACGACGCCTTTCCCGCCGACGCACCGCCGCCGCAGGACGCCCCATGCTCGACATCATCCAGCACGACACGATCCAGGAACTGCGCCTCGCGCGCGCGCCCGTGAACGCGCTCGATCCGGGCCTCGTGCATGCGCTGCGCGTGGCGGTGGAGGCGGCGCCGAGCGAAGGCATGCGCGCGCTCGTCGTTTCCGGCTCGCCCGGATTGTTCTCCGCCGGACTGGACGTGCCCGCCCTGCTGCAGCTCGGACGCGACGAGTTCCGCGGGTTCTGGCACGACTTCTTCGGCCTGTGCGGCGCGCTCGCGCGTTCGCCGATCCCGGTCGTCGCGGCGATCACCGGCCACGCGCCCGCGGGTGGCGCCGTGCTGTCGATCATGTGCGACTACCGCGTCATGGCGCGCGGCGCCTATCGCATCGGACTCAACGAAGTGCAGGTCGGCCTGTCCGTGCCGGAATGCATCCAGGCCGCGCTGCGCCGACTCGTCGGTGCCTACCGCGCGGAGCGCCTCATGGTCGTCGGTGCGATGCTCGACGCCGAGCAGGCCGATGCGATCGGCCTCGTCGACGAACTCGTCGACGGGCACGCGGTCGTGCCACGCGCAATCGCATGGCTCGGGGAACTGCTCGCGTTCCCGCCGCACGCGATGGCCGAAACGCGGCGCCTCGCCCGCGCCGACCTCGCCGCCGTGTTCGCCGACCCGCGCGCGCTGCCGGTCGAGGATTTCCTCGATCGCTGGTTCGCACCCGAGGCGCAGGCCGTGCTGCACACGCTCGTCGCGCGCCTCAAGGCGAAGGGCTAGGTGGTGCGCCGTTGATGCAAGCCTTGCGCTGCGAAGGCTTCGTGCTCCGGGCTGCCGCTTCTATTCGCCACTCGCCACCGCACGCGAAGGATCGCTGATCCAACCGCTCCACGAAGGTGCGAACACGCGCGAGCCGGCGAGGCCGGCGTATTCCATCGCGAGCAGGTTGTGGCATGCGGTGACGCCGGAGCCGCACATGTGCACGACATCGCGCGCAGGTCGTCCTTCGAGCAGCGACTCGAATTCGTTCCGCAGCCGTTCGCGCGGTTTGAAGCGGCCACCATCCTGCAGGTTGTCCGCGAACGGCCGGTTGCGTGCGCCGGGCACGTGCCCGGCGACGGTGTCGATCGGTTCGATCTCACCGCGATAGCGCGGCGCGGCACGCGCATCGAGGAGCAGCACGTCGCCGCTCGCGCGGCGGCGCTCGAGCTCGTCGAACCAGACGACCTGGGCGCGATCGAGCGCGAGCTGCACCGTGCTTTGCTCGGTCACGGCGGCGCCGGACTCGATCGGCAGGCCGGCGTCGCGCCACGCTGCCCAGCCACCGTCGAGCACGGCCACGTTGCGCACGCCGGCGAGGCGCAGCAACCACCACATGCGCGCCGCCGCGAGCGCGCCTTGCGCGTCGTCGTAGGCGACGACGTCGACGCCGGGTCGCCAACCCGCGCGTGCGAGCGCGGCGGAGAACACGAGATCGTGCGGCAACGGGTGGCGGCCGAGGGCGCGCTTGGAGAGGTCGGACAGATCGCGGTCGAGGTGAAAGTAGACCGCGCCGGGGACGTGCGCCTGCGCCCACTCGCGTTCGCCCTTGGCCGCATCGGCGAGGTCGAAGCGGCAGTCGGCCACGAGCACGCTGCCGCGCGCCTGCAGTCGAGCGAGTTCGGCCGCGGTCACCAGCGTCGTCGGATTCATGCGGAGCGCTCCAGTCGATCGATCAGGTTCTTCAGCATCGCCGCCGTCGCGCCCCAGATGCGTCGGCCTTCCCATTCAAACGCAAAGATCGTACGCGCCCTGCCGCGCCAATCGATCCGTTCGCGCCTCAGGTTGGCCGGCGCGAGCAGGAACTCGAGCGGTACCTCGAAGATCTCCTCGACCTCGGCCTCGTGCATGCGCGACAGATAGCCGCCACGCACGAAGCCCGTGACCGGGAATACGTGGAAACCGGAAACCGTGTCGAAACCATCGAGGAAGCCGAATGGCTCGACATCCGCGGGAAGGATGCCGGTCTCCTCCTCCGTCTCGCGCAGCGCCGCCGCGATCGCATCGGCGTCGCCGGCGTCGATCGCGCCGCCGGGGAAGCTGACCTGGCCCGCGTGCGTGCGCAAGTGGCCTGCCCGGCGC
This sequence comes from Dokdonella sp., assembly GCF_036518555.1. Lineage (GTDB taxonomy): Bacteria > Pseudomonadota > Gammaproteobacteria > Xanthomonadales > Rhodanobacteraceae > Dokdonella_A. The sequence goes on along the minus strand of NZ_DATDMY010000132.1, from coordinate 73,458 downwards.
GTGAACAGAACGGTCAACGCGTCGCCACGCTGGACGATCGGCACCAGCACCGCCGCAGGTCGCAACGGGGCGTCACCGAGCGCGTCGGCGAGGTCGCCCGCATTCCAGCCCGCGCCGGCGGGAGGATCGCCCAGGGCGCGCACCGCACGACGCAGGCGTTGCGGATCGACGCCGGTCACCGGCGCGCGGCCTCGCGCTGCGGCAGTACGTCGTCCATGAGCCGTCGCCGCTCGTTTTCGCCCATCGCGACCCAGCGGGCGATCTCGTCCCCGCTGCGCAGGCAGCCTTCGCAATAGCCCCCGGCGTCGAGACGACAGATGCCGATGCAGGGGCTGAGGATGGGGACGAACTGGGAATTCATGCGTGTCCTTCGCAAACGCAAACGCCGCGACGGGGCGCGGCGTTGCGTCTTGCACCGATCGGAGTTCCCGTCATTGCACGTTCGTGCACTGAAGGGGCGACGCCATCCATTCCCGAGTCGTCGTACTCGACGCACCGGCGGGATGACGTCATCGCGGCGTCATTTGACGTCGACGATCTTGACCTCCCAGATGAACACCTGGTTGCCCGACGCCTGTTCCGGCGGCAGGTAGATCATCCAGTGGTCGCCGACCTTCATCTTCTGGATCACCTCCGGCAGCAGCTTGGTGCCGAAGATGCCCGGCATGTCGGACACCTTGGCCTTGACCGGCTCGCCGACGAACGAACTGCGGATCTCGCGACCGTTGGTCAGCGACACACGCACGTGGAAGGTGACTTCGCTGGCCGGCGTGATCGACTTGCCGTTGCCGTCCTCGATCGCCTTGTACTGCACGTCGTTCGGCAGCACGACGACGCCCTTCTTGCTGCGGTTGCCGGCCATGAACGCGTCGGCTTCGCGCTTGTTGTCGGCCAGTTCCTTGTCCATCGCCGACTTCATCTTCTGCTCGTACTTCTGCACCGCATCGGCCATCGCCGCCTGCGGAACGGCGGGTTCCTTGCCGGCGAACGCGTCCTGCAACGCGCGCGTGAAGGTCGCGATGTCGACGTCGGCCTTCTGGCCCGACAGCCGGCTACCCAGCTGAAAGCCCATCGCGTAGGAAAGCTTGCCCTTGTCGGACGTGGTGTCCTGCGCGGACGCGGACCCTGCAACGAACAGCGCCGCGAGGGCGAGTGACCAACCGAACTTCATGCCTGTGTCTCCGGGATGGAATGGCGAACCTGGGGCGATGCCGCAGCGGGGCCGCGCCGGGAAAAGCGCGCTAGTGTACCCGAGGGCCGCCGCGGTCCAAAGCGCAAGGCTCGGATCGCGGCGGGCGCCGGGAATTCACGGCAGCGACATGATGCGTCTGCCGCCTGAACGGCAGCCGGCCAGCAGAGCCGGCCCGCGGTCGGCCTCAGTGCGAGCCGCCCGCGTACTTCTTCTCACCCGCGGTCACGCGCAGGTCGAGGCGGTTTTCCGGCGGCGCGAGCGGGCACGTCGCATGGGGCGTGAACGCGCAGGGCGGGTTGTACGCCTTGTTGAAATCGACCGTGACCTTGCCGTCCCTGGGCAGGTCGGCGTAGAGGAATCGCGTACCGTAGGTTTCCTTGCCGCTCGTACGGTCGGCGAAGATGAACCACAACTCCTTCGCATCGGCAGTTTCGAGCACGGGCAACAGCGTGTAGCTCTTGCCGTCGCGCGTGAACGTGACCTTCCCCGGCACCGTCATCTTGTCGACGGTGTCGAGCACGGTCGGAATCTCGAGCGAATGAGCGGGCTTGAACTCCTCGAACTTCGCCTCGACGCGCCACGACGGGTCGATCGGAAAGCTTTCGATGCCCTTGAACCCCGTGCGCGTCTTCGCCTCGGTGTCCTTCACGCGCAACGCCTTCCTGCCGTTGCGGTCGATCACGTAGAAACTCACGCTGCCGAAGGCAACCGTGGTCGGCGTTTCGTGCGAATCGTCGAGCAATTCGGCGGTCGACGCCGACTTTCCGTCGATCGTCGCCCCCGCCTTCGGGTCGAGCGCGATCGTCAGCTTGCCGTCCTTGAGCGTGATCGTGCCGAGTTTCGCCGGCCCCTTCGCGAGCACGATGTCGTTGCCCTTGCCGCTGCCAACGCTGTTGGCACCGTCCTTGAGCCAGTGCAGGCCGATCAGGCTGAGCCAGCCGGCCGGCGCCTTGAGGCGCTCGACACGCTGCGCGCGCCAGCCCTCGATCTCCCGCGTGTAATCGGCGGGCTTGCTCGTCTCGACATGGGCGGACATCAGTTGCACTCCGGCGAAGCCGGCCGCGGCGAGCGCGGCGCTCTTCAGCATCAACATGCGGGGGTTACCTCAGGCGATCCAGGTTGGTAGGTGGACGGGTGAGCGAACGGCGAAGCGTCGAAGCTGGCGTTCGAAATGTCAAGAATCCGCGAGTGCGCCGCGAGTTCCCCGCCCACCGCGCTCGCCGGCGGTCGGACGGAGGACCGCTGCTTACCCGGGACGCCGACCGCGCGCCACGGCGTGGCAGCGCTCGGGCGTGCCGGCGCCCGACATCAGCGCCCACGCAGGAACAGCCGGTCGAGTTCGGGGATCGCGAGCTGCACCCAGGTCGGCCGGCCGTGGTTGCACTGGCCCGAGCGTTCGGTCGCTTCCATCTCGCGCAACAGCGCATTCATCTCCGGAATGCTGAGGCGCCGATTCGCGCGCACCGAGCCGTGGCAGGCCATCGTCGCAAGCAGTTCGTTCGCACTCTCCTCGATGCGCCGGGTCTGGCCATGCACGGCGAGGTCGGCGATGACGTCGCGCACGAGCCGCCCGACATCAGCACCATCCAGAACCACGGGGATGCGCCGCACGGAGACGGTCTGCGGCCCGCTGCGCACGACGTCGAATCCGAGTTCGGCGAATCGCTGCGCCTGCTCCTCGACGACGGCCGCCTCGCGCTCGCTCAGTGCGAGCGACATCGGCACGAGCAGCATCTGCGAACGGATGCCGTCGCCATCTCGCGCCTGCTTGAGCTTCTCGTACGTGATGCGCTCGTGGGCCGCGTGCATGTCGACGAGCACGAGTCCGTTCTCGTTCTCGGCGAGCACGTAGATGCCGTGCAGCTGCGCCAGCGCGAAGCCGAGCGGCGGCACTTCGGTTGCTTCGCCGTGCTCGCGCGCGCCCGGCGCAACGGCGGCTTGCGCGATTCCGCCGAGCAGTGCCGCGTAATCGGCGAGCGGCTCGCGCACGCCGAGGCCGAGGCCGGCCTGTCGCTGTCCGGCCCACGCCGGCGACGCCCCGCTCGCGTCCGCGTGCGATGCGGACGTGAAAATCTCCCTCGGCGCCGCGCCGGCGCGTGCGCCCGACAACGCGTCGTCGAGCGCGCGATAGAGGAAGTCGTGTACGAGCCGGCCTTCGCGAAAGCGGACTTCGTGCTTGGCGGGGTGGACATTGACGTCGACCAGCACCGGATCGAGTTCGAGGAACAGCACGAACGCGGGATGGCGCCCGTGGAACAGCACGTCGGCGTACGCCTGGCGCACCGCGTGAGCGACGAGGCGATCGCGCACCAGTCGGCCGTTCACGTGGAAGTACTGCTGGTCCGCCTGCGCGCGCGAGGCGGTCGGCAAGCCGACCCAGCCGTACAGGCGCAGCCCCGCGCCGGAATGCTCGATCTCCAGGCTCTGGCCGAGGAACCCGTCGCCGAGCACGTCGGCGACGCGGCGCGCGCGCTCCATGTCGCTGTCGATCGCCTTGAGGATGCGCACGGCCTTGCCGTTGTGCGCGAGGCGGAACTCCGTCGCCGTGCGCGCGAGCGCGATCGACTTCACGAGCTCCTCGATATGGCCGAACTCGGTGCGTTCGGCGCGGAGGAACTTGCGTCGGGCGGGCAGGTTGTAGAAGAGGTCGCGCACTTCGATGTTGGTGCCGGCCGGATGCTGCGCGGGAACCGGCGCGCGCGCGCGACCGCCGTCGACCTCGATGCGCCATGCGGCATCGGCTCCACGCGCACGCGACGTGAGTGAGAAACGCGACACCGACGCGATCGACGGCAGCGCCTCGCCGCGGAAACCGAGCGTGCCGACGCGCTCGAGATCGTCGAAGCTCGCGATCTTGCTCGTCGCGTGCGATGCGATCGCGAGCGGCAGGTCGTCCGCATCGATGCCACTGCCATCGTCGCGCACGCGCAGCAGGCGCGTACCGCCCTGCTCGACGTCGATCTCGATGCGTCGCGCTCCGGCGTCGAGGCTGTTCTCGACCAGTTCTTTGACCACCGACGCCGGCCGCTCGATCACCTCGCCGGCGGCGATCTGGTTGACGAGCTCGGGCGGAAGCGAACGGATGCGGGGCATGGCGAACCCACATGATAACCGACCACGGCGCGTCTACGATCAGGCACTTCGAGCAGCTAGAAGGAAAAACTCGAAGGCCAAAAAGATTGAAACACGAAGCACACAGAGCACACGAAGAAAGCTCACGGGAAACGCATTCGACTGAACGCGTTTTCTCTGTGCGCTCTGTGTGCTTCGTGTTTCAGGCTGTCCAGCTCTTCGTGTTCAGCCGTTTCGTCAACCTGAGGGGATCTCGAGCACGGCGCCGATGCGCACGCGTTCGTCGGCGAGATTGTTCGCCGCGCGCAGTTCCGCCGTGGTGAGGCCGTGGGTCGCTGCGATCGCGCTCAGCGTGTCGCCGCGGCCGACGACGTAACGCGACGCCTTCGCGCGATCGCCGCGCTCGCGCCGGCTGTTCGCCGCGAACAGGCTGCCCGGCGGCGGCGACGCGCGGAAGTAGTCGCGTACGCCGTCGAGGATCGCGCCCGCGAGCTTCTCGCGATGGTCGGGATTGGTGAGGCGCGCTTCTTCGGTCGGATTCGTGATGAAGGCAGTCTCGACCAGGATCGACGGTACGTCGGGCGAGCGAAGGACGACGAAGTTCGCGCGCTCGACGTAATTTCGATGGGTCGGGCCGAGTTTCTTCAGCGCCGCGAGTACCTCTTCGGCGACGGCATTGCTCGCGCCCATGGTCGCACCCTGCGACAGGTCGAGCAGCACTTTCGCGAGCATGTCGTCCTTGTCGTCGAGCGAAATGCCGCCGACGAGATCGGCGCGGTTCTCGCGGTCGGCGAGCCAGCGCGCGGCTTCGTTGGTGGCGCCGCGCGGCGACAGCACCCAGACGGATGAACCGCGTGCGTCGCTGCTCGTGAATGCATCGGCGTGGATCGAGACGAACAGATCCGCCTTCGCCTCGCGTGCCTTCAGATAGCGCTGCTCGAGCGGAATGAAGTAGTCGGCATCGCGGGTCAACACCGCGGTCATGCCGGGCGTCTTGTCGATTGCCTTCTTGAGTTCTCGCGCGACCGCCAGCGTGATGGTCTTCTCGTGGGTACCGCTGGCCCCGGTGGCGCCCGGATCGTCACCGCCGTGCCCGGCATCGATGGCGACGATCACGTCGCGACCCTTGCCGCTCGACACCTGTGCGACGCTCTTCACCGGCGCCTGCTTCGCCGTCGACGGATACAGGTCGAGCACGAGGCGGTAGCCGAACTTGTCCGCGGGCGGAAGCAGGAAGCTCTTCGGATGCACCCCTTCGGCGAGATCGAACACGATGCGCGCGTCGGCCTTGCCCTGCTTGCCCGCGCGCAGGCCCTTGAGCACGCCTTTCGCCGCCGGCGCGCTGAACTCCTCGGCCAAGCGGCTGTCGCGCAGGTCGAGCACGATGCGATCCGGCTTGGCGAGTTCGAACAGCTTGTAATCGACCGGTCCGGAGACGTCGAACACCGCGCGCGTGTACTCGGGACCGGCCCAGACGCGCAGGTTCTTGATGTCGGCCGCGTGAGCATGCGCAGCCGCGCCGGACAGTCCGGCCAAGCAAGCGGCGAGCCAGCGATGGTTGCGCGTCCCTGACATGCGGCGTATTCAACCCGAAAGGCACCGGAAATTGCAAGCAATTTCCCTTGCAAATCCGAGCAGTGCGGAAACTTCCTCAAGTGGGCGAAATGAATGGGCCGGGCCCCTGCCGCGCCGATCGGCTCGGATCCCACGCCGCGAGCATCGCCTCGCCGCTGGCGCCGGACGCGGTCGCGACGAGGTCGCGCACGGCGCCGGCATGGCTCAGGCCGATCTGCAGGTCGGCCTCGGGAAGCGCCGCGGCACCGCGTTCGGGCCACTCGATCAGCAGTAGCGAGGCGCCGTCCGCGAGTTCGCCGATGCCCAGCCACTCGAGCTCGCCCGGGTCGGCGATGCGATAGAGATCGAGGTGGTGGATGTCGAGCCGGCCGACGCGATACGACTCGATCAGGCTGTACGTCGGACTCTTGATGCGCGCATCGACGCCGAGTGCCTGCAACAGGGCGCGGGCGAACGTGGTCTTGCCGGCGCCGAGGTCGCCGCGCAGGTACACGGTGCCGCCGTCCCGCAGCGCGGGCGCGAGGTGCACGGCGAGTTGGACGAGTTCCGCTTCGTCGAGCGAAGGCAGCGAAACCCTCATGCGGCACCCGCGTTGACGAGGCGACGCAAGGGTGGAAACAGGTCGCTGGCGACGAGACCGCGTGGCGCTGCGTCGGCGGCCACGTCGCCCGCGCGGGCATGCAGCGCGACGCCGAGCCGCGCCGCCGCCCAAGCGTCGCATCCTTGTGCAAGCAGCGCAGCGACGACGCCGGTCAGCACGTCGCCCATGCCCGCGCTGGCCATGCCCGGGTTGCCCCAAGGGCATACCGCGATACGGCCGTCGGGTGAGGCCACCAGACTCCCCGCTCCCTTCAGCACGACGACCGCCGCATACTTGCGCGCGAGCTCGCGCGCCGCGGCGAAGCGATCGCGCTGCACCGCTGCGGCGTCGCAGCCGAGCAGGCGCGCGGCTTCGCCCGGGTGCGGCGTCAGCACGACCACCGGCGGCAATGGGCGGGGCATCTCGGCGAGGAGGTTGAGCGCGTCGGCGTCGACGACGAGTCGCTTGCCACTCGCGAGGGCGGCCTCGAACAGCGCTCGTCCCCAGTCGCGCAGGCCGAGCCCGGGTCCGAGCGCGAGCACGCTCGCGCGCTCGAGCAGCGGCGCGAGTGCGACGGCATCGTCGATGCCGCGCGCCATCAGCTCCGGGCGCGCCGCAGTGATCGCGACGACGTGTGCCGCGCGTGTCGCGATGCTGACGAGCCCGGCGCCGCAACGCAGTGCCGCTTCGCCGGTGAGGCGGATCGCACCGCCGAAGCCTTCGTCGCCGCCGAGCGCGAGCACGTGGCCGAAACTCGATTTGTTGGAGTTGGCGTGCCGCCGAGGCAGCTCGCAGCCGATGCGGGTATCGACGAGTTCGGCGTCGGCCGCGATGCCTTCGTAGGCTTCCGCGGGAAGTTCGAGCGTAGCGAGTTCGCGCACGCCGCACTGGTCGCTCGCATCGGCGGTGAACTGGCCGCGCTTCCATCCGACGAAGCTGACGGTCGCGTCGGCACGCACGCACGGCCCCGTTCGCGCGCCAGTATCGGCGTCGAGCCCCGAGGGGACGTCGAGTGCGAGCACGGGCACGCCCGCGATGCGCCCGACGAGCAGCGCGGCGAGGCCGTCGAGCGGTCGTACGAGACCGGTACCGAACAGGCCGTCGACCAGTACCTCGCCGTCCGGCAGGGCCGATTCTGCGTCGGCGAGCCGCGCGCGCCCGCCCGCCTCGGCGAACGCCGCGCGCGCCTGGGCGGCATCGCCGCGCGACGTCGCGGTCAATGCGAGCAGGTCGACGCGGAGGCCCTCTTGCAGGGCGAGGCGCGCCAGCAGGAACGCGTCGCCGCCGTTGTTTCCGGCGCCGGCGAGCACCCCGATGCGACTTGCGCCGGGCCAGCGCCTGCGCAGGCTCGCGAACGCCGCGGTGGCCGCGCGCTGCATGAGCTCGAAGCCCGCGACGCCGCAACGATCGGTCGCCGCACGGTCGATCGCGCGCACCTGCGCACAGGTGTAGAGGGACGTTGAAGGATCGTGCGTCGGCATGGGCGCATTCTAGGCAACATCCCGACGAGCCGTCATTCGCGCGAGCGCGAAGTGCGCCCGCGATAGCCAGGACACGTTCGGGCGGCGCTATCCTTGTGCGATGAACGTCCTGCACCGATGACCGACTACGCCACGCTCGCTTCCGACATTCGCCGCTGGGGCGAACAGCTCGGCTTCCAGAAGATCGGCATCGCCGGCATCGACCTCGCCGAGGACGAGGTGCACCTGTTCAACTGGCTCGAATCGGGCCATCACGGCGAGATGGACTACATGGCGCGACACGGCACCCGGCGTAGCCGGCCTGCCGACCTGCACCCAGGCACGGTGCGCGTGATCTCGGCGCGGCTCGATTATGCGCCACCGGGCATCCGCGACGCCTGGGACGTGATTGGTGCCGGCGAGTTCGGCTACATATCGAGATACGCGCTCGGACGCGACTATCACAAGGTGCTGCGCGGGCGACTGCAGAAGCTCGTGGACCGCATCGCCGCCGTGGCGGGACCGTTCGGCCATCGCGTATTCACCGATTCCGCGCCCGTGCTCGAGAAGGCGCTCGCGCGCAACGCGGGGCTCGGCTGGATCGGCAAGCACACCCTGCTGCTGGATCGCGACGCCGGCTCGTGGTTCTTCCTCGGCGAGATCTACACCGACCTGCCGTTGCCGGCCGATGCGCCGTCGAGCGCCCACTGCGGCACGTGCACGCGTTGCATCGACATCTGCCCGACCCGGGCGATCGTCGCGCCGTATCGGCTCGACGCGCGTCGCTGCATTTCCTACCTCACGATCGAGTTGCGCGGCGCGATTCCCGAGGAGCTGCGCCCGTTGATTGGCAATCGCATCTTCGGCTGCGACGACTGCCAGCTCGCCTGCCCCTGGAACAAGTTCGCCAAGGCGACGAGCGAGGCCGACTTCACGCCACGCAGCGGGCTCGAATCGCCACGGCTGGTCGAGCTGTTCGGATGGAGCGAAACCGACTTCCTCGCGCGCACGGAAGGCATGGCGATTCGCCGCACAGGCTACGAAGGCTGGTCGCGCAACATCGCGGTCGCCCTCGGCAACGCACCGAGCGCGGACGATGTGACGCGGGCGTTGCAATCACGCGTGGACGACCCTTCCGCGCTCGTGCGCGAACACGTCGCCTGGGCCCTCGCCCAACACGAAAAGAAGAAGCGCAACTAGGTGCGCGACGGCCGGGCTTGAGCTCACGTCGACGCGTGCGTCACTTGAAAGGTGTGGCCACGGATGGCCGCACTGGAATCCGGCGAGCCTCGCGGCTCACGCTGCCGAAAATCCCATCCTCCGCGGTCGCGGACGACCGCAAGCGCTAAGCCGCCTGCTTGGGAATCGAGCGGTTCGTGTGCGTGATCTTGTTGTGGCGGTCGACGTAGACGAGTTGTGGCTTGTGCTGCTCGGCCTCCGCTTCGCTGTAACCGCCGTAAGCGCAGATGATGATGATGTCGCCGGGCTGCGCGCGGTGCGCGGCCGCGCCGTTGATCGAGATCACGCCCGAGCCTTCGTCCGCGCGGATCGCGTAGGTCGAGAAGCGCTCGCCGTTGTTGACGTTGTAGATGTGGATCTGCTCGTACTCGCGGATGCCCGAGGTGTCGAGCAGGTCGCCGTCGATGGCGCAGGAGCCTTCGTAGTGCAGTTCCGCGTGAGTCACGCTGGCGCGATGGATCTTCGCCTTGAGCATGTTCAGGTGCATGGGTCGTCGCCCCGTTGTTGCGTGCGCGCAACATGCGCAGAGAAATCAGTATAGCAAAGCCTTGTGCAAGGCAGCATGAGGCTGCGCGCTCTGGCATCTCCGAGCGGCGCAAGCCATTGATTCTCTTAGACAAACGGGCAAAAAAAACCCTCGCGCGATGATCGCTGCGAGGGTCTCAAATCGGAGTGACGATTACCTACAATGCGCCCTGCGTGTCCTCGGAACCCCGCGGTGTGTTGCGGAAACCCCTAACGACGGTGGGGAGAATACCACAGCCCGCAACGAAAAAGCTACGGCGCCGCAATCGACAGGTTGTCGATGAGGCGGGTCGTCCCCAAACGCGCGGCCACGAGCGCTACCAACGTCTCCGGCGCGTCGGTCGCGGCCGCGGCGGCAAGGTCCTCGGCGCGCCGCAGGACGGCGTAGTCCGCGACCAGCCCGTTTCGCTCCAGTTCGCCCCGCGCGTCGTGCTCGATGCCGGCGAACGGGAGTCCCGACCGTGCCGCCTCGCGCATGCCCTGCAGCACGGCGTGGATCACGCCCGCGCGCTCGCGTTGCGCGGGGTCGAGGTACTGGTTGCGCGAACTCATTGCGAGTCCGTTGGCTTCCCGCACGATCGGTGCGCCGACGATGTCGATCGGATATCCGAGGTCGCGCACCATGCGCCGGATCACGAGCAGCTGCTGGTAGTCCTTCCGCCCGAAGACGGCGACATGCGGCTGCACGAAATTGAAGAGCTTCGCGACGACGGTCGCGACGCCGTCGAAATGTCCGGGTCTGAGCGCGCCTTCGAGCACGTCGGCAAGCTCCGGCACGACGACCTTGACGCTGCGCGAGGCGCCGTACGGATACAGATCCTCGACGCGCGGCAGGAACAATGCATCGCAGCCGTGCGCGGCGAGTCCGGCCGCGTCGGCTTCGGGCGTGCGCGGGTAGCGCGCGAAGTCCTCGTTGGGTCCGAATTGGGTCGGGTTCACGAACACGCTGGCGACGACCACGTCCGCATGCGCGCGCGCGATGTCGAGCAGCGAGTAGTGGCCCGCGTGCAGGTTGCCCATCGTCGGCACGAAGCCGATGCGGCGCCCCTCGCGCCGAATCGGCTCGAGCCATGCGCGCAGGTCCGTCGTGGAAACACAGGTTCGCATCAGTCGGGTCCCGTCCGATTCATGGCGCGGCCGCATCGTCGCCCGGTCGATCAGCGTCGCCTGCTGCCGCCTCTGCGGGTGGCATGCTCGCAGCCGCTCGCCCCCGCTAGTAGGTGTGCTCCGGCGCGGGGAATTCACCGCTGCGCACCGCGGCCGCATACGCGCTGATGGCATCCAGTACGGAATGGGTGCCCGCGAGGAAATCCTTGCTGAAGCGCGGTCGCTTGCCTTGCGTGATGCCGAGCAGGTCGTTCACGACGAGCACCTGGCCGTCGCAGGCGGCGCCCGCGCCGATGCCGATCGTCGGAATCGCGAGGTCGCGCGTGATGTCGGCGGCGAGCGCGGCCGGAACACATTCGAGCACGAGCAGGTCCGCACCCACGTCCTGCACCGCGCGCGCATCGGCACGCAACCGGGCCGCCGACGCTTCGTCGCGGCCCTGCACCTTGTAGCCGCCGAGGCGATGCACCGCCTGCGGCGTGAGACCGAGATGCGCGCATACCGGCACGTCGTGCCGCTTGAGCGCATGGATGATCGCGCAGGCCCAGTCCGCACCCTCGAGCTTGACCATCGCGGCGCCGCCTTCGGCGAGCAGGCGCGCGGCATTCGCGAGCGCGAGATCCTCCCGCCGATAGCTCATGAACGGCAGGTCGGCGACCAGCAGCGGGCGACGCAAACCGCGCGCGACGCACGCCGTGTGGTAGACCATGGCGTCCATCGTCACGGGCAGCGTGCTCGGATGCCCCTGCACCACCATGCCGAGCGAATCGCCGACGAGCACGAGATCGACGCCGGCTTCGTCCGCGCGCGCTGCGATCGCCGCGTCGTAGGCAGTGATCGAGACGATCTTCTCGCCGCGCTGCTTGCGGGCTTGCAGGTCCGGGACGGTGATCTTCACGGCGGGCGCTGGTTGGGCGTACATCGTCGGGGCCTGCGGGCGGGCCTCGCATTATCATCCGGGCGGCTGGGGAACCGGAAGATGCGAGCGCCTTGCGCGCGGCCACCCTCGCCCGACGGGCGCGTCGTCAATCGAGGCGAACGACCCCGCCGACGTCGACCGCGTCGAGCAGGTCGCGCACGCGCCCTGCGCCGGCAACGACGAAATCCGGCGCGATCTCCGCCAGCGGCACGAGCACGAACGCGCGCCGCGCGAGCTGCGGATGCGGCAGTACCAGGCCGGGCTCGTCGACGCGCAGGTCGCCGCAGGCAAGCAGGTCGAGATCGAGCGTACGCGGCCCCCAGCGCAACCCGTCGCGGATGCGGCCATGGCGACGTTCGATCCCGAGCAGGGCATCGAGCAGGTCACGCGGCGGCAGGCGGCTCTCGAGTTCGACGACCGCATTGACGAACGCCGGCTGGTCGGTCACGCCCCACGGCGCACTGCGATACAGCGAAGAGCGCGCCACCAGCTGCGTCGACGCGACCGCGGCGAGTGCGTCGAACGCGAGCTCGACCTGCCGCTGGGGATCGCCAAGGTTGCTGCCGAGCGCGACGAACGCGCGCTGCACGGCGGGATCAGTCCCCGGCATCGGCAGCCGACGCCACGCCGGCCTTCTTGCGCCGCCGCCGGCGCGGACGCTTGCGCTTCGCCGCGGGCGGCGGCGCTTCGCTTCCCGCCGACGGTGCCGCGGCAAGGCGCTCGGCGAGCTGGCCCTGGTCGAGCTCCTGCGCCTCCGTCCACCAAGCGGCGAGTTCCGCGAGCTCGGGCGACTCGCCCGCACGCAGTACGAGGAAGTCGTAGGCCGCGCGGAAACGCGGATGTTCGAGCAGGCGGAACGCGCGCTTCTTCGTGCGCTGGGCGAAGCGCGGCTGCATCGACCAGATTTCCTCGACCGCGATCGTGAAGCGCCGCGGCACGGCGACGCGCTGCGCCTGCTCGCGCAAGACGCGTTCGGTCGCGTGCGACCATGCGGAGCCGGCATCCGCGCCGCCGTCGACCGCCGCCTGCGCGGCGCGCCGAACCGGTTCCCACAGCAGCGCGGCGAACAGGAACGCGGGAGTGACGGGCTTGTCCTCGCGCACGCGCGCATCGGTATTGGCGAGCGTCTGTTCGACCAGACGTCGGAAATGCGCCGCGTCGCCCTGCGCGAGTACGCGCGCCGTCGCGGGGAATACGTGCTGCAGCAAGCCGTGGCGTTCGAGCGTGTGGAAGCTTGCGAGGCCGTGGCCGCTGAGGAACAGCTTCAGCGACTCGTCGAACAGGCGCGCGGGCGGCGCTTCGGCGAGCAGCGGGCCGAGTGCTGCGAACGGCGCGGCGGTCGCGGGTTCGATCGTGAACCCGAGCTTCGCGGCGAGGCGTGCCGCACGCAGCATGCGCACCGGATCCTCGCGATAGCGCTGCTCCGGGTCGCCGATGAGGCGCAGCACCCGATGCTGCAGGTCCTCCATGCCCCCGACCGAATCGAGCACCCTGAAGTCGGAGATGTCGTAGTAGAGCGCGTTGACCGTGAAGTCGCGCCGCACGGCGTCTTCCTCGATCGTGCCGTACACGTTGTCGCGCACGAGCCGGCCATCGACGAGGTGACGGTCGCCGCTGCCGTCGTCGCTGCTACCGCGGAAGGTCGCGACCTCGACGATCTCGCGACCGAACACGACGTGCGCGAGACGAAAGCGACGGCCGATCAGGCGGCAGTTGCGGAACAGCGCGCGGACCTGCTCGGGCGTCGCGTCGGTGGCGACGTCGAAATCCTTCGGGTGGCCGCCGAGCAGGAGGTCGCGCACGGCGCCGCCGACGAGGCAGGCGCGATGACCGGCTTCGTGCAGCCGATAGAGCACGCGCAGCGCCCCGGCGGAAATGCTCTTGCGGGAAATCGCGTGCTCGGCACGCGGGATGATTCGGAACGAGCCGGGGATGGGCGCTTCCTGTACGTTTCGTTCCGACGTCATCCGCTGCTTCTGCTCCGATGGTTTGCCGCGCGTTACCGATTCGTTATACTACGCAGCTCGGCATTTCCCAACACGCTCCCTTCGTCTAGTGGCCTAGGACACCGCCCTCTCAAGGCGGGAACACGAGTTCGAACCTCGTAGGGAGCGCCACTTGCCGGTGCGATCGCCCTTGATCGCCGCCTGGTCACAACCCCAGGCTCGTTGCCGCGTTTTCGACGTTCGAGCCCAGAGCGGCCATCCATGATGGTTCCTTTTTTGCGATCGCCCCCGATCGCGGCTCGGACGCGGACGCCCCCGTCGGCAGCGCCTTCGGGCATCGGTCCAGAGCGGGCCGAACGCTTCAGCAACCGCCGCTTCGAGTGAGTCGACTCGCGGGCATGCATTTCGCCCGCGCTTGCGTGTCCTGCGGGCGCGGCTTCAGCCGCGACCCTCGGTTTGCGGATCGATGATCGGGCGCAGGCACGGCATCGCGGCTGAAGCCGCTCCGACGAAGCCATTCGCGCGCGAAGCATGACCGCCGTGGCACGGCTCACTTACAATGCGCACCTTGTCCACGGATTCGATCACCCATGCCCTTCGTCGTCATCGAGAATTGCATCAAGTGCAAGTACACCGACTGCGTCGAGGTCTGTCCGGTCGACTGTTTCCATGAAGGCCCGAACTTCCTCGTGATCGATCCGGAGGAATGCATCGATTGCACCTTGTGCGAACCCGAATGCCCGGCGAAGGCGATCTATCCCGAAGACGACGTGCCCGCGGGCCAGGAAGGCTTCATCGCACTCAATGCCGAGCTCGCGAAGGCGTGGCCGGTGCTGACCGAACGCAAGGATGCCCCGGCCGACGCGAAGGAATGGGACGGCAAACCGGGCAAGCTCGCCTTGCTCGAGCGCTGAGCACGATCGCACGGCCGTCGCGCCGGACCCTCGGTCCGGCGCGCAACGGCCCGATGAAGGCTCAGGAGAGACGCTCGCGCAACGTCTGCAGCAGCGCGCGCGCGGCGTCGCGCGACGCTTCGTCGTTCGCGCCTTCGACGCTGACGCGGCTGCCGGCTCCATCCGCCACGACCCGGACGGTGAGCTGGACACGCGCCGTGGTCGTGTTGCCCGCACGGCCGAACGTGATCGCGCGCTTGAACCAGCCCGGCTTGGACGTCGTCGTACCGGTGGTCTCGACCGCATAGGTATGGCCGGCTTCGTCGCGACCGACGATGCTTGCGGCACCGGAGCGCTCGAGGGCAAGACCGACGCGCGACCATGTGCTCGCGACCGCGTCGGCAACCGCAAGGCCGTCGCCGCTCAGCAGCGCGCCAGGCGCCGCGATCACGACCGGCGGTGGGGCCGTCGCGCCCATGTCACCGGCGGGTACGTCCTGCACCGGCGTGGCCGGTCGCGCGCTCGCCGGGGGGACCGTCAGCGCGCCGGCGCTGTTCGGCGAGTCGAGGTCGGGCGGCACTTCCAGGGGCCGCGATTCGACCGCGCGCGTGTACTCGTCGTTCTTGCGCTCGAAATGGCGATGCAGGAAACCGCATCCGCCGAGCAGCGACGCCGACACGATGGCCGCCAGCAACGCAAAGATGTTCCGTCTCACAGATACCGTCCCGTCGTCAGTCATCCCAGGGTCCGTCGACGATTCTCCGGCGGTCGTGCTGCCCCTGGCTACCGGCCAGGGATCGCGATCGCTACGGCATCGGGCCGTCTTTCCGGGACGGCATGCTGCCGTCTGGCGGCCACGCGGGGCACCCGGATCACCGGGCGCGAAATCATCGACCGACCTAGTCTACCCGACTGCGGGAGCGTCCTCGACCAGTCCGAGGTCGGCGAGCACTCGATCGGCTCGTCCGCGCAGCGACGGCGACAGCTCGGTCAGGGGCAGGCGCAGGACCGACGAGCCGAGGCCGAGGCGCGACAGGCACCACTTGAGGGGGATCGGGTTCGGCTCGAGCGCAAGCACGTCGTAGAGCGGCTGCAGGCGCCGGTCCAGTTCGCCGGCGACCGCCTCGTCGCGCCGCGCGCAGGCGTCGCACATCGCGGCAAACAGGGCGGGCACGACGTTCGCCGCGACGGAAACCACGCCGTCGGCGCCGGCGAGCTGCGCGTACGCGCAGGTCGGGTCGTCGCCCGACAGGACGCTGAACGACGACGAACGCAGACCGAGCAATTCACGCACGCGCTGCGGGTCGCCCACGGCTTCCTTGATGCCCGCGATGTTGCCGTGTACGGCGAGGCGCGCAACGGTCTCCGGACGCAGGTCGCAGGCGGTCCGCCCCGGCACGTTGTAGAGCACGACGGGGACTCGGGCGTGATCGGCGACTTCGCTGAAATGGCGGAACATGCCCTCCTGGGTCGGGCGCACGTACGCGGGCGCGACGACGAGCACGTAGTCGACGCCGGCGTCCACCGCGCGTTGCGTCAGCGTGATCGTCTTGCGTGTCGAAGGCAGGCCGCTGCCCGCGAGTACGGGTACGCGCCGCGCGACGCGATCGACCGCGAATGCGACCAGACGCGAATACTCGTCGTCGTCGAGCGAAGCCGCCTCGCCGGTCGATCCGGCAACGACGATCGCGCGCGTACCGCCCGCGAGTTGCCGGTCGACGAGACGGCCGTACGCGTCGAGATCGAGTGCGCCGTCGCCTGCGCGGAACGGCGTCGCGAGTGCGCAGATGCTGCCGGAAAGTGCCACGCCTGAACCTGCCCTGGCGGATCGTGAGGCCAGCGATGGTACGGGCTGAGGTCCGAGCAAGTCCATGCGCGGGAGCGGGCGATTCATGGCATTGCAGTGACATGCGCCGCCCGTCGGCGCGTCCGCTTGCGACCCCAGGGGTGCACAAGTATTCTGCGGGCGAGCGCATCGCCGGCCGATGCGGCGGGCAGGACATGGGAACCGTGAAGCAGTCAGGAAGGCAGGCCCCGGGCGACGCCACGCGACCCGCTTCGAACGAGAACTACCTCCTCATCAGCGCCTTCGGCGCTCCCGCGCATTCGCCGTTGGTCGCACTGAGCAAGCGCATTTCCGAATGCGGCTGCAATCTCGCCGAAGCGCGCGTCTCCACGCTCGGCAACGAACTCAGCGTGCTCGCCCTCGCCCAGGGAGCCTGGGACGCGATCGCCAAACTCGAGAATGCGCTCGCCCGGCTCGATCGCGACGGCGAGTTGCGGCTGACCCACTTCCGCACGAGCGCGCGACAACCGCAGTCGAACCTGTTGCCGTACGTAGTCGAGGTGGTCGCCGCCGACAAGACCGGGGTCCTGTTCCAGCTCGCCGAGTTCTTCGAGCGGCAGAACATCACGATCGAGCAGCTGCATTCGACCCGCTACCGCGCGATGCAGACCGGCGCGGACATGTTTTCGGCACAGATCACCATCGGCATCCCGAACACGATGCACATCGCTGCGCTGCGCGACGATTTCCTCGAGTTCTGCGACGGCCTCAACCTCGACGCGATCATGGATCCGATGAAGTTCTGACCATGCCCGAGATCGGCAAGAAGGTTCCGAAACTCAAGGGCGTCCTGCACGACGGCAGCTCGCTCGCCCTCGCCGACCTGCGCGGCCAGGCCGTGGTCGTGTACTTCTACCCGAAGGACAATACGCCCGGCTGCACCAACGAGGCGCACGGCTTCCGCGATCTCTACAAGCAGTTCCGCAAGGCCGGCTGCGAGATCGTCGGCGTCTCGCGCGATTCCGCCGCCTCGCACGCGAAGTTCCGCGAAAAGCACGCGCTGCCGTTTCCGCTCGTCGCCGACATCGACGAGACCTGGTGCAACGCGTTCGGCGTGCTCGGCGAGAAGACGCTGTACGGGCGCACCTTCGTCGGCGTCATCCGCAGCACGTTCCTCGTCGACGCCGAAGGCACGCTCGTCGCGGAGTGGCGAAACGTACGCGTGCCGGGCCACGCCGCCGCCGTACTGGAGCGCGCCACCCAGCTGTGACCGTCATCTCGCCCTGCCATATGCCGCCCGGGAACTTCGAGAGTCCGCCCCGCCGGCGGACGTTCGAATCGGCGAGCCGACCTACGCACCGACGCTCCCGCCGCGATCCACGTGGATCGCGGCGCGCGCCGTCTCCAGCGTTGCTGCACGATCCGCGCGCGCGGCTGCGCGTGCGCGGCCCTTCCTTTTCGCACGAGGCTCCCGCATGACTCGAGGCAAGCGCATCTACGTTCTCGACACCAACGTGCTCATGCATGACCCGACGTCGTTGTTCCGATTCGAGGAACACGACGTGTTCATTCCGATGACGGTGCTCGAGGAACTGGATGCCGCGAAGAAGGGCACGTCGGAAACGTCGCGCAACGCCCGTCAGGTCAGCCGCTTCCTCAACGAACTCATGGTCGCAGGCAATGGCCATCCGATCGAGGACGGCGTCGAGCTGCGCCTGCCGCAGGGCCTGCAGCTCGATCGCAAACCGAAGGCGGGCCGCCTGTATTTCCAGACCAATGCGCACGTCGCGATCGACAAGCGGTCGGCGCGCACGATGCCGGACAATCTCATCCTCGCCGCAGTCGTCGGCTTGCGCGAGGCGCGTCCGCGCGAACCGGTCGTGCTGGTGTCCAAGGACATCAACCTGCGCATCAAGGCGAAGATCTACGGCATCACGGCCGAGGATTACGAGAACGATCGCGCGCTCGACGACTTCAGCCTGCTCTACAACGGCCTGGCCGAACTGCCCAAGAACTTCTGGGATCGGCACGGCGAGCTGCGCTCGTGGTCCGAACGCGGCCGCACGTTCTATGAAGTGAAGCGGCGCAAGGACGAGGACTGGCACCCGAACCAGAACCTCTTCCTGCCGGGCGAGGACGAAGTCGAGCTGCGCGTGCTGCGCCTGGACGGCCAGAAGGCGATATTGCAGATCGTCGACGACTATCGCATCGGTGCATCGCATTCGGTCTGGGGCATCCAGGCGCGCAACCGCGAACAGAACTTCGCGCTCAATGCGCTGATGGACCCGGAGATCGACTTCGTGACCCTGCTCGGTACCGCCGGTACGGGCAAGACCCTTCTGGCGCTTGCCGCGGGCCTCGCCCAGGTCATGGACCAGCAGCGCTACCGCGAGATCATCATGACACGCGCCACCGTATCGGTCGGCGAGGACATCGGCTTCCTGCCCGGGACCGAAGAGGAAAAGATGACGCCGTGGATGGGCGCGCTCACCGACAACCTCGAGGTGCTGACCAACCCGCAGGAAGGCGGCGCATGGGGCCGTGCGGCGACCAACGACCTGCTCGCGTCGCGGATCAAGATCCGTTCGATGAACTTCATGCGCGGACGCACATTCCTCAGCCGTTACGTCATCATCGACGAAGCGCAGAACCTCACTCCGAAGCAGATGAAGACGCTCGTCACGCGCGCGGGCCCCGGCAGCAAGATCATCTGCCTCGGCAATGTCGAACAGATCGACACGCCGTACCTGACCGAGACGACGTCGGGCCTCACGTATGCGGTCGACCGCTTCAAGAATTGGGAGCACAGCGCGCACATCACGCTGCGCCGCGGGGAGCGCTCGCGCCTGGCGGACTATGCGTCGGAAGTGCTCTGACCGCCGACGGACGTAGCGCGCACGCGCCGAACCGGCACGTGCGCGCCAATGCCCGTCCATGACGGTGTCTGCATCCGGCCCGGTACCCGCGCTCGCCGTAACGGACGACGCCCGCGAGTGCGGGCGTCCGGAGCGTCCCTCGATGGAAGGCCGGGGTCAGAAGCGGGTCGACCAGAGCGCCTCGAACTCGAAACGGCTCGCGGTCGAATTTTCGCGCGACACGTACGTCGGCATCAGCAGGTAGTAGGGCGACGTCGCGTAGTTCGCCGAAAAACTCAGATTGGTCGAGCGGCCGAACGGACGCCCCCATGCGAGCGAGAACATGCCGTCCGCCGTGGCCGACGCGAGCGCGCTCTCGAGCAGCCGCGACGTCGGCACCGGCTGCTGGCGCGTGCTGTAGCGCACCTGCAGGTTGCCGAGCTCCTCGTCGCGCAGGGTCCAGCCGAGACTGTACACATCGAGGTCGCGCCATGCGAAAACGGGGCTCGTGCTGTCGCCGAGCAGGGCGAGGAAACGCGTCGGCAGGTTCGAGCTCGTGAACGGCTTGATGCGGCTGTACTGCACGCGCTGCACGCCCGCATCGATCGAGAAATCCGGCGTGACCGAATAGCTCAGCGTCGCGGCCGCACTCGCGGGGATGTCGAAGTCGCCTGCGTCGGCGAACACGCCGCGATAGTTGGAGAGTGCGTCCATCCCGACACGCGACTGATAGCCGAACGTCCAATGCAGGCGCTCGCCGATCTCGTTGCCGACGTCGACGCGCGCCCCGGCGCCGTAGGAACTGTCGCGCTGCCAGCTCGGCAGCGGGCGCCAGGCGTCGGTGGTGGTGCCGAGAGCGAAGCTCGCGAATCGCTGATAGGCGAGCACGCCGGTCAACCGCAGGCTGCCGGTCTCGCCCCAGTTCGTGGCGAGCGACGGTGCGACCACGGTGCGCTGCAAGCCCGCCGAGGGCACGGCCAGATGCTCTGGTTGGGTCGTCGACAGCACGGCGGGCGTGTCCGACACGGCCCCCGTCGCGACGGAAATCGAAAGGCGGCCCGGCCCCTTCGCGCGCGCCTCGAACAACGGTGCGCGGGCGACATCGGTCGAGTAGCTGTCGAGCACATGCGGCGCGACGAGCTCCTGCGGTTGCAAGGCCCACGAGAATTGCGGCGTGATGCTCGCGAGCGCGTAGTCGTGCCAGCGCGCGAGTGCGGCGCCGCCCGAGGATGGCGTCGCGAGCGCGTCCGCGACGGTCAATCCGGCCCCTTCGAGCGGTGCCGCCTGTGCCATCATCGAAAGGAATGGGAGCGCCAGCCCTGTGCCCAGCGCTCCCATCCATCTCCCTGCAGTTGCCGTTGCCCGCTGCATCGCCCTGTTTGCGACCGTGGATGTGGTATGTGGTGTAATCCCCCCGCTATCGTTTGCGAAAACGCAACAGTTGTCAAGCAATACGGGTCGGGGCCGCTGCCATAACCCGTTATGAAACCGGCACTTCAGCGGCCTTCATTGTGACGCAGTCGAGCCTTTGGCGGCGTCGCGAAAATGCAACATCGACAGGACATGCCGACCCGATCCCCTTCCATCGCGCTGACGATCGCCGGCTCCGACTCCGGTGGCGGTGCAGGCATCCAGGCCGACCTGCGCACGTTTGCCGCGTTCGGCGTACATGGTGCGAGCGCGATCACGGCCCTGACCGCGCAGAACACCCTCGGCGTCACCGCGATACATGCCGCGCCGACGTCGTTCCTGCGCGCGCAGATCGACGCGGTGCTCGGCGATTTCCGCGTCGGCGCGGCGAAGCTGGGCATGCTCGCCACGCCCGCGATCGCGCGCGAGGTCGCGTCGGCACTCGCGCGCCGGCCGCGCCTGCCCGTGGTGCTCGACCCGGTGCTCGTCGCGACCACGGGTGCACGCCTCGGCACGCACGCGCTGATCGGCACGCTGCGCCGCCATCTGCTGCCGCTCGCGACGCTCACCACACCCAACATTCCGGAGGCCGAGGCGCTGCTCGGGCGCCCCATCGGCTCGCGCACGGCAATGGCCGGCGCGGCTCGGGCGCTCCTCGAGGCGGGCGCGCGTGCGGTGCTGCTGAAGGGCGGCCATCTCGGCGGCAGCGAAGTCTCGGACCTCCTCCTCACCGCCGCCGGGGAACGTTGGTTCCACCAGCGTCGCCGTCGCGGGGAATTCCACGGCACCGGCTGTTCGCTGTCGGCCGCGATCGCTGCCGGACTCGCGCTCGGAAACCCGCTCGAGGACGCCGTCGAAGCGGCGGTCCACTTCGTGCAGCGGGCAATCGCTGCGGGCTACCGGCCGGGCAAGGGCGCGCTGTTCGTGCTCGACCATCCCGCTGCCGCGCCGTGATCCGGCACGGCATGGCGGCTGCGGTTCAAGCGAGGCGTTCGATGATCGCGTCGGCGAAAGCCGACGTCGTGCCGTCGCCGCCGAGATCTGGCGTGACGCGGTCGCGATCCTGGAGCGTCGCGCGGATCGCGCCGCGCAGGCGGTTCGCCTCGCCCGTACGCTCGAGGTGGTCGAGCATTTGCGCCGCTCCGAGCAGCAGCGCGCACGGATTGGCGATGCCCTTGCCGGCAATGTCCGGCGCGGAGCCGTGCACGGCTTCGAAGATCGCGGCATCCGCGCCGATATTCGCCCCAGGCGCGAGGCCGAGGCCGCCGACGAGTCCCGCGCAGAGGTCGGAGATGATGTCGCCGAACAGGTTCGTGGTGACGATGACGTCGAACTGTTCGGGCTTCATCACCAGTTGCATGCAGCAGTTGTCGACGATGAGTTCGTTGCACGCGATGTCCGGATACTGCGCGGCGACCTCGCGCGCGACCTTCAGGAACAGCCCCGACGTCGACTTGAGGATGTTCGCCTTGTGCACGACCGTGACCTTCTTGCGGCCGTTGCGGCGCGCGAGGTCGAACGCGTAGCGCACGATCCGCTCGGAGCCCTTGCGTGTGATCTTCTGCACGAGCGTCGCCGTCGCGCCGTCTTCCGACACGTGCTGGCCTTCGCCCGCGTACGCACCTTCGGTGTTCTCGCGCACGGTGATCAGATCGACGTTCTCGGGGAAGCGCGAACGCGTGTTCGGGAAGGAAATCGCCGGACGCACGTTCGCGTAGAGATCGAACTTGCGACGCAGCAGGACGTTGATCGAGCTGAAACCTTCGCCGACCGGCGTCGTCAGCGGACTCTTGAGCGCGATCCGATGCTTGGCGATCGCATCGAGCGTCGCCTGTGGCAGCAGCTCCCCGCATTGCTCGTACGCGGCGAGGCCGGCTTCGACGAAGTCGTATTTCAGGCCGAGCTGCATCGCGTCGAGCACGCGCAAGGTCGCGTCCATGATCTCCGGACCGATGCCGTCGCCGCGGATCACGGCAATGGTGGTGTTCATTCGATTGGGACTCCGTACGGCATGCTTCGACACGCCGGTCGTGGCAGGTCGCCGCGGCCACGCCGGCAAAGGCGGCCGATTTCGCGAAGGGGAAATGCGGCGAGGGGAGCCGCGCAATAAATTCCTTGCGCGACAAGGATATCCGTCGACTCGGACTTGCCCGGGGCGACGCCGGCGCGCATTATCCGCGAATGTCCCTGCCGCGTACAAGAAACCGCGCCCTCGCTTCGGCGCTGGCCGGCTGCGCCGCGTTGCTGCTCGGCGCGTTCGCGTCGCCCGCTGGCGCGCTCAGCGTGCGGCTCGAGTCGACCGGTTCCGGGCTGCGCATCGGCCTGGTCGGGCAAGCCCCTGCGCGGTGCCTGCCGGCAGTGGCGCGAGTGACCGTCGACGGCGACGACGTCGGCGTCATGCTGCATGCACCGGCGACCGGCTGCGCGCGCGGCACGATCGCCTATGCCCTGCATGTCGATCCGTCGATGTCGGGCACGCCGCTCAGCGCGGGCCGGACCTATCGTGTGAGCGTCTTTTCCGACGCGACCGACTTGCCCGGGCTCGTCGCCTTCCGCGTGCTCGACACCAGCGCGTCGAGCGCCGGCGCGCCCCAGCCCGAGAACGGCTTCTGGTGGTCGGAGGCGGCGCTCGAGACCGGCCCGGCGTCGCGCAGCACGGGTATCAGCCTCGAAGCACAGGGGGACCAGCTCGCCGTGAGCCTGTTCGGCTTCGGCGACGACGGCAGCCCGGTCTGGTATTTCGGCAGCGCGCGCCGCAAAGGCCGCATCGCGGTCGTGCCATTGCTGGAATTGCGCAACGGCGATCCGCTGTTCTCGCCGACGGGCAGCCGGCCGAGCGCAATCGAGGGGCTGAGACTCGAACTCGACTTCCTCTCGCCTTCGCGTGCCCGCGCCTGGCTCGTCCGCAGCGACGATCGGCGCGACATCGCCGTCCGTGCACTCGCGTTGTCGCGTTCGAGCTTCTCCAACGCAGACGGAGCGGAATGGAGCGGCCGCTGGATCCTTGTCGGCGATGACGAGGCGACGCTGCGGCAGTTCGAGTTCGGCGCACCGACTCGCCGCGATGCGGGGGCCTTGCATTACGTCGCCGCCGACGGCGCCAGCCTCGATTGCCGCAGCGCTCCGCTCGCGTCGGCACCGGACTTCTGCACCCTCTCGCTCGGCGCTTCGGCGGTCGCCGACTTCGACCAGGTGGGCCTGGACCGACTCGACGGCCGCGACGGCAATGGCGCGCGCGTGCAATTGCTGCGCGTGCGCCGTTGACTGGGCCGCGGTCTCAGTCCGCGCCCGGCGCCTTTTCCGCCGCCACCTGGTCGAGGAAATCCACCGCCCGGCGAAGGTGCGGGATGACGATCGAGCCACCGACCACGAGGCCGACGCTGAATATCTCGAAGAACTCGTCTTCGTCGACGCCGGCCTCGACGCACTGCGCGACGTGATAGCTGATGCAGTCGTCGCAGCGCA
The DNA here is from genome assembly GCF_036518555.1 of Dokdonella sp. GTDB lineage: Bacteria > Pseudomonadota > Gammaproteobacteria > Xanthomonadales > Rhodanobacteraceae > Dokdonella_A. The sequence continues at coordinate 49,434 of NZ_DATDMY010000132.1, read as the reverse complement.
GCACCAGCGAAGCGACCAGACCGAGCATCTCCTTCGTCTTCACGTCGAGCGCGCCGGCCTTGTAGGTCTGCGTGTCGAGCGCGAAGAAGCGCCGGATCACCTGGTTGTCCTGGCCGAGAATCCGCTCGTTCATGCGCTGGCGAAAGGCCGTGAAATCGCGGATGCGATCGCTCATGCGCGCACCTCCGTCAGTTCGCGCAACCTGCCGGATCGTTCCGCCGCGACGAGGTCGTCGAATCCGCCGACGTGTTCGCCGTTGACGAAGATCTGCGGCACCGTTCGCCGCCCCGCGCTCCGCGCAAGCATTTCCTCGCGTCGCGCGGGCTCGACGTCCACGCGCACCTCCTCGTACGACAGTCCGCGCTGCTTGAAGAACTGCTTGGCCGCCACGCAGTACGGGCAGATGGCCGTGGTGTAGATCTCGACTCGATTCATGCGCGCCGGTCCGTGGAAACTGCGCCAAGAGTGGGGTCCGCGAGGCCGGCTTGCAAGGCCGCGGCCCGCGCCGGCATGAATGCCTCCTGAGCGCCGCGCCCGCCGCGGGGACGATGGGCATGCGAAGGGTGGCGACGGGAACATGCACGCGCTAATGTGGTCCGAGCATCGGTTCCCGCCGCGGTTTCGACATGCGTTTCGCACCCGTCATTTCCACCCTCGCCGTCGCCTGCCTCAGCGCGCTCGCGGGAGCGCGCGAGCCGGACGTCAAGCTTCCCGACATCGGCAGTTCCGCAGCGAGCCTCGCCACCCCGCAGGAACTGCGCGAGTACGGCGCGGGCATGCTGCAGGAAATGCGCGCGTACGATCTCGTCGTCGACGACCCGCTGCTGGTCGATTACATCAACGCACTCGGCTATCGCCTCGTCGCGTCGAGCGATCACCCGGACCCCGGCTTCACGTTCTTCATCGTCCGCGACGACCAGATCAACGCGTTCGCCGCCCCCGGAGGCTATGTCGCGACGAATGCGGGCCTCATCACCGCGATGGATACCGAGGACGAGCTCGCCGGCGTCCTCGCGCACGAGATCTCGCACGTCGAGCAGCAGCACATCCTGCGCGCGTTCGAGGACCAGAAGAAGATGTCGATCCCGATCATGCTCGGCATGCTCGGCGTCATGATCGCAAGCGCGCACCGGACCGACGACGCGGCCGCCGCCGCGATGATGACGGGGACGTCGCTGATCCAGCAGCGCCAGATCAACTTCACGCGCGGCGACGAGGCCGAGGCCGACCGCGTCGGCATCCAGACGCTCGCGCGCGCAGGGTTCGACCCGAGCGCGATGGCGGGCGCGTTCCAGACCTTGCAGAAAGTCATGCGCGTCAACGGCGTCGACATCCCCGAATTCCTGCTCGATCACCCCCTCGATACCCGGCGCATCGCCGACGCGAAGGCGCGAGCCGAACAGCTCGGCTGCCCCAAGGCCACGCGCGTGCGCAGCACGCCGGCGGCGGCCACGGGCGGCCTCGATCTCTCGCTCGCCCCTCGCCGCGCCGACGCCGAATCGACCGATGGCCCCGCCACCGAGGCGAGTGCGGTCGCCGCGAGCGAAGCCACGACGGTGACCGTTGCCGAGCGCGGCGAGGGCAACGCGCTGCCGCGTGTGACCGTGGCCACGTGCGCGCCACGCGGCAAGCCGGCACAGGCGTACTTCGAACTCATGCGCGAACGCATGCGCGTGCAGATCGCGAAGTCCGCCACGGCGATCCGGTCGTATTACGCCAACAACCTGCGCGACGATCCCGCGTTCGACAGCACCGCGAACCGCTACGGCTACGCGCTCGCGCTCACCGCGAGCCGCGAGGCGCCGGCGGCGATCGAGCAACTGCGCCCGCTCGTCGCGCGAGCACCCGATTCGCCGGAGCTGCGCCTCGCGCTCGCGAACGCGCAGGACCAGGCCGGGCGCCGGGACGAGGCGCTCGCGACGTTCTCGCAGCTGCATCGCGACTTTCCCGGCAATCGCGCGATCACGCTCGCCTACAGCGACGCGCTCGTCGCACGCGCGGACGCGAAGAGTGCGCGTCTCGCGCTGGAGCTGTTGCGCCCGCTGGTCGAACGCAGCGCCGATGACCCCGAATTGCAGCGCGCGTTCGCGCGCGCGAGCGAACTCGCTGGCGACAAGGTGCGGGCGAGCGAGGCTTACGCGGAGGCGGCCTGGCTGAGTGGCCACGCCGAGGATGCCTTGAACCAGCTCAAGGCGCTGTCGAAGCAGGCCGACCTCAGCTATTACCAGCGCAGCCGCATCGACGCGCGCATCGCCGAGCTCACGCCGGCCGTCCTCGCGCTGCGCAAGCATTCCTCGCCGAGCGAACCGGGATCCTTGGCCGCGGCGGGATTCACCTGCTGCCGCACCGGCCGCAGCACCGTCACAAATCCGTGATGTTCGCCGTCGCGGGCCTGGCATCGCGAGCGACGCCCCGAAGCGACTCCATCCCGTTGATGTAGAATGCGATTCTGATCGATGGGTGTTCCCCGCCCGCGGGCCCGGGCGGTCGACCCGGGCCGGTTCGGCGGTGCGACGCAGCTTCGATACGCGGCGATGTCATTGCGGCGTAACAGAACGAAGCTGCAATGATGACGTCATGAAGCGCCCCTTCGGCGCTGCGCGCGGTGAAGTCGTGCAAAAACACATCCTGATCGTCGAAGACGAAACCGCGATCCGCGACATGGTCGCATTCGCCCTGCGCAAGGCCGGCATGGAGCCGATGCACGCGCCCGACGCGCGCGCCGCGCAGACCGCGATCGGGGAGCGTGTGCCGGATCTCATCCTGCTCGACTGGATGCTGCCCGGCATGAGCGGCATCGACCTCGCGCGCCGGCTGCGCAAGGACGAACTCACGCGCGAGGTGCCGATCATCATGCTCACCGCTCGCGGCGAGGAAGCCGACCGCGTCGGCGGCCTCGATGCCGGGGTCGACGACTACGTCGTCAAACCGTTCTCCACCCGCGAACTTCTCGCGCGCATCCGCGCGGTGATGCGGCGCACGCATGGCGAGGACGCCGACGGCGTCGTCGAGCTCGGCGGGCTGCGCATCGACAGCGCGGCGCATCGCGTCTTCTGCGGCGACCAGCCCGTCCACATCGGCCCGACCGAATATCGCCTGCTGCACTTCTTCATGACGCATGCGGAGCGCGTCTATACGCGCAGTCAGTTGCTCGATCACGTGTGGGGCGGCGGCGTCTACGTCGAGGAGCGCACCGTTGACGTGCACATCCGGCGCCTGCGCAAGACGCTCGAACCGTTCGGCAAGGACGAACTCGTGCAGACCGTGCGCGGCGCCGGCTATCGTTTTTCGACCAGCATCTAGGCCCGGGCGGCGCACCATGCGGATGCCGATCCTCAACACGTCGAACTGCACGACGCCGGCCCGCACATGATGCGGCGCCTCGGCCGTGCCTGGCGCTCCAGTGCGTGGCGCCTCGCGGCGCTGCTCGCGGGCGCGTGGGCGATCGGCCTGTGGCTGCATGCGGCGGCGGCCTGCGTGCTCGCGGCGACCGCGCTCGCGTTCGGCTACCACGTGCTGCGGCTCGCCCGCTACGCCCGCCTGCTCGCGGGCCCGCAGCGCATGCCCGCGGCGGACGGAAGCGGCATCTGGGACGAGATCCAGAATGCGACGCGGCGGCGCCAGCGCGCGGCGGTCGCGGACAAGCGGCGCATGGTGCAGCTTCTGCGCGCGTTCCGCGACGCCGCGGCGGCGCTGCCGGACGCGGTCGTCGCGCTCGACCGCGAACATCGCATCGAATGGTTCAACGCGGCCACGGCCGACCTGCTCGGCCTCGAGTATCCCCAGGATCTCGGCGCGCACCTGCCCAACCTCGTGCGCGCTCCGCGCTTCACGGAATGGCTGCGCCGCGAAGGCGACGAACCGCTGGCGGACCTGCCCTCGCCGCTCGACGAGGAGCGGCGCCTCACCCTGCGCCTGATCCGTTACGCCGACGACCGCTCGCTGCTCGTCGTGCGCGACGTGAGCCAGCTCATGCGCCTCGAGCAGGTGCGGCGCGACTTCGTCGCGAACGTCTCGCACGAACTGCGCACGCCGCTCACGGTCGTGCACGGTTACCTCGACATGCTCGAGCCGGAGCAGATACCCGAGTACGAGCCGATCCTGCACGAGTTGCGCAACCAGTCGCGACGCATGACCCAGATCGTCGAGGACCTGCTCACCTTGTCGCGCCTCGAGGCTCGCAACGACCTGCCGCAGGAGCGCATCAGCATGCGGCCGCTGCTGGAAGCACTGCGCCGCGAGGCCGATGCGCTGAGCCAGGGCCAGCACGCGATCGTGGTCGAACTCGACGACCGCCACGACCTGCTCGGTTCGACCAAGGAACTGCACAGCGCGTTCTCGAACCTCGTCACCAACGCCGTGCGCTACACGCCCGCGGGCGGCCGCATCACATTGCGCTGGCAGGGCGATGCCGACGGCGGCGCGCGCCTCGCCGTGACCGATACCGGCCAGGGGATTCCCGCGCAGCATCTTCCGCGCCTGACCGAGCGCTTCTATCGCGTCTCGACCAGCCGCTCGCGCGAGACCGGCGGCACCGGCCTCGGCCTGTCGATCGTCAAGCACGTACTCCAGTTGCACCAGGCGCGGCTGGACATCCGCAGCGAACCCGGCGTCGGCAGCACGTTCGCGTGCGTGTTCGGCAGCGAACGCCTGCTCGAACCGCTCGCGCTGGCGGAAGCGCCGTGATGCGCCTCGCGCTCGCCGTCGCGCTCGCGCTTGGCTTGTGTGGCGGGCCGGCGCGCGCGCTGGACCGGGTCACCGGCACCTTGACGAGCGTCGGCTCCGACACCGCGAGCGTGCTCATCATGCGCTGGGCCGCCGCGTTCCAGGCGCGCCATCCGGGCGCGCGCATCCAGGCGCAGGCGAGCGGCTCGGCAAGCGCACCGATCGCGCTGATCGAGGGCGCCGCCGACCTCGGCCCGATGAGCCGGCCGATGAGCGCCGCCGAGGAGGCGGCGTTCCGCACGCGCTACGGCCATGCGCCGACGCGCATCGTCGTCGCGCACGACGCGATCACGGTGTTCGTGCACCCCGACAACCCGCTCGCCTCGGCGAGCCTCGCCGATCTCGATGCGATCTACTCGTCCACGCGCGCGTGCGGCGCCGGGGCAGCGATCCGCCGCTGGGCCGACCTCATCGGCGCCGCAGCCCCGCGATCGCTGCTCGCAGTCGGCCGCGACAGCGGCTCGGGCACGCACGAGCTGTTCCGCGAGATCGCGCTGTGCGGCGGGCAGTATCGCGCGGACGTCGTCGCGTGGCCCGGCAACGGCGCGGTCGTCGCGACGGTCGCCGGCAATCGCGAGGCGATCGGCTATGCCGGCTTCGGTTACGTGAACCGGCTCGTGCGTACCCTCGCGATCGCGCGCGGCCCCGGCCAGCCCGCGATCGTGCCCGACGAGCGCAGCATCGTTTCCGGCCGCTACCCCCTCTCGCGCCCGATCTACGTCTACCTGAACCGGCGTCCGCAGCTGCCGCCGGCCGCATTGCCATCGGCGTTCCTCGATTACATCCTCTCCGACGAAGGACAGCGGCTCGTGCGCCAGGAAGGTTTCGTACCCTTGGATACCGACGAGGCGCGCGAGCAGCGTGCCGTGCTGCATTGACGATGGCGAGCCACCCATGAACCGCGAAGTCGTGATGAACCTCAAGGACCCGAGCCTCTACCTCAACCGCGAGTTGGCGCAGCTCGAGTTCAACTTCCGCGTCCTCGCGCAGGCGGAGGATCCGCGCGTTCCGCTGCTCGAGCGCATGCGCTACCTGTGCATCTCGTGCACGAACCTCGACGAGTTCTTCGAGGTGCGCGTCGCCGTACTGCGCGAACAGGTGAACCTGAGCGACTCGCGCCCGGGACCGGATGCGCTGCCGCCGGCGGAGGTGCTCGCGCGCATCCGCGAGCGCGCCCTCACCCTCGTCACGGCGCAGTACGACTTCTGGAATGGCACCCTGCAGCCCGCGCTCGAGGCCGAGGGCATCCGCTTCTCGAGGCGCGACCGCTGGACGGTCAAGCAGCGGCGCTGGCTGCAGGGCTACTTCCGCAACGAGATCCTGCCGGTGCTGTCGCCGCTCGGGCTCGATCCGGCGCATCCGTTCCCGCGCATCCTCAACAAGAGCCTCAACCTCGCGGTGGTGCTCAAGGGACGCGACGCGTTCGGCCGCGAGGGCCACATGGCGCTCGTGCGCGCGCCGCGCTCGCTGCCCCGCCTGATCCGCATGCCCGCCGAGGTGGCCGAGTCGGCGTACGACTTCGTGTTCCTGTCGAGCGTGCTGCACGAGTTCATGGACGAGCTCTTCCCGGGCATGCAGGTGAAGGGCTCGTACCAGTTCCGCGTCACGCGAAACAGCGAACTCGTCGTCGACGAGGACGAGGTGCAGAACATCGCGCTCGCGCTGCGCGACGAGCTCAAGGGCCGCGGGTTCGCGCGCCCGGTGCGCCTCGAGGTCGCCGACAACTGCCCCAGAGCGATCGCCGACATGCTCATGCAGAACTTCGAGCTCACCGAGTCGGAGGTGTATCGCTGCGAAGGTCCCGTGAACGTCAGCCGCATCAACGCGGTGTACGAACAGATCGATCGCGCGGACCTCAAGTTCCCGACCTTCCTGCCGCGCGCGCTGCCGGTCGTCGTCGACGAAGGCAACCTGTTCGATGCGATCCGCGAACGCGACATCCTGCTGCACCATCCGTTCGAGTCGTTCGGCGCGGTGATCGAGCTCGTGCGCCAGGCGAGCGTCGACCCGGATGTGCTCGCGATCAAGCAGACGCTGTATCGCGTCGGCAACAACTCGCCCCTCGTCGATCACCTGATCGAAGCGGCGCGCCAGGGCAAGGACGTGACGGTCGTGGTCGAACTGCGCGCGCGCTTCGACGAGGAAGCGAACCTGCGCCTGGCCAACCGCCTGCAGGAGGCCGGCGTGCAGGTCGTGTACGGCGTGGTCGGCTACAAGACGCACGCGAAAATGCTGCTGATCGTGCGGCGCGAGCAGGGCGCGCTGCGGCGCTATGCGCACCTGTCGACCGGCAATTACCACCAGATCACCTCGCGCATCTACACCGACTTCGGCCTGATGACCGCCAACCCGGACATCGGCGAGGACGCCCATTTGCTGTTCCTGCAGCTGTCCGGGCTCGGCCCGATCATCAAGCTCAAGTGCCTGCTGCACTCGCCGTTCACGCTGCATAAGGGGCTGATGGAGAAGATCGAGCGCGAGATCCGCCACGCGCAGGAGGGCAAGCCGGCGCGCATCATCGCCAAGATGAACGCGCTCAACGAGGAGCATGTCGTCGAAGTCCTCTATCGCGCTTCGCAGGCGGGCGTGCAGATCGACCTCATCGTGCGCGGCGCCTGTGCGCTGCGCCCGGGCATTCCGGGCGTGTCCGACAACATCCGCGTGCGCTCAATCGTCGGCCGCTTCCTCGAACACAGCCGCGTGTACTGGTTCCAGAACGACGAGACGCCCGAGATCTATTGCTCGAGCGCGGACTGGATGGAGCGCAACTTGCTGCGCAGGATCGAGACCTGCTTTCCGATCCGCGACCCGCAGCTCGCGCAACGCGTCTATGACGAGTCGCTCGCGAACTACCTCGCCGACAATACCCAGTCCTGGCAGCTCGACGCGGACGGCAGCTATCGACGCATCGTCGCCGGCGACGCGCCGGCGCATTCGGCGCAACAGATGCTGTTGAGCCGGCTCGCGCAGTGAGCGACGCGTCGCGGCTGCCGCCACCGCCGGGGCCGTGCGACAATCCGGTCCGGACCCCCTGCGAGCCGCACCTGTGAAGGACGCGACTGCCACCCGACTGCGTGACGGCGAACTGCTCGCGGCGGTCGACCTCGGTTCCAACAGTTTTCACCTCGTCGTCGCCCGCTACGAACATGGCGGGCTGCGCATCATCGACCGCTTGCGCGACAGCGTCCGCATGGCCATGGGCCTGCGCGCGAACGGCAGCCTCGACCCTGCTTACCGCGAGCGCGCGCTCGCCTGCCTCGCGCGTTTCGGCCAGCGCCTGCGCGCGCTGCCGCACGAACGCGTGCGCGCGGTGGCGACCAACTCCGTGCGTCGCCTGGCCAACCCGCAGGCGTTCCTGCTGCCGGCCGAGACCGCGCTCGGCCATCCGATCGAGATCGTCAGCGGCCGCGAGGAGGCGCGCCTGATCTATCTCGGCGTCGCGCACGATCTCGCGCGCTCGAGCCAGCGCCGGCTCGTCGTCGACATCGGCGGCGGCAGCACCGAGTTCATCATCGGCCAAGGCTTCGACGCACTCGAGACCGAAAGCATCCAGGTCGGCTGCGTCGCGAGCACGCTGCGCTTCTTCGGCGACGGCAAGTTCACGCCGAAGCGCTGGCGCCAGGCACAGACCGAAATCGCGGTCGAACTGCAGCAGTTCGCCGAGGATTACCGCGCGCGCGGCTGGGGTGAGGCGATCGGCTCGTCCGGCACGGCCAAGGCCATCGGCAGCATCGTGCAGGCGAACGGCTGGAGCGACCAGGGCATCACGGCCACGTCGCTCGCACTGTTGCGCGAGGCGATCCTCGATGCGGGCAGCGTCGACGCGCTGCGGCTCGCGGGTCTCGCCGAGGATCGCACGCCGATCATCGCGGGCGGTGTCGCGATCCTCGAAGCGGTGTTCGCGACGTTCGCCCTCGAGCAGATGGCCGTGTGCGAGACCGCGATGCGCGAGGGACTGCTCTACGACGTGGTCGGTCGCGCGCTGCACGGCGACCCGCGCGCGGGCAGCGTCGCCGCGCTCGCTTCGCGCTACGGCGTCGATCGCGCACAGGCCGCGCGCGTGCACCACGCCGCGCTCGAACTGTTCGAGCAGGTCGCCGACGACTGGCAACTGGGCGGCCTCGAACGCGACCTGCTCGGCTGGGCCGCGGACATCCACGAGATCGGCCTCGCGATCGCGCACAGCCTGCACCACATCCACGGCGCCTACATCGTCGCGAACTCGGATCTCGCCGGCTTCAGCCGTCAGGGCCAGCAGGCGCTCGCGGCGATCATCCGCTCGCATCGTCGCAAGCCCGATCGCGACACGATCGAGGCGCTGCCCGAGCGACTGCGCCAGCCGGCGCGACGCGTGACCGCGCTGCTGCGGCTCGCCGCCCTGCTCGAGCGTGCGCGCACGACCGAGCCGCTGCCGCCGCTGCGCCTCGCCGTCGACGACCGCCTGCTGCGCCTGGAGTTGCCGGAGCGCTGGCTCGACCAGCACCCGCTCACGCGCGCCGACCTCGAGCAGGAGCGCGACCATATCAAGCTGCTCGACCTGAAGCTGCAGGTACGGCCGCTGGAGAAGGCCGCGGCGTGAGTCGCGGGGAACGCGGGCGGCTGACGCGCCGCGCGCGAGCCCCTATCATTGTGGTTTCCGCTTCCGCACCGCACCGGAGAATCCCGATGATCAAGCGACTGCTGCTCGCACTCGTGCTCATGCTGCCCGCCTTCGCCCTCGCCCAGGCCACGGGCGCGGCCGACAAGCCCGCCGCGACGCCGAAGGCCGCCGCCAAACCCGCTGCCAAGCCAGCGGCCGCGAAGCCCACCGGCACGAAGGCCGTCACGAAGCCGGCCGCGAAGGCCGAGGCGGCTGCCGCCGACGCCCAGGCCACCCCGAAAGTGCAGATCAAGACGAGCCTCGGCGAACTCACGGTCGAGCTTTACGCGGACAAGGCGCCGAAGTCCGTCGAAAACTTCCTCGCCTACGCGAAGAGCGGGTTCTACGACGGCACGATCTTCCATCGCGTGATCGCCGATTTCATGATCCAGGGCGGCGGCTTCACGCCGGACCTGCGCCAGAAGAAGACGCGCGCGCCGGTCGTCAACGAATCCAAGAACGGCCTCAGCAACCTGCGCGGCACGCTCGCGATGGCGCGCACGGCCGATCCGAACTCGGCGACGGCGCAGTTCTTCATCAACACCGTGGACAACCCGCGCCTCGACTACGCGGGCGACGCGAACCCGGGCTACTGCGTGTTCGGCAAGGTCGTCGCCGGCATGGACGTCGTCGACAAGATCCGCGCGATCCCGACCGGCGCGCAGGGTCCGTTCCGCAGCGACGTGCCGACCACCGCCGTCGTGATCGAGAAGGTCACGGTCCTGCCCTGAGCCTCGTCGTGGCGAGGTCCGCGATTCCGAGCGGCGTGCGCGACGAGAGCCGCGCACGCTGCTCATGCGTACGGGCGACCGCCATCGCATGCCGCTGCGTCGACTGGCCGATGATGGAACGCGACACCCGCGCGCCCGGCACGGATGATCGCGAAGGGCGCGCGGGGGTGACGTGACGATCCTGTTCGTTTCCGATCTGCACCTCGATTCGAGTCGGCCGCACATCACGCGACTATTCGTCGAGTTCGTGCGCGATGAAGCGTCGCAGGCGGGCGCGCTGTTCATCCTCGGCGACCTGTTCGAGGCGTGGATCGGCGACGATGCGAGCGACGAGACGGCCGATCAGGTCGCCACGGCGCTCGCACGCCTGCACGCGAGCGGCGTGCCGACCTTCTTCATCCACGGCAACCGCGACTTCCTGCTCGGCGACGCGTATGCGCGACGCGCACGCATGACCTTGCTGCCCGACGGCAGCGTGGTCGACATCGAAGGCGAGCGCGTGCTGCTCATGCACGGCGACACGCTCTGCACCGACGATGCGCCGTACCAGGCGTTCCGCGCGCAATCGCACACGCCCGCCTGGCAACGCGCGTTCCTCGCGCGGCCACTCGCCGAACGCCGCGCGTTCGCGGCGCAGGCGCGCGCGGAGAGCCAGCGCTACACGCGCTCGGTGGACGACGCGATCACCGACGTCAACGCGGACGCGGTCGCAGCGACCTTGCGCGCGCACGGTGTGCGCCGCCTCATCCACGGCCATACGCACCGACCGGCGCAGCATCGGCTCGAACTCGACGGCCAGCCCGCCGAGCGCATCGTGCTCGGCGACTGGTACGAACACGGCAGCGTATTGCGCTGCCGCAGCGGTGAAACCTCGCTGAGCCGCCTCGGCTGAAGCGGCGAGTGCGGCCCCGCGCGCGGGGATCGCGGACGCGCCCGTATCAGTCGATGCTGAAGGCTTGCAGCGACACGGGAGTGCCGTTTGCCGCCGCCGTAAAGGGACCGCAGGCATTCGGAGGGTCGAAATCCGCGCCCGTGATGATCAGGTAGTAGGCCCCGGGCGGTATGTCGCCATGGAGCATGTTCGTGCTCGCGTCACCGACCGTCGTGCAGGGACCGTCGGCATTGCAGCCCGCCGCCTGCGGCACGAGGTACGCGGACAGCACGTAGCCCGCGCCACCGGTGAAATCGATGTCCGTGAACGTGCCTTGGGCCGTGACGGTGATCGACGCGATGAATGCCTGTCCCGGCGCGCTGTCCGCACCCTGGCAGACGCTGATGATGCCGGTTTCGTGTCCGCAGGTCGTGCCCGTCAGCGGCGGCGAATTCGAGGGAAAGGTCCATACCAGAGGATCCGCGCAGGTCTGCGCGTTCGCGGATGACGCAGCCAACGCAACCATCGCGCTCGCCGCCATCAGGGTCTTGTACGGATTCATCGAGTATCTCCGCTTCGAGGAAAAGCCGCCCGCAGACTTTCGTGTGTCAGTCGACGCTGAAACCCAGCAACGTCACCGGCAGCGGACCATCGGCGCTGGCCGTGAACGGACCGCAGGCGTTGGGTGGATCGAAATCCGCACCGGTGATGATGAGGTAGTACGTACCTGGCGGAATGTCGCCGTGGAGCATGTTGGTCGAACCATCGCCGACGGTCGTGCACGCAGCGTCCGCATTGCATCCTGATGATTGCGGAACGAGATACGCAGAGAGCGTATAGCCCCCACCACCGGTGAAATCGATCTGCGTGAACGGCGCATCCGCGGTCACCGTCAGGCCACCGACGACGAACGCCTGCGCGGGCGCGCTGCCCGCGCCCTGGCAGACGCTGATGATACCGGTCTCGTGTCCGCAGGTCGTGCCCGTCAGCGGCGGAGTGCCGCCGGGGAACACGTGCCATACCTCAGGCGAGGCGCACGTCTGGGCCGCTACAGGCAGCGCGCAGACCCCGACAAGCAACGCAACCAACAGTGCAGCGATGCGCGCGATCATGGGCGTTCTCCGTGGACGTGTCCCCGACGCAGCAATTTATCATGTGCCGCATGGCCACTGCTACCGGCTCCCTTTTTGGCGTAGCGATAGGCGTTCGCCGCGTCGTGCTGTAGCCGGATTTCGAGAGCGAGTTGCCGAGCATGTAATGACCCAGCGGTTTCTGCTCAGGTTACGCTGCCAATTTGAATGCCTCGTCCGGCGTATCCACTCCCAATGCCTGGTGCGGGCGCCGTCTGTTGTAGAACCCGATCCAGTCGCCGATCACGCGCATGGCATGCTGCTGGCTCTCGAAGCGGTGGCGATGCACGCATTGCTCCTTCATCGCGCACGACCCCGTGCGCGGCAGCGGATTGCTGCTGGTCTCCGCGGCGTAACACGACCACGTGTTCGTCTCGATCGAGATCGGCGTGAGGACGCCCGTGCCCACCGCCGGCGGGATGCCGACCCTGCGCTCGAGCATCTGGCCCGCGAGCGGGAACTTCTGCGCGTACGTCGTCGCGATCTGCAGCGGCTGGTACGAACCCGGCGCGATCTGCGTCTGGATGATCTTGCCAAATCCCTGGAAGCCGCGGCCGACGTGGTTGTAGACCGCGTACTCGTAACCGTACGCCCACGATCGCGCGCCGAGCGAGCCAGGATTGTTCTGCGCCATCGTTGAGACGAACCGGCATCGACGATGTGAATGGAAAGTGCTGGTAGTCGACCCAGTCGTTGGTCGTGTAGAACGCTGTCTGCTTTCTCCGGGTGCGAGGAGAGATACCGCAGCTCCTCCCCGCCCGGTGCGGCAGCCTCGAGCGGCGCAACCGCCGGTGCGCGTGCGGCGCGGGTCCTGCGCCGATCGTCGTCGCCGCATCGAAGAGAGGGCGCCCCGTCGGCGCGATCGTCGCAGCGCGCCGGCCTGCGGATCCGGGCGCGCGAGGAATTGCAACAGCGGTTTCGTCGCGTCGACGGCAAGCGTGTCGCGGGCGCGCGCCGCCGAGCCGCGGCGGCAGCCGTCAAGGCGCCATGCCTCCGCGGCCTGGTGAAGTGGGGGAAGAATGTGACTGTGCCCGCACGCGTGGCCAGCCGGCGCACGACGCGAGACGCTACGCCCTCATCCTCGCGCGACTACGATGGCCGCTCGCACGAAGGCGTACGTGCCCGACTGAAAGAATGCCGCGCGCAAGGCTCGTCGGCGTCACGCGGGCACGAGGGGGCGGCTGCGAAGGCTTGGAGCGTTGCAGCGCGCGCACCTGCCGCGCAGGTTGGGATCCTGCGCGGCATGCGGGCCGGACGGCGGGCTACTTGGCCGTAACCTTCTGCGCGCCGCTGAGCGGCTGCTTCTCGCCGTTGTTCTTGACCATGCCGATCTGGTACCAGTAGGTGTGGCCGGAGACGGCCGAGTCGTCCCGCCACTGGTACTGCACGCCCTCCTTCGGCGAACCGCCGCCGGCGCGAATCAGCTCCTTGTTGACGCGCAGGAAAGGTCCGTGCTCGTCGTCCGCTCGATAGATGATGTACCCGTAGACAGAGCCGTCGTTCGCGACTGCCCAGCGAAGGAGCGGGCCATCGCCCGGTGGTGCCGCGGTTTCCGCGGCCGCGGCAGTTCGGCTGATCGCCTGCTTCAGGTCGATCGAGTTGCCGGGGACGGTAGCGGATGCCTGCGACGCGCCTCCGGTGTCGGTCGCCTTCTCGAGCTCCTTGTTGAGATCGTGCACTTTCACTTCAGGTGCCAGCAGCATGCCGACGACATCGACCGGCAGCACCCGCTTGAACTCCGGCAGATCGACGAGGATCTTCCCCTGCAGACGGCCCTGCTGCTGCTCGTTCGAAACGAGTACATGCAGCATCCGGCAACCCGCCGCCTCCGGAGTACAGGGCACCACGTCGACCTTGCCCTCGAAATGATCGGGCTTCGCGCTGCCGATCTTGAAGTCCTTGCCCGATTCGCTCGTGAGGCGGATGAGGAATTCGTTCTTCGCATTGGTTCTCATGAGCCCGAACGCGAAGGGATTGCCGTTGGCCGCGATCTCGCCGATGACGTTCGCATCGACCGTGACCCATGCTTCCGGCTGCTGCGGTGCATTGATCTTGAGCTTGATCTTGTCGTGCACGAGGCCCCAGGGGGCATTCTTGCTGATCGACGCACGCAGTGTCTTGCCGTCGGTACCGACCACGGCATCGACGTAGTCGGGTTTCGACGCAATCCCGAGGATGCGGAAGTCCGGGACTTCGCGACTGCTTAGGGCGATCTCCTTGCTGACCGGACCTGCGCTGAGCTTCACCGCGCCGAAATCGAGCGCGGGTGCGGCCTGGTCGAGCACGGTCGAGACGAATACATGGACACTCGCGCCCCGTTGCGAGAGCACACCCGGTTCATCGGTCGTGATCCGGAACGAATGTTTGCTGAATCCCACAGCATCGCGCGTCGCGATGGTGGCCTTCAGGTAGGCCGCACCATGTGCGGGCACCGTCACCTTCGGATCGATCGAATCCCACTCGAAGACCGAACGCGCGTCGGTGATGTGGACCGGCTTGTCGCCGGAATTGCGCAGCGCAATCTCGCATGGCACGGTTTCGAACTGCTGGCGCTCGCCAGCGAGGCACGGCTCGATCACGAGGTGGGACGTCGGCGAACTCGTTGCCGCGGCGAGCACGGACAGGAAAAAGGGCGTCAGGATCAGCATGGCCTTTGGGAATCACGTCCAATAAAAAACCCACCTGCGTTGCCGCAGGTGGGTCGAATCACTCAACGCCGGTCGGCGATCAGCCCACCGTGAAGCTCTGCAGGGTCACCGGCAGCGTGCCGTCCGCAGCAGCCGTGAACGGGCCGCAAGCGCCCGGCGCGTCGAAGTCAGCGCCGGTGATGATCAGGAAGTACGAACCGGCCGGGATGTCGCCGTGCAGCATGTTCGTCGTCGCATCACCGACCGTCGTGCACGCCGCGTCGGCATTGCAGCCGCTCGACGTCGGGACGAGGTACGCGCTGATCGCGTAACCGGCGCCGCCGGTGAAGTCGATGTTCGTGAACGAGCCGCCCGGAGCGTCGGCGATCGTGACCTGCGCGACGTAGGCCGCAGCCGGCGCGCCGCCAGCACCCTGACACACGCTGATGATGCCGGCCTCGTGTCCGCAGGTCGTACCCGACAACGCCGGGGTGCCCGCCGCATCCGGATGCCAGCTCGTATCCGGCGACGCGCAGGTCTGTGCACCGGCGGACATGCTGAACAGCGCCGCCAGGGCGGTCGCACCACAGAGCAGATTACGCTTCATGTATCGTCACTCCTATTCGATTATTTAAAGCTGGGTTACGAAATCAGCTGCCGATGTAGGTCTGGCGGCGGGAATCGAAACGGTCGAACTTCACGACTTGCGTCGGGTGGTTGGTCTTGTACGCCGCGCTCGGCGCCGTCAGGCCCAGCGAAGCGGCGGACACGCCGCCCCACGCCGCGTTGTCGAGGTTCGCGATCGTACCGGAAGCGGCCGGCTCCGTCGTGCCCGCTGCCGCATTGACCCAGTAGTCGAGCTGACCGGCAGCACCTGCACCGACGGTGAGCTTGCCTTCAATGCGGTTGACGCCGGCGATCAGGTCGGTCGCGAACGTCTGGCCGCACGAGAACGTGCCCGTGCCGCACTGCGCGATGAAGCGCACGCGCTTCGCACCGGCCGGGCCCGCGACGAGCGAGACGCGGAGGAGGCGGTTGAAGCCGTTCGCAGCCGTCGTCGCCGGCGCCTGGAACACGACCACGTTGTCCGTCGCGCTGAAGCTCGACAGGGCGGTCGTGTCGACGAGGAACTGGAAGCGGTAGTTCGGCTCGGAAGCCGCATGGTTGTAACGAACGAACGCCGAAGCGGTCGTGCTCGGGCCGAGCGACGAGCTCAGCGCGCACTCGGTCGCGTCGAGACCCGGGGTGGTGACGGCGAGCGTCGAGGTCGACGGAGGCAGAACCGACTTGCTCGTCCACGCGCCACCTTCGGCCGTGGTCGGACCGGCCGGGCAGGCCGCCATCGCGCTACCCGCGAAACCGCAGAGGCCAACGAGAGCGATCGACAGGACTTTCATCTTTGCATTCATGGAAAATCTCCCAGAGTGTCTCGGGCGGAGTGGATTACTCCCGTCCCCATTGGTTTAGTGGTCAACCAAGCCCGATCCGCGCGGACGATAGTGAAGTCTTAACACCGTGTCAACACGAACCGAGCGTGGGCCTGGCCGACCATCCAGTTTCGAGACGGACACCCCGATTTCGGGGGTCCGGACCCGGCCGGCGGCGCATCGCCTCCAGCCCACGCAGCTCAATGACGCACGAGCGGAGGGAAACCGGACACGCTACGGCGGCCTGCCGGACTTATATACGGAAGGCCCCCTCGAAAGAGATCACGTCCGGCTCCGGCCCGCGCTCCAGGGACCGCGCTAGCCCACCGGTCGGCGTTGACCTCGCCAGGCACGATGCGCAGAATCGCCGTCCCCTCTGCTGCACCCGGTTTCCGTGACCGCTCGCCCGCCCGCCCTCCGTGCCGCCGATTGCCTGGCGGTGATCCCCGCACGCGACGAGGCGGCCACCGTCGGTGCGGTTGTGGCCGGCGTACGCGAGGCACTCGGCTGCGCGGTGCTCGTCGTGGACGACGCGAGTCGTGACCGGACCGGCCAGGCCGCGCGTGCAGCCGGCGCGGAGTCGCTGCGCCTGACCTTCGGGCTCGGTGCCTGGGGAGCGACCCAGACCGGGATCCGCTATGCACGACGCAATGGCTACGCCGGCGTCATCACGCTCGATGCCGACGGCCAGCACGAGCCGGCGTCGCTGCCCGCGCTGTTCGAGGCGCAGCAACGCACCGCCGCAAACATCGTCATCGGCACCTGCATCGATCGCCTGAGCCGCGCCAAGCGCGTCGCCTGGCTGTACCTGCGGGCACTCACCGGGCTGCGGCTGGCCGACTTCACGTCCGGCCTGCGCCTGTATGATGCCCGGGCGATGGCGATCCTCGCCGGGCCCGAAGCCAGCCTGCTCGACTACCAGGACGTCGGCGTGCTCATGCTGCTCGCGAAGAACGGCCTGCGCATCGAGGAGACGCCGGTGCCGATGCTGCCTCGCCGCGAAGGCCATTCGCGCGTATTCGCCTCCTGGCCCGTCGTCGCGCGGTACATGATGCACACGACCGTGCTCTGCCTGGCGCAGATCGATGCCGGACGCCGCAAGGAGAAGCCCTTGCAGGAACGCTGCACCGCATGCTGACCGGCCAGATCACATCGGCGATCCTCGGCGTCGCCCTCGCGGGCGCGATCCTCTTCCTCGTGCGCCGCGACCACCTGCACGGTCCGTACGCCGTGTGGTGGTTCGTGATCGCCGCGGCGACGTTCGTGCTCGGCGTGTTCCCCGGCATCGTGGTCTGGCTCGGCCACCAGACCGGCATCTTCTATGCGCCGGTGCTGCCGATCATCATCGGCCTGTCCCTCGTGCTCATCCGCCTGCTCAAGCTCGACATCGACCGCTCGAAGCAGGAACGCCGGATCCGTCGCCTGACCCAGAAGCTCGCGATCCTCGAACAGGAACTGACCCGGCTCGGCGGCGTCGCGCCTCCGGATGCGGCGGTCGACGACGAAGACGGCTGAGTGCCGTCCCGGCGCATGCGCATCCTGCATCTGGGGAAGTACTACGCGCCGCAGCGCGGCGGCATCGAGCGGCATACCCAGGCCCTTGCCGAAGCGTGCGTGCGCGCCGGCGACGCGGTCGCCGTGCTCGTTCACCAGGCGCCGGGGCGTTGGCGTGGCATGCGAGAGACGATGGCGGGCGTGGACGTGCGCCGCGCGGGGTGCATCGCGGCACCGGTGTACACGCCCGTGAGCCCCACCTTCCCCATCGAGCTCGCGCGCGCACTGCGCGAGTTCGCGCCGGACCTGTTGCACCTGCACCTGCCCAACCCATCGTGTTTCGCGGCCCTCGCGTTGCCGGCCGCGCGGCGACTGCCATGGGTCGTGCACTGGCACGCCGACGTGCCGCCCGACGCGCCGGACTGGCGCCTGCGCGCCGGCTATCGCTTCTATCGGCCGTTCGAGCAGGCCGTGCTCGCGCGCGCCACGACCGTGATCGCGACGTCGCAGCCGTACTTCGAGGCGAGCCGCGCATTGCAGCGATGGAGCTCGAAGGTGCGCATCGTGCCGCTCGGCATCGAGCCGGCTGCCACCGTCGTTCCGCGTCGCGACATGTGGCCCGCGAGCGGCGGCATGCATTTGCTCGCGGTCGGCCGCCTCGGGCGTTACAAGGGATTCGACGTCCTCATCGAGGCCCTGCCGTCGATGCCCGACGCCAGCCTGCTGCTCGTCGGCGACGGCGAGTGCGCCGGCGAGTTGCGCGCGCTCGCTCGATCGCGCGGCGTCGAAGCGCGCGTTGCCTTCGCCGGCGACGTCGACGACGCGTCACTCGGCGCCGCGTATGCGGGAGCGGATGCCCTCGTCCTGCCCTCGCTCGATCGTGGCGAGGCATTCGGGCTCGTGCTGCTCGAAGCGATGCGCGTCGGCGTTCCGGTCGTTGCCAGCGCGATACCCGGGTCGGGCGTGGGCTTCGTCGTCGCCGGCGGCGAGTCCGGCCTGCTGGTCGAGCCGGGGGATCCGGCCGCGCTCGCGGCCGCACTCGCGCGGCTGCGCGACCCACTGCTGCGCGCGCGGCTCGGGGACGCCGGGCGCACGCGGTGGAACGAACGGTTCACGCTGGAACGCTGCGTGCAAACGGTACGCGCGATCTATGCGGACGCGTCGGCCTCCGGAGGCACGCGCTCCGTCGCGTGATCCTCGGCAGGCAGCCACAATGCGAGCACGAGCAGGCTGACGAGCATCGGCGTCAACTGCAACAGCAGCCGGTTGACCGCGGAATAGCTCTGCGCGTAGCGCGATGCCGTCGTGAACGCGAACAGGCCGCCGATCAGCAGCAGCGGCACCGCGACGAGCACGACCATCCGCCGTGTCGCCGTCGACTGCGACCAGCGCGCCCGCTTCCAGTACAACGCGGCAGGCAACGCGAACCAGAGCAGGTTCCAGTTCCATTGGCCCCACAGCGCATGGGCGAACGCATCGAGGGATTCGGCGACCCTGCCGCCGTCGACGACGATGCCGCCGTGCACGTAGCGGCGCGCCACCTCGACCCATGGCAGGCTCAACGTCGCGCACAGCGCGATCGCGAATGCCGCGACGGCGGCCCCGACGAAGAAGCGCTTGCTGCGCATGCGCGTGGGCAGCGCGCCGAATACGACGGCGACGCCGAGCACGATGCTCCACATCGCGCCCTCGAGCTTGACCATCGGCAGGAGCACGACGGCCGCCGCGATGATCGAAAGCTGCCGATGCTCGCGCGCCGCGCGCCAGCGGAGCCAGGCATGCCCCCCGAGCGACATCAGCGCAGCGACCCACAGGTCCGCATAGCCGCCGAGCGCCACGTGCGCATCGAGCAGCGGCAGCGACGCGAGCAGGTAGACCCCGGCGAGTGCGTGGATCGGCGCTGCGCCGAGCACCCTCCACTGTCCATAGTGGGCTGCGAGCAGCCCCGCCCACAGGCCGAGCCAGGCGAGGTTGATCCACGGTTCGAGCCAGCCCGTATCGACCGCGAACCAGGTCATGGTCCACGGCAGCAGCTCCGGGTAGCTCCACGCCGAGGCCGTACGCAGGTCCAGTTGCGGCTGCAGGATCCAGCGCGCGAACGGAACATAGGGCGAGGCGTGGCCGGCCGAAACCCACGCCTTGGCCTTGGCTTGCCAGACCGCCCACGCGTCCCACGGCAACGTGGGATGAGCGACGATGTCCGAAGCGAACAGCCAGGCGCGCCATGCGAGCACGAGCAGGATCAAAACCGCGGCGATCCGCATGCCGCGCGTCGCCGGTGACGCGATCGCCGGCGGCGGCGTCCGCTCGCGCAGCCACCACGCGCAGGCCCAGCCCGCGGCGCCGATCGCGACGGCCGCCGTTCCGACGCGCGACAGTCCCGCAGACAGGTCCGTCGCGCACAACGCGCGCATGAGCAATCCGCACGACAGCGCGCCGAGGATCCATCCGCCGCCGAGCACGATCGCCAGCGCGCCGCGACGGCGTGGCCAGCCGGTGGCGGCGGCCCACAGTCCGCTGCCGAGCACGAGCGGCGCGATCCAGACGACGAGGCCGGGCAGCACGTTCATCGTATGACCGCCTCCACGCGGTACACGACCATGTCCTCGTAGCGATCGATCACCTTGACCCGCACCTTGCGCATGCCGATGCGCATCACGTCGTTGAGCGGCCGCGGCCGGTCGACGCGGTAATTGACCAGCACGGTGCCGCTCGGCACGCGCGCGTACGGTGCGCCCATGTAGCTGCCGAGGCTCGCCGCGTTGATCGGCGACGCGAGGTAGATGAAGCGCAAGATCTCGTGCGGCGTCTCCGCATTGACGAGCACGCGCGTCGTCGGCGGATCGTTCGCGAGCAAGGCCTTCAACCGTTCGGCCGCCGCGAGCGTGCGCGCATCGGCGACGTGCGCCTGGCGCTGGGCGAACGGGACCGAACCCCATATCGCGCGGTCGACTTCGCGTCGATAGGCGAGTTCGCGCAGCCAGGCAGCATCCAGCGCGACCCAGGCCGTCGCGGCCGCGACGAACAGGAGCCGCGCGAGGCGCTCTGCGCGCCAACCCAGGACGAGCCGTGCGATCGCGGCGAGCAGGCCGAGAGCGAGTGCCACCACGAGCGGCGGACGCGGCGCATGCGCCGTGGTGTCGCCGATTTCGCTGGGACCGATCGCGCTCACCGAGATGAGCTGCCATGGCGAATGCGCGAACCATGACGACCATGTCGCGGCGAGGCGCCCGCGCCACGAATCCGACTCGAGCCGCGCTCCTTCGAGTTCGAACGGCCGGAACCCCTGCTCGGGCGGCACCAGTTGCGCGACGGGGAACTGGGAGAATCCGACTTCGACGATCGTTCCCCGCCAGGCTGCGACGCGCGACAGGTCGACCGTCGCCGACCCGCCCGTGGGCGGCGGCAGCTGGATCGCCTGCACGTCGTCGGGCGCGTCGCTCGTGCGGAACACGAAGGACACTTCGAGCGTCCGCGGAAAGTCCGTGAACGAATAGTGCAGGATCGGAAATGCCTCCGCTGCAAGCTCCGGCACGCCGGTCGTCTGCAACGCGGAGAAGTCGTCGGCCGGGGCCGAGACGCGCAGCCGCTGCGCTTCCGGCGACGCCGTGCCGAACACCGCGTGGTAGCGGCTGCCGGGCAGCGAATGCGTTCGCGTCGGCGCGAACGGCTCGCGCGGATCGACGCCCGCGGCCCACAGCAACAACGTCGACCAGGCCGCCACGAGCGCGGCGGCGAACGCCGTGTACCGCCAGCGCGCGGCCGTCATGCGGCGATTTCGTCCAGCCCGGCCAACTCCGCCGGCGTGAAGCCCGCGCGCAGCCGCGCATCGACGTTGAACGGGCCGCGCAGGCTGCCGCGCATGTGTTCGTCGAGCAGGCGCCGGAACGTCCCCGGTGCATCGAGCCCCTCGCGCGCGCAGCACCAGGCGTACCAGCGCGATCCCGCGGCGACGTGCGCGACCTCCTCGCGCAGGATCGTCTCGAGAATGTCCGCGGTCGCGTCGTCGCCGACGGCGCGCAGGCGCGCGATCATGCCCGGCGTCACGTCGAGGCCGCGCGCCTCGAGCACGCGCGGCACGAGCGCCATGCGCGCGAGGCAGGAATCGGCCGTGCGCACGGCCATGTCCCAGAGGCCGTCGTGCGCATCGAAATCGCCGTAGCGATGGCCGAGCTCGACAAGGCGCGCCGCGAGCAACGCATGGTGGCGTGCCTCGTCGTCGGCGACGCGCGCCCAGTCGCTGTAGTAGTCGGCGGGCATGCCGCGGAACCGGTAGACCGCATCCCAGGCGAGGTTGATCGCGTTGAACTCGATGTGTGCGACGGCATGCACGAGTGCAGCCCGGCCGCTCGAGGAGCCGAGGCCACGCTGGGCGAGTTCGCGCGGCGGGACGAGCCGCGGGCGCGCGGGCCGACCCGGATCGCCGATCGGGCGCGGCGCGGCCGCATCCGCCTCCGTGGCGAGCTCGCCGGCGATGATCGCGCCCGCGACGACGCGGGTCAGCTCGAGCTTCTGCGCGACATCCGCGCACGCGAGGCAGCGCGCGGCGGCATCGAACACATTCTCCTTCGCGCTGCCGGCCATGCTCGCACTCCGTCGTCGTGCCGCGGGCCCGCGGCACCGGCGCTTCGGAGCGCCGCTTCCTGATTATCCCTGTCCAACGTCGCCCGGCGCGCGGACCGGACACGCAGTTTCGCGCATCGGTTCCGTTCAGCCGGCCTGGCGCCGCTGCGATTTCGCGCCATCGGATCGCGCGAACTCGAGGTCGCGCAGGTAGGTCGGCTCCACGCCGGTGACGTACTCGCCCGAGAAGCACGATGTGTCGAAGTCGACGAGCTTGTCGTTGCCGTCGCGCACGGCCCAGACGAGATCGTCGAGGTCCTGGTAGATGAGCCGGTCCGCGCCGAGGATGCGCTCGACCTCTTCCACGCTGCGACCGTGCGCGACGAGTTCGGCGGTGACCGGCATGTCGATGCCGTAGATGTTCGGATAGCGGACCGGCGGAGCGGCGGAGGCGAGGTAGACCTTCTTCGCGCCGGCCTCGCGAGCCATCTGGATGATCTGCTTGGACGTGGTGCCGCGCACGATCGAATCGTCGACGAGCAGCACGTTCTTGTTGCGGAACTCCAGCCCGATGGGGTTGAGCTTGCGGCGTACCGATTTCACGCGCTCGCTCTGCCCCGGCATGATGAACGTGCGGCCGATGTAGCGGTTCTTCACGAAGCCTTCGCGCACGGGCACGCCGAGGATCTGCGCGAGCGGAACCGCGGCCGTGCGCGAGGTGTCGGGGATCGGGATCACCGAATCGATGTCGTGATCGGGCATCTCGCGCAGGATCTTCTCGCCGAGTTTCTCGCCCATGCGCAGGCGCGCCTTGTACACCGAGACGTCCTCGATCATCGAGTCCGGACGCGCGAGGTAGACGTACTCGAAGATGCACGGCGCGTGCCTCGCCGGCTCCGCGCAATGGCGCGCGAACAGGCGGCCGTCGAGCGTCAGCAGCACGGCTTCGCCGGGCGCGACGTCGCGCAGCAGGCGGAAACCGAGGATGTCGAGCGCGACCGATTCGGACGCGACCGCGTACTCCTTGCCGGCCGCCGTGTCGCGCTCGCCGAGCACGAGCGGGCGTATGCCGTGCGGATCGCGGAACGCGAGCACGCCGTAGTCGAGCAGCATCGTGACGACCGCGTAACCGCCGACGCAGCGCGCGTGCGTGCCGGCAACGGCCTTGAAGATGTGGTCGGGCGTGAGCTGGCGCCGGTCCTGGATCTGCAGTTCGTGCGCGAGCACGTTGAGCAGCACTTCGGAATCCGAATCGGTGTTGATGTGGCGCCGGTCGTCCTCGAACACCTCGCGACGCAGCGCATCGGTGTTGATGAGGTTGCCGTTGTGCGCGAGCGCGATGCCGTACGGCGAGTTGACGTACAGCGGTTGCGCTTCGGCGGATCCCTCCGAGCCCGCGGTCGGGTAGCGGCAATGGCCGATGCCGACGCTGCCGCGCAGCGCGAGCATGCTCGACTCGTCGAACACGTCGCGCACGAGCCCCTGCCCCTTGTGCAGGCGCAGGCGATTGCCGTCGACGGTCGCGATGCCGGCGGCGTCCTGGCCGCGGTGCTGCAGGACGGTGAGCGCGTCGTAGAGCGCCGAGGCGACTTCCGACTTGCCGACGATACCGATGATTCCGCACATAGTTGTCTGGCTACTTCAAGTGGATGGGGTCTGGACGGCGGCGGTGTCGCTGCTGCCGGCCGGCGTGCCGCCGGGCGCGGCAGGTTTGCCCGGCGAAGCGGCCGGCGCGGCCGGTCGCACGAACGGCTCGAGCAGGCCCTGCACCGGCTCGAGATGTCGCGCGACCTCCTGCGGCAGACGCGCGGCGAGCCATTGCGCCCCGCGCTCGAAGCCGGGCAGCAATTGTGACTGGTGCCACCACGGGTCGCGCGCGAACGGCGTGAAGCCGAGCAGCAGCACGACCAGCACGACCAGCGCCAGCCCGCGCGCAAGGCCGAATACCATGCCGAGCAGCCGGTCGCTGCCCGACAAGCCACTGCCCTCTACCAGCTTGCGTACGAGGAAGGTGACGATCGCGCCCGCGATCAGCACCGCCACGAAGCACAGGACGTAGGCGAGGATCACGCGCACCGACGGGGTGGATATGCTGGCGGAAAAGCGCTCTGCAAGGGCGGGCCCGACCATCCATGCGGTCCAGAATGCGGCGATCCATATCGCCAGCGCGAGGACCTCGCCGATGAACCCGCGCCAGAGCCCCATCAGCACCGATAGGGCGAGCACCGCGACGATCGTGTAATCGACCCAGTTCATCGGGACGCCGCGAACCGGCCATCGGCGCGCCGGACCGGATGCAACCCGAACGGCGCGTCGTCACGCCCTCCGACGATTCCAGGTTCCCGATTCCAGGTTCCCGGCTTCATCACTGCGTCACGACGATGCCATCGAGCTTGAGCTTGTCCTTGATGCCCGCGCGCAGCTTCTCCGCCGCAGCGCGATCGACTTCCGGTCCCGCGCGCACGCGCCAGAGCGCCGTGCCGCTCGCGTCGACTTTGTCGACGAACGCGACGAAGCCCGCATTCCTGACCCGATCGCGCAGCTTGTTCGCATCATCGACCGTCTTGAGCGCACCGAGCTGCACGGCCCAGCCGCCGGCGCGCGCCGCCGGCACTGCGTTGGCGGGCGCATCGGACGTCGCGTCCTCCATCGCCGCGACGACGCTTCCGGGCACGCCCGGCTGCGCCTGCTTGATGCGCAGCCTCGCTGCCTCGGCCGCAGCGCGATCGGCGAACGGGCCGACGCGCACGCGTTCGGCGGGTTTGCCCTGGTACTCGCTCGCTTCGGCCGACGCCGGAAAACCGCCCTTCTTGAGGCTCGCGACGAGGTCGCGGGCGTTCTTGTCGCTCGCGTATACGCCCAGATGGACGTAATAGCGGCCATTGGCGGCCAGCCCCGGCATCGGCTTGGCGGTTTCGACGGGCTCCGGCTTGGCGGCCTGCGGCTTGACGGCTTCCGGCATCGTGGGCGCAGGCTTGGACGGCGCGGCGCTGGCGACTTCGGCCGGAGCGGCCGCCACCGGCGGCGCGGGCTTCGGCGCGGTCGATGTATCGACGGTCGCGATCGTGTCCGGCGGCGGTGCGGGCGTCGACGCCGCGGTCGGATTGGCCGCCGACGGATCGACGGGCAGCACGCGCGTCTGGAACTCCCGATCAGGAGCCGGCGGGATCGCGAGCGTCGACGTCTCCATTTCGGCCGACTTCTGCGGCGCGGAGCCGGAGATGAGCATCGGCACGAAGATCACGGCCAGCGCGATCAGCACCGCGGCGCCGAGCAGGCGCTGTTTCAACGACAGATCCATGAGCGATCCGCTTCGGGCGACGGCGCGATTATACGCGCCCGGCGCAACGATCCCGCACGCGACGGCCCCCGCGTTCAGCGTTGCGCGACGAACGCCAGTGCGGCCGCGGCGACGAAGAACGATCCGAACGCGAGCACGCGATCGCCCGGCCGCGCGTCGGCCCGGGCTGCCGCCAGGGCGGTGCCGACGTCGGGACTCGCGGCGGCGACGCGGCTGCCGGCGATTTCCCCGACCAGCCTCGCGAGTGTTTCTGCATCGAGTCCGCGTGGCGAATCCCGATCGAGTCCGGCCGGATACCAGCGATCGACACGGGCAGCGACCGCAGCGACGATGCCGCGCACGTCCTTGTCGGCGAGCGCACCGAACACCGCGAGCGTACGGCCGCGCGCGGGCTCGCGACCCAGCCAGTCGCCGAGCACGCGCGCTGCCTGCGGGTTGTGCGCGACGTCGACGACGAATTCCGGATCGCCGTCGAAGCGCTGCAGCCGCGCGCCGACGCGCGCATCCGCGACACCGCGCGCGATCGCCGCCGGATTCCAGCGGAGGCGCGTGCGCAACGCGCGCAGTACCGCGATCGCACCGGCAGCGTTCGCGTGCTGGCACGGCGCGACGAGCCCCGGCTTGGGCAGCACGAGGTCGGCCCCGTCCCCGCGCCAGCGCCACTGCATCGAACCCGCAGCGGTCTCCCAGGCGTAGTCGCGGCCCGCACGCCGGAGGTCCGCACCGATGCGCTGCGCGGCATCGAGCAACGCCGCGGGCGGGTCCGATTCGGCGACGATCGCGGGGCGGCCGGCGCGGAAAATGCCGGCCTTCTCGCGCCCGATGCTGTCGCGGTCGTTGCCGAGCCAGTCCTGATGGTCGAGATCGACCGTGGTGACGATCGACGCATCGGCATCGATGATGTTGACCGCGTCGAGCCGGCCGCCGAGGCCGACCTCGAGTACGGCGACGTCGAGTTCCGCATGGGCGAAGATCCACAGCGCCGCGAGCGTGCCGAACTCGAAGTAGGTGAGCTCGATCGCCATGGCCGGATCGGCCGGGCCGGCCGTCGCGAGGCGCGCCGCCTCGATGCGCGCGAACGCGTCGACGAGGAGGCGGTCGTCGACCTCCTCGCCGGCGACTCTCACGCGCTCGTTGTAGCGCTGCAGGTGCGGCGAGGTGTACGCACCGACGCGCCGACCGTCGGCGGCGAGCATCGCCTCGAGGAAGGCGACGGTCGAGCCCTTGCCGTTGGTGCCGCCGACGACGACGACGAGCGGCGCCGGCGCCGGCGCGCCGAGCCGCCGCCACACCTCGCGCACGCGATCGAGGCCGAGTTCGATCGCGCGAGGATGCAGGCGCTGCTGGTAGTCGAGCCAGTCGGCCAGGCCCGCCGGTTGCGTCGCCATCGATGCCTCAGCGACGCAGGACGCGCCGCGGCTTCCATGGCAGGCGCCCGCGCCAGTACTGGATCAGCACGAAGCCGAATGCGAGTCCGCCCAGGTGCGCGAAATGAGCGACGCCGACCTGCGAGCCGGTGACGCCGAGGAACAGTTCGAGGCCGCCATAGAGCGTCACGAACAGCCACGCGGGCATCGGGATCGCGAAATAGACGAGGATGCGCGCGTGCGGGAACATCATTCCGTACGCGAGCAGCAGGCCGAAGACGCCGCCGGAAGCGCCGAGCGTCGGCTGGTAACCGCCGTCGAAGAAGTGCACGACCGCGAGCTGGGTCAGTGCCGCGCCGACGACGCACACGGCGTAGTACAGCGCGAACGGACGCGAACCGAACAACTGTTCGATCGGTCCGCCGAACATCCACAAGGCGAGCATGTTGAACGCGATGTGCGCGAAGTTGCCGTGCAGGAACGCATAGGTGACGAGCTGCCACGGCTCGAACCCCGGCACGTCGCCGTACGGCGATGGGCCCAGCGGCCACAGCGCGAAGTGCACGAGCAGCGCATCGCCGAACACCTGCTGCAGCAGGTAGGCGACGACGTTCGCGATGAGCAGGACGCGGGTGATCGGGGGCATTTCGACGGGCATGCGCGTGGCGACCGGAGCGACACGGCATTGTGACGGTTCCGATCGTCCCAGGCGAGTGTGGATGAAACGGCCTCGCGACGCGTGCGGGCACGGACCGCCCGGCTCCCGACGCGCCGCCGCCGATGTGACGGATTCACCCCATGCAGGCCCGCGGGCAGCGCTCCCGGATGACCGCGAGAAACGGGGGCCGCCGCAGCGGCCCCCGGGGACTCAATTGCGCGCCGGGTTGTTCTCGGCGAAGTACTCGTGGTTGTCGGCGTTGTCGACCGCATGGCTCGGATTGCTCAACGCGAGATTGTGCGCGGCGGTCTGGCCATAGGCCCAGTCGTCGGTGCCGGCGACGACGTTGAAGTGGCTCGTCTCGTGCACGAGCGTGCCCGCACGCGAATCGGTGCCGGTATTCGGCGCCGACCAGAACGCGCCGCACAGGTACACGCGGTACGGCTGCGTCGGGTACACATAGGCGTACGTGTTGCGGTCGGTGCAGCTGCAGTCGAACGTGTACGGCTGGGACGACAACGCGCTCTTCAGGTTCGTGAAGTGCGAGCGAACCGTCCCATAGCGGCTGCTGGTGTAGGTACCGAACCACCAGGTGTAGCGACTGCCGCGCGTGCCCGCGTCGAGGTAGCTCTTCGCGTTGGTCGCGTACGTGACCGCCGAATTGCGTGCGGTCGCGAGCTGCGACTGGCGCGTATTGCTGCAACTGACGAAGCTGTTGCTCGCGGCGAGCACGCCGGGCATGCCCTGCGCCGCCGCGCCGTCATCGAGCGCACCCGGCGCGCCGTCGACCCACAGCGTCACCGCATCGCTATCGATCGCGACGGTCGCCGCGACCCCGGCTTTCGATGCCTGCAGCGCCTCGAGCAGCGCGCTCTGCGCATCGCGCACGTAGCGGACCGTGTACTGCCCGCCTGCCTTCATGTCGTAGTACGCGCTGAGATCGACATCGACCGTGCGCGACTCGCCCGGTTTCAGTTCGACGTAGTCCTGCGCGCCCGGCGTCGCCCGCTTGTACATCGGGCCGATGTAGGCGGCCGCGACGCCGTCGCGTTCGACGTCGAACAGGTCGGACGTGACGCCGTCGAGCGGCGTCTGCCAGCGCAGCACGTGCAGCGCCGACGCGCTTTCGTTCGTCATCGTGAAGACGAGCTTGCCGCTGCCGACGTCGGCGGCGACGGCCGACGCGTCGAGATGCACGGAAACTCCGCCCGGCGCCGCGCCGGCGGTGGCCGCGAACGCGCAGCCGAGCAACAACGCTCCCAACAAGACCTTACCCATGGCTCTCCCTCATGTGGTCAGGAAGCGGACATCGACGATGCCCGCGCGGCCCCCAAAGCCGCGCACCCGAGGTTATGGGCTGATGCGCACGCACGCAACGCCGCGGCGCAACAACCGCGCAGTACGATGCGACGTGCGTCGCTATTCGGGCAGGTATACCTTTTCGAACCCGGCGACGAGGATTCGATCCAGTACCGTCACTGCACCGCGCATGCCGCTCGTGAGGTCGCCGTGCTGCTCGCAGTAGTAGCCCACGTCGCCGAGGCGGTTGAAGCGCACCGACACCTGCCAGTGCTGGCTGCTCGGCGCGTTGTGCAGGTTGCAGTCGAGCGCACAGGTGAAGCTGCCGTCGTCGGCGCGGACGTTGTGCAGGCCGCCATTGTTGACGAAACGGATCGTGTCGCCCTGGTAGATCTCGATCTGCGCGGGCGAGAACGTCATGTCCTCGTTCGCCGTCACGGTGAACGAACGCGCCTGCGCTTGGGCCGCGCAGCATGCGAGGACGAGAAGGAGCGCGCGCATCGCGCGGTCAGGCCATGAAGCCGAGGTCGCCTCCGCCCGGGAAGCGGCCGAGGTTCGGGAAGAGATCGGCGATGCCGCCCGCGTCGACGCCGAACCAGCGCGCGAGCGTCGCCGAATACTGGTCGACGGCGAGCGTGGGGATGATCTGGCCGTAGCCGGTATCGTCGGGATTGCCGTTGCCGGGCTGGGCCTCGTCGTACTGGGCGAGCGACGGCATCGTGCCGTAGAAGCGCTGGCCGCGCACGGCGCCGCCGACCACGACATGATGTCCGCCCCAGCCGTGGTCGGTACCGTCGCTGTTGACGGCGAGCGAACGCCCGAAATCCGACGCGGTGAACGCGGTGACGCCGTCGGCCACGCCCATCTCGACGGTTGCAGCATGGAATGCGGCGAGCGCCTGCGACAGCTGCAGCAGGTTGTCCGCCTGGTCGGTGAGTTGCGATCCGTGCGTGTCGTAGTTGCCGACCGAGACGAAGAACACCTGGCGGCTCATGCCGAGCGCCGCGCGCACCTTGATCATGAGCGCGACGGCCGCTAGCTGGTTGCCGAGATCGGTGTCGGGGAACGGCGTGGCAAGCCGCGTGCCGGTCATCGCAGCGTTGAGCAGCACCGCATTGGCGATGGAACGGTTCGCGGTGTCGGCGAACGCGCGCTCGAGCACGTGCGTCTGCGTGCCGCCTGCGCGCAGCGCGTCGTACGCCGCGGCGCGCCCTGGATCGTTGCCGTTGCCGACCAGCCACGATTCGGGACCGTCGCCGCGAAAGCTCATGCCTTGCACGCGGAAGAAATCGACCGGGTTGCCCTGGTCGTCGACACCGGCGGCGGCGAACGCCGCGCCGTACGCGTCGACGGCGAACTGGTTGACGCTCGCCGCGCGCTGGAAGCGGTTCTCGCCCGACAGCGTGATGCTCATCGGCAACCCGCCCGCGTTCGATCCGTAGAGCATGTCGGCGATGCGCCCGCCCCAGCCGTTCGCGTTGGCGTCGTCGGGGCGCGAGGTCTGCCACTGGTTGGTCTGGTCGTCGTGCGAGTACAGCTGCGACGGCGTCGACACCGAGCCGTCCTGGTACTGCTGCTGCGTGATCGGGTACAGCAGCGTGCCGACATTGGCGACGATCGCGGCCTTGCCGCTGTTGAACAGTCCGCGCAGCCCCGCATTGCCGCCGGCCGCCTGGCCCATCGACGGATGCATCGCGTAGGTCGCGCCATCGCTCGGCAACCCGCCGGGCAATCCACCCTGCGCAGCGAGCGGGGACAGCACGTTCGCCTGCAGCTCGGCCTGCGCGAGCGCGAGCCCCTGCCGCGTGCTCTGGTAGACCGGATAATGCGCGGCGTCGCACGGCACGATCGTATTGAAGCTGTCGTTGCCGCCGTAGAGGTACACGCACACGAGAGCCTTGTAGTCGCCGAACGCGTATCGACGCGCGGCGGCCGCGGCGGAGATCAGGCGCAGGTTTCCGAGCGCACCGTAGAGGCCGGCGCCGCCGAGCGCGGCGCAGATGCTCCGGCGCAGGAATTCACGTCGATTCACGTGCATGGGTGGTTCCTCTCGGCGGACGCGGGCAAACCGGCGGCGCGGCTCATTTCTGGATCGAGTATTCGGGCGAGTTGAAGATGAGATAGAGCGCTTCCTGCACGCGCGCGCGACCGATGTCGTCGTAGTCGCCCGGCGCCATCGACGCGAGGCGAGCGACGAGCACGCCGCGCATGAACGGCGACATCTGCCCGCCCATCAGCAGCAGGCTGTAGCGGTCGACGAGTGCGGCGGGATCGCTCGCGGCGAGCGGCGCGTCGCGCGCTTCGTCCATCTGCAGCGTCTGCGGATCGCTCGCGTCCCAGCAGGCGTCGCTCGCGGTGTAGTTGCAGAAGATCTGGTGGAACAGGTAATTCGGCATCGCCGTCGAGGTCGTATCGCCGAGGATCTGGAATTCGGGGCTGACCAGGCCGCGCGTACGCACCTCGCCCGCCTGCGCGAAATCGGGTTTGAAGAAGTTGAACACGGTCGGCGAGTACAACGGCGCCTCGCCGATCTGTTCGATGATCGGCGGCCAGGTGTCGAGGTTGCCCGAACGGCCGCTGTAGCGCGGATCGCCGGTCGGCGTGCGCGCGGACATGGCGCGCCACATCTGCGTGATCTTGAGCAGCGGTTCGCGCAGCTTGCCGAACGTGTCCGGCCTCTGCCACTGGCCGTAGCGCGCCTCGCGATCGAGCAGGATCGCCTTCACCACCGCCTTGAGGTTGCCGCGAACGTGCGATGCGCTGCCGTCGTCGTTGAACACCTGCGCGACGCGCTGGACGTAGGCCGGGGTCGGATTGCTGGTGACGAGGCGCTGGATCAGGCGCACCGCGATGAACGGGCCGACGTTCGGATGATGGAACACGTTGTCGAGCGCCGCCGTGAGCTCGGACTGCGCATCGCCGCCGTGCATGAGCACGCCGCCCGACAGGGCGACGCCCGGATAGTCGAGCAACTGCTTGTCGGTCGCATCGTCGTGCCAGTACTCGACCGGCTCCATCGGGCGCTGCCACGCCAGGTCGTCGAGGTTGGCCGGCCCGCAGTAAAAATACTGCCACGGGTTGTCGGGGTTGTTGCAGCAGAGCGGTACGCCGTCCTGGTAGTCCACGCTGCAGCCGATGCTGTTGAAGTCCCAGCCGGTGAACACGGCGGCGAAGCCGCGCACGGTTTCCTGGCCGTAGGTCGCGACCGGCTGTCCGTTGACGAGCTTCGGCGTGCCGTCGAGGTTGAGCTGGACCAGACCGATCGAGAAGAGCTGGTTGATCTCGCGCGCGTAGTTCTCGTCCGGATGGATGTTCTCCTCCGGGTTCGCCTTCTGGTTCTGGATCGAACTCAGGAACACGCCCATCGCCGGATGCTTGGTCACGTCCTCGAGCAGCGTGCGGTAGTTGCCGAACGCGTCGGCGGCGAGCATGTCGTAATAGCTCGCGAGCGCCCACGGCTGCTGTGCGAGCGTGCCGTTGCTATTGGACACGACGAAGATCTCGCTGAGCGCGAACGCGACGCGCTGGCGCAGCTGGTCGGTCGGCACCTGCTGCGCACGGCTCGGATCGGGGGTGCCGACCGAATTGATCGTCCACGCTTGCAGGCGCGTGCCGGCCCATTCGGCGACGGTGTTGCAATAGTCGTCGCCGGCCTCGCACGAGAGGCCCTGCACCCAATCGAGGTACGGCACCTGCGTCGACGGTGCCTTGGCGAACTGCTCGGCAAGCCAGCCGTCGTAGCCGACCGCACGCAGGTGCGCGATGTCTTCCGCGGTCGCGCCGAACGTCGCCTGGGCGAGGAAGCGCGAAGCGTCGGCGTCCGTCGCCGGGCCGCCGACGATGCCTTCGAAACCGTCCTGGAAGTTCTGGTCGGGCCATTGGCTCTGCGCGTTCGTACGCACCGCCGGCAGCGCGCACAGGCACGCGAGCACGGCCACCCGGATGTCCCGCAGGCATCTTGCGAACCGCATCACGACCTCCCCTTCCGGCGATTCCGGAATGCGCGGACTCTAATCCTCCCGTCCGGTCGCGTTCATGACGCGTACCGCAGTTGCGCGATGCCGCTTGCCGGTTTTCGCGCGCGCCGATGTCCGATCGCCCGGCACAGCGGGCCCCCAGAGCAGTCGGTCGACGTCGCGTTCCCAGCCGTGGAGCGAGAGGTCGACCCGACCTGCGCGCACGAGCACGCCCTCGCCCGCGAGGCGGCGCACCTGTTCGCGAAACGCCCTGCTGCCCGGCGGAAACGCAAGGCGGCCGTCCGCCCGCAATACCCGGTGCCATGGCAGCGAGAGCGCGGGAGGTGCTTCGCGCAGCACCGTCCCGACCAGCCGCGCGCGACCCGGCAGGCCCGCGCGCCGCGCGATCTCGCCGTAAGCGGCGACACGCCCGCACGGGATGGCGGCGATCGTCGCCCGGATCGCATCGTGGGCGGGCGGTGCGTCGGGGCGACCTGACTTCATGGCGCGCGCACGCTAGCATACGAAGTCGCGCCAGTCGGAGATTCCACGTGCAGAGTTTCGAACAGATCCGTTCCCATGTCGGCAGCCGCCACGCGCTGCGCACGAACGATCCGTACCTGATCAGCTTCGACCTCGCGCTCGACGACGGCCGTCACCAGGGCGTCTATCTCGCGGAAATGGAAGACGAGGAAGGCGCGAAATACCTGCGCATTTCGACGCCGATCGGCCCCTACACCGGCATGGACGGCACGCGTTGCCTGCGCTTCAACTGGGAACAGCGGACCGGATACCTCGCGCTGAGCGACCTCGAGGGCTCGCCGTACCTGCAGTTGTGCGAAAACCGCCCGTATGCGCTGCTTTCGCCGGGCGAGATCGACCGCGTGATCGCCGAACTCGGCGCGCTCGGCGACCGCATGGAACAGGCGATTTCCAACGGCGGCGACACCTTCTGAGCCTGGGCCGCGCACGCGGCGTTGCTGTCGGGAGCCGGGCGCCGAGGACATCGCGGCAGCCGGCGCGCACGCCCGCGGCGCCGTGCGGTATCGCTAACCGACGAGGCCGAGCATGCGCGCCGCGCGCACGAGCAGCCACGCGATGCCGCCGGTGACGGGCAGGGTCAGGATCCACGCCCACACCATGCGCTCGACGATCGTCCAGCGGATCGCATTGGCGCGCTTGGCCATGCCCACGCCGAGGATCGCGGCCGAGATGTTGTGCGTCGTCGACACCGGGATGCCGAAGTGGGACGCGGCTAGGATCACGCTTGCCGATGCGGTTTCGGCCGCGAAGCCGTTGATCGGGTGAAGCTTGACCATCTTGTGCCCGAGCGTCTTGATGATGCGCCAGCCACCGACGGCCGTGCCGGCCGCCATCACGAGTGCGCAGAGCACCTTGATCCACAACGCGATCCCGAACTGCTTGCCGGCGTCTTCCTCGACGCGCAGGAAGTGAAGCCACGAC
Organism: Dokdonella sp.; assembly: GCF_036518555.1. Lineage (GTDB taxonomy): Bacteria > Pseudomonadota > Gammaproteobacteria > Xanthomonadales > Rhodanobacteraceae > Dokdonella_A. The sequence continues at coordinate 15,182 of NZ_DATDMY010000132.1, read as the reverse complement.
GGCACGTGGTCGAGCGTGCCCGACGCGGTCGCCGTGGCGAGCGCGAGTGCGATGATGCCCATCGTCTTCTGGGCATCGTTCATGCCGTGCGACAGACCCATCGCACTCGCCGAAACGAGCTGCGCCTTGCCGAAGAATGCATTCGCGAAGCGCGTGCGCCCGAGCCGCTGCAGCCTTCCCTTGCGCGAGCCGAGGAATTCGATCAGCGAGAACAGCAGGCCCATGACGAGCAGGCCGAGCACGAAGCCCGCGAGCGGCGACGTCACCATCGGTACGATCACCTTCGGCAGCACGCCCTTCTCGCCCCACCAGTGCACGCCACCCTGCGCCCAGATGATCGCGCTCCAGTCATCGTGGGCGGCGGCCAGCGCGGCGCCGCAGAGGCCGCCGACGAGCGCGTGCGAGGAACTCGACGGCAGGCCCCACCACCACGTGATGAGGTTCCAGACCACCGCACCGAGCAGGGCGCAGATCAGCACGACCGGCGTGACCGCGACAAGGTGGGTATCGATCAGGCCCGACGCGATCGTCTTCGCGACGGCGGTGCCGAGGAGCGCGCCGACGAGGTTCGTCGCCGCGGCGAGCAGAACCGCCTGCCCCGGGCTGAGCACCTTGGTGGCGACCACGGTCGCGATCGAGTTCGCGGTGTCGTGGAAGCCGTTGATGTATTCGAAGGCCAGCGCGATCAGCACGACCAGCAGGACGAGCGTCAGTTCCATCCACGATCCTCGGTGGTTCCGCCAGCCCGGCGTCCTGCCGTTGCGTGCGGGAAAGCGGTCGCGGTAGGCCGGGTATCACGCATCGGGCCGACGGGCCCGATGCGACGGCGACTGCGAACGCGAGTGCGGCTTCGGTCGCTTCTTGCGGCCGAAGCGTGATCAGGAGTTCTTGAGGACGATCTGGTAGACGACGTTGCCGGCGTCGCGACAACGGTCGATCGCCTTCTCCAGCAGTTCGAACAGGTCCTTCAGCAACAGGATGCGGATCGGTTCGTGACGTCCGCCGTAGAGGTCGCGGTAGAGTTCCAGCAACAGGCGATCGGCTTCGTTCTCGATGGCCTGGAGGCGGTCGTTGAGCGCGCTCATCGCCTCGAGGTTCATGCCCTTGCGCAACTGCGCGACCATCTGGCGGATCACGTCCGCGGCCTTCTCGAGCAGCGCGGCGCGCGCCCCGAAGTCGATGTCGCCGAGGCGATCGGCGGCGAGCGAGTAGCGCTCGGCGAACTTGGAGATCGCCTTGGTGATCTTGTTCAGCGCGGCGGACAGCGCCTCGATGTCCTCGCGGTCGAGCGCGGTCACGAACGTATTGACCAGTTCCCTGCTGATCTGGGCCGTGAGGTCCTTCTCGCGCCTGCGCGCGAGCGTGAACTCGTCGAGCGATACCGCCGACTGGCGCGTCGCGAGCATCTGCACGAGCGCGGCGGCCGAGTCGCGCGCAGCGCCGGCACTCGCCTCGAGCAGGCCGTAGAACTTGTCGCCCTTGCCGAAAATCGTCTGCAACGAAAACATGGTGGGGTCCTGTCGTGGTCGGCCGTGCCGCGCGGGCGGCGCGTATGTTACAGCACCGTTTCAGCACGGTGTCGCCGTCCGACCGCGCCGACCGCCGCGTCGTTGCTACACTCGGCGGCGCTGCGGGCGCAGCCAGCGGTCCATGGCGCGCCGGCGACGTCGTTCCCGGCGGGCCGGGGACGATCTCCCGCCACCCTGGAGGGCAACCGGCCCGGATGCTGATCGAATTCCTGCTCGTCGTCGTGCTCGCACTCTGCAACGGCTTCTTCGCGCTCAGCGAAATGGCCCTCATGACGGCGCGCCACAGCCGGCTCAAGCAACTCGCGCGCGACAGCCGCCGCGCGCAGGCTGCGCTCGACCTCGTGCAGCAGCCGGAAGGGTTCCTCGCCACCGTGCAGGTGTTCATCACGCTGCTGCAGATCAGCGCGGGCGCAGCGCTCGGCGCCGACATCGGCGACCGCATCGGCGCTGAGCTCGACGCCTTCGACCTGCCGCTGCTGGATCGCTATGCCGTGGCGATCGGCGTGTCGCTCAGCGTGGCCGGCATCACATTCCTCAACATGCTGCTCGGCGAACTCGCCCCGAAGCGCGCCGCGCTCGTCGACCCGGAGAAGTTCGCGGTCGCGGTCGCCCTGCCGATGCGCGCACTGGCCTGGCTCGCGGCGCCATTCACGTTCGTGCTGATCGGCCTCACGCGCTGGCTGTTGCGCAGCCTGCGCCTGGACCGCGTCAGCCGCGGCAACGTGAGCGAGGAGGAGATCCGCCTGCTCGTCGCCGAAGGGGCCGACCAGGGCGTGATCGACAGTGACGAGCGCAACATGGTCAACCGCGTGCTGCGACTCGGCGACCGCAGCGCCGACAGCGTCATGACGCCGCGCACGCGCATCGCATGGCTCGATGCCGATGCACCGCTGGAGGAGAACCTCGCGACCATGCGCGATACGCCCTATTCGCGCTACCCGGTCTGCCGCGGCGGCCTGCAGGACGTCCTCGGGGTACTCGAAAGCAAGCGCCTGATCGGCCTCCTCGCCGGCCCGCTCGCGGGGGAACTGTTCGAACAACTGCGCGAGCCGCTGTACGTACCGTCGACCGCGCGCGCGCTGGACCTGCTGGAAGAGTTCCGCGACGCCGAGATCCCGATGGCGCTCGTCGTCGACGAATACGGCGAGATCGACGGCCTCGTCACGCTCAACGACGTGCTGTCGGCGGTGCTCGGCAAGTCCGCGGCAGCGCCGTCGACCGGTCCCGCGGAACATCCGATCGTGCAGCGCGAGGACGGCAGCTGGCTCGTCGACGGCAGCGTCGGCACCGACGACCTGCGCGAGCTGCTGGGCCTGACCGAACTGCCGGACGAGGAAGAACACGAGTACCGCACGGCGGCCGGGATGGTCATGGCGCGGTTCGGGCGCATTCCGCAGGCGGGCGAGCATTTCAGCTGGAGCGGCTTCCGCTTCGAGGTCGTCGACCTCGACGGCGCGCGCATCGACAAGCTCCTCATATCGCGCGCCGAAGAGCCGGCGCGACCGTAGGGCGGCGCGCGAAGCGCGCGCCGCCGATCCCGTCACGCACCTGCGGCGGGACTCGCGCTGCGCGCTCGCCCCGCCCTACTTCACTGGTCCTTGCCGCGCGATGTCCGCCATGCGCATCGCATCGGCGAGGATGCCGTGCAGGACGCGCAGCTCGCGCGCGTCGGGCGCCGCACGCAGGAAAACGCGCCGCAGGCGCTGCAGGATGCGCTCGGGCGATCGGCCCTTGTGGAAATCGATTGCGTCGAGCGTGCGCGCGAGGTGGGCGAAGAACTGCTCCATCGCGGCCGCATCCGCGCGCGCGTCGCCCGGCACCGGCTCTGCTTCCACCCGGTGCTCGAGCCATGCCATGCGCACTTCCCACGCGACCACCTGCACCGCCTGGGCGACGTTCAGCGACGAATACGTCGGATCGGCCGGGATCGTGATGCCGGCATGGCAGTGCTTGATCTCGTCGTTGTCGAGGCCGGAGCGCTCGTTGCCGAACAGCAACGCCACCTCATGTCCGGCACGGGCGGCACCGAGTACGCGCCGCGCCGCCTCGCGCGGATCGAGCTCTTCGAGCACGACGCCGCGGCGACGAGCGGTCGCGCCGAGCACGAGGCGGCAATCGGCGACCGCCTCGGGCAGGGTCGCATGCACGGCCGCGGCGTCGACGACGTCGCCCGCGCCGGCTGCAAGGGCGCTCGCCTCGGCGTGCGGGAACGCCTCGGGAGCCACCAGCGAGAGCCGATGCAGGCCCATCGTGCGGATCGCGCGCGCGGCCGAGCCGATGTTGCCCGGATGGGACGTGCGGACGAGTACGACGCGGACGAGTTCGAGCGGTGACGTCACGGGTTCCTGGCCGGCGTGCGGCGGCCATGGGCAAGGCCGCTTCTCGCTTCACGCGGTCGGCGACAATCGCATAAAGAGCACCCGATCTGCTACCCTCGCGCGCTTGCGCGGCCCGATCGCGCCCGTTCTTTCCAACGCCGCCCAGCGAAACGACCCATGCCCAGACCCGCCGTCAACGTGGCGGTGCGCGCCGCGCGCGCCGCCGGCCAGATCATCCTGCGCTACATGAATCGCCTGGACAGCCTCGAGGTGATCGAGAAGCAGCGGCATGATTACGTGTCGGAAGTCGACAAGCTCGCCGAAGCGGAGATCATCCGCGAGCTGCGCCGCGCCTACCCGCGCGACGCGATCCTCGGCGAGGAATCCGGTCGGATCGGCAATTCGCGCAATGTCTGGGCGATCGATCCGCTCGACGGCACCCACAATTACCTGCGCGGCTTCCCGCATTTCTGCGTCTCGATCGCACTGCTCGAGGCCGGCGAGCCGGTCGTCGGCGTCGTCTACGATCCGTTGCGCGACGAACTGTTCACCGCGAGCAAGGGCGACGGCGCCTACCTCAACGATCGGCGCATCCGCGTCGGCAAGCGCGACGGTCTCGCGGGTGCATTGCTCGTGACGGGCTTCCCGTACCGCCAGCGGCGCCATCTCGATGCCCAGCTCGGCATGACGCGCGTACTGCTCGCCGAGGCCGAGGACATCCGCCGTACCGGCTCGGCCGCGCTCGACCTCGCCTACGTCGCTGCCGGTCGGATGGACGGTTATTTCGAGATCGGCCTCTATACCTGGGACATGGCCGCGGGCTGCCTGCTCGTGCGCGAAGCCGGCGGCCGCTATTGCGACTTCACCGGACGCGAAGGCATCCCGGAAACCGGCAACCTCGTCGCAGGCAACGTCCACGTCGCGAATGCGATGGTCAAGGCGATCGCGCCCGAAGTGACGCCGGTGCTCGCGCGCTGAACACCGGAACCACGCGGGGACGCTGAAGCTGAAGCTGAAGCCAAAGCCAAAGCCAAAGCCAAAGCAGAAGACCGAAACACGAAGGACACGAAGAACACGAAGGAAAAGCGAATTTCCCTCGATGCTCGACGTTGCCCCTCGCACCGTGGATACGCTTGGGCGGCACCACGCCGCGAGCCGCGCAAGGCAAGTCCCACAAAAGAAAAAGCCCGGCTTGCGCCGGGCTTCTTCGTATTGCCTTGCAGAGAACCGGTATTACGGGTTCTCGACCTTCAGCTCGGTGCGACGGTTGCGCGCACGGCCTTCCTTGGTCGAGTTGGTGTCGATCGGCTGGCTCTCGCCGAAGCCCTTGACCGCGGTGATGCGGCTGGCATCGACACCGTGCGACGTCAGGTAGTCGGCAACGATCTGCGCACGACGCTCGGACAGGCCCTGGTTGTACTGGTCGGTACCGACGGAGTCGGTGTGGCCGTCCAGCTCGACCTTGATCTGCGGGTAACGATTGAGCGCGTCGATCGCCTGGTCGAGGATCGCGATCGAATCAGAGGTCGGGACCGCGAGGGTCGGATCGATGTTGTGCTCACCCTTCTTCGGACGGTCGAACTTGAAGTTCACGCCGCGCAGGTCGATGACGACCTTCTGCGGGCAGCCGTCGGGACCCACGATCGTGCCGGCCGGCGTGTCCGCGCAACGGTCGTCGCAGTTGTTGACGCCGTCATGATCGTCGTCGAGCGAGTGGCAATCCGGCGCCGCCGGCGGAGCCGCCGGGGTTTCCGCGACCGCCGGGGCGGCGTGGCCGAAGCTGTAGACGAGGCCGACGCTGGCGATGCCGTCGACGTAGCCCGTCTTGTGCGAGACGCTGTAGCCGAGCGCATCGGACAGATTGCCACGCGTGTTGTTGTCACGGTCGTAGCGCGCCGCGAGTTCGCCGCGGATCGCGACGCGCTCGGACAGGTTGTACTGGATACCGCCGCCGACGGTGAGCATCGGATCCCAGCCGTGCGGATCGTAGCCCTGGCCGTCGAGCAGGTAGCCCGAATACGCGGCGTGGCGCAGCGCACCGATGCCACCCATCACGTACGGACGCCACTGCGCGCCCTCGTCGCCGAAGAACCAGCGGCCACTGACGCCCAGGCCGACGCTTTCCCACTCATGGCCGTCGCGCCACGAGTTGTTGTCGAACTCGGCGTTGTTCATCGTGTACTCGAAATCGACCGCGAAGTGGGGGTTGACCCACACACCGACGCCGACGCCGCCCCAGACGGACGTATCGGTCATGCGATCGCTGTCGGAGAAATTCGCGCCGATGCGCGGAGCGATGTACCAGTTGCCGAAATCCTGCGCGTGCACGGCAGCGCTGCCGCCGACGAGCGCCAGGGCGATGAGCGCACTAAGGGCATTACGTTTCATTCTGGAGGACTCCTCTCTCGTTTTGGTATCAACGCGTGCCCGCCCAATGTCCGCAGGACGCTCACACTCCTCCCTAGTCTACGCCAAAACAATGACAGGGAAACGAGCGTTTAACACTTTAGCATGGGCGGCGGGCTGCGGCCGCAGTGTAGCCAGATCCCCCGGCCCCGCCAACGCTATTGTGAAGATGCCGTTAAGGGTTCGCTCAGTTGGCGCAAAACGCGCCCGTGCGAGCCCGGCGTTCAGGCGCGCTGCGTGGCGGTCGACGCGTCCATGCCGACCGCCTCGAACGGCACGCGCACCGCCCCCTCCATGAGCACGCGCGCGCTGCGACTCATGATCGCCTTGGTCACGATCCAGGCGCCCTCGACCCGGCGCGCCCGCGCGCCCACGCGCAGGGTGCCGGATGGATGCCCGAATCGCACGGCCTCGCGCTCGCCGCCGCCCGCGGCGCGGTTGACGAGGGTGCCCGGAACCGCTGCCGCGGTCGCGATCGCGACCGCGGCGGTGCCCATCATCGCGTGATGCAGCTTGCCCATCGAAATCGCCCGCGCGAGCAGGTCGATATCGCTCGCGCGGACCGCTTTGCCGCTCGAGGCGAGGTAGTCCGCCGGCGGCGCGACGAACGCAACCTTGGGCGTCAGCGGCCTCGACGCGGCCTTGGACGCATCGTCGATGAGGCCCATGCGCACCGCGGCGGCGGCGCGGATCGCCTCCAGCTTCGCGAGCAACGCCGCATCCCCGTTGATCGCCGGCTGCAGTTCGGTGCCGACGCACCCCACGGCGGCCGCGTCGACGAAGACCATCGGCACGCCCGCGTTGATCAGCGTCGCCTCGAAGGTGCCGTAGCCCTCCACCTCGAGCCGCTCGGCGACCTGCCCGGTCGGGAACATCGCGCCGCCGTCCTCGCCCTCATCGGCGGGGTCGAGGAATTCGAGCTGGATCTCCGCGGCGGGGAAGGCCACGCCATCGAGCTCGAAGTCGCCGGTCTCCTCGACCTCGCCCGCGCGCATCGGTACGTGCGCCACGATCGTCTTGCCGATGTTGGCCTGCCAGATGCGCACCGTGCAGACGCCGTCGCGCGGCACCCGTACGGGGTCGACGAAGCCGTTCGCGATCGCGAACGGGCCGACCGCCGAGGACAGGTTGCCGCAATTTCCGCTCCAGTCGATGAAGTCGCCGTCGATCGGAACCTGTCCGTACAGGTAGTCGACGTCGTGACCAGGCACTGACGGCTTCGAGATGATGACGACCTTGCTCGTGCTCGAGGTCGCGCCCCCCATGCCGTCGGTGTGCTTGCCGTACGGGTCGGGCGAGCCGATCACGCGCACCAGCAGCGCGTCGCGCGCCTTGCCCGGCGCCTGGGCGAAATCGGGCAGATCCTCCAGCCGGAAGAACACGCCCTTCGACGTACCGCCCCGCATGTAGGTGGCGGGGATGCGGATCTGCGGATGCATGGACATCGATCGGTCTTCCGTGTGCCGGGGCCGGCGCTTCGCCGGCATGGGTGGGGCGGCGGTCAGGCCGCGCGCGTCGATTCGAGGAAATCCTGCGCGAAGCGCTGCAGCACGCCGCCCGCCTCGTAGATCGAGACTTCCTCGTCCGAATCGAGGCGACAGATGACCGGCACCTCGACGCGCTCGCCGGTGCGGCGGTGGATCACGAGCGTCAGCGTCGCGCGCGGCCTTCGTTCGCCGACGACGTCGAACGTCTCGCTGCCGTCGATGCCGAATGTCCTGCGCGTTTCGCCCGGCTTGAACTCGAGCGGCAGCACGCCCATGCCGATGAGGTTCGTGCGGTGGATGCGCTCGAAGCCTTCGGCGACGATCGCCTCGACGCCGGCGAGGCGCACGCCCTTCGCGGCCCAGTCGCGCGAGCTCCCTTGGCCGTAGTCGGCGCCGGCGACGATGATGAGCGGCTGGCGGCGCTCCATGTAGGTCTCGATCGCTTCCCACATGCGCATGACCTTGCCGTCCGGTTCGACGCGCGCGAGCGAGCCCTGCTTCACCTCGCCGTCGACGACCGCCATCTCGTTGAGGAGCTTCGGGTTCGCGAATGTCGCACGCTGGGCGGTGAGATGGTCGCCGCGATGCGTCGCGTACGAATTGAAGTCTTCCTCGGGCAAGCCCATCCTCGCGAGGTACTCGCCCGCGGCGCTGTCGGCGAGGATCGCATTCGACGGCGACAGATGGTCGGTCGTGATGTTGTCGCCGAGCACCGCGAGCGGGCGCAGGCCGCGCAGCGTGCGTTCGCCCGCGAGCGCGCCTTCCCAGTACGGCGGCCGGCGGATGTAGGTGCTCCGAGGCCGCCAGTCGTACAACGGGCTCGCAGCGCCGTCGTGCCCGACCGCGATCCGGAACATCGGCTCGTACACGCGGCGGAACTGCGCCGGCTTCACGTGCTCGCGCACGATCGCGTCGATCTCGGCGTCGTCTGGCCAGATGTCGGCGAGGCGCACGGGCCTGCCGTGCGCGTCGTGGCCGAGCACGTCCCTCTCGATGTCGAAACGGATCGTCCCGGCGATCGCGTAGGCGATCACGAGCGGAGGCGAGGCGAGGAACGCCTGCTTCGCGTACGGGTGGATGCGACCGTCGAAGTTGCGGTTGCCCGACAGCACCGCGGTCGCGTAGAGGTCGCGCTCGACGATCTCCTGCTGGATCTTCGGGTCGAGCGCGCCGCTCATGCCGTTGCAGGTCGTGCACGCGAACGCGACGATGCCGAAGCCGAGCTTCTCGAGATCCGGCAACAGCCCCGCTTCTTCCAGATACAGCTGCACCGCCTTCGAACCCGGCGCGAGCGAGGTCTTCACCCACGGCTTGCGCACGAGGCCCTTCTGGTTCGCATTGCGCGCGAGCAGCGCCGCGGCGATCACGTTGCGCGGGTTCGACGTATTCGTGCAACTCGTGATCGCGGCGATGATCACGGCGCCGTCGGGCAGCAGCCCTTGCGCTTCCTGTGCGCGAGCGCCCTCGAGGTTCGCGGCGATGCCGCGCTCGGCGAGCGCGGTGGTCGGCAGGCGCCTGTGCGGGTTGGACGGGCCGGCCATGTTGCGCACGACGCCCGAGAGGTCGAAGTGCAGCGTGCGCTCGTAGCGCGCGGTCGCCAGCGCGTCGGCCCACAGGCCCGCGGTCTTCGCGTATACCTCGACGAGGCGCACCTGCTCGTCGCTGCGGCCGGTCAGCCGCAGGTAATCGAGCGTCTGTCCGTCGATGAAGAACATCGCCGCGGTCGCGCCGTACTCGGGCGCCATGTTGGAGATCGTCGCGCGGTCGCCGACGGTGAGCGCGGCGGCGCCCTCGCCGCGGAACTCGAGGTAGGCGCCGACGACCTTTTCCTTGCGCAGGAACTCGGTCAGCGCGAGCACGACGTCGGTCGCAGTGATGCCCGGCTGCGGCTTGCCCGAAAGCTCGACGCCGACGATGTCGGGCAGGCGCATCCACGACGCGCGGCCGAGCATGACGTTCTCGGCCTCGAGGCCGCCGACGCCGACCGCGATCACGCCGAGCGCGTCGACGTGCGGCGTGTGGCTGTCGGTGCCGACGCAGGTGTCCGGATAGGCGACGCCGCCCTCCGTGGCGATCACCGGCGACATCTTCTCCAGGTTGATCTGGTGCATGATGCCGTTGCCGGGCGGGATCACGTCGACGTTGCGGAACGCGCGCTTGGTCCAGTCGATGAAATGGAAGCGGTCCTCGTTGCGGCGATCCTCGATCGCGCGGTTCTTCGCGAACGCGTCCGGGTCGTAGCCGCCGCATTCGACGGCGAGCGAATGATCGACGATCAGCTGCACCGGCACGACCGGGTTAACCTTGGCCGGATCGCCGCCCTGGTCGGCGATCGCGTCGCGCAGGCCCGCGAGATCGACGAGCGCGGTCTGGCCGAGGATGTCGTGGCAGACGACGCGGGCCGGAAACCACGGGAAATCGATTTCGCGCTTGCGGCCGACGAGCTGGCCTAGATAGGCATCGAGCTTGTCCGGCTCGGCGCGACGCACGAGGTTTTCGGCGTGCACGCGCGCGGTGTAGGGCAACGTGGCCCACGCTCCGGGTTCGATCGCCTCGACGGCGGCGCTCGCATCGAAATAGTCGAGCGACGTGCCCGGCAGCGGCTTGCGGAATCGGGTATTCATGGCGGTACCGTGGATGGCGGTCGGCGGAAGACCTTCGGCGCCGTTCACGGGTCGTTCGGCGCGCCCGCGCGAAGCGACGGCGACCGAGGCCTTCCAAAACGCCTATTGTGCCAGACAGGATGCGCGCGGCGGTCGCAATGGCGTGCCAAGGAGATGCGGGCGCGGGTCGGGCGCTTCAACGCTCGTACGCGCCGATGTCGATCGCGCCGCCGGCCACGCGCGGATCGCCGCCGTAGTCGAACGAGCCGGCGAGCCCGCCGTCCGGTTCGACGCCTGCGTCGATCGCGGGCGAGCCGGGCGCAGTACGCAGGTCGGGGCCCACGAGGTCGAGAAAGAGCGGATCCGCGAACGGCGAATGCGCGTCCTGCGACGAGCCCGCGCGCCAGCCCGCGAGGCTGTCGTAGTCGCTGCCGCGCCAGGTCCAGGTCGATCCCGCCGCGCCCGCGTCCGACCAGTACAGGTTGTGATCGAGCACGGCCGGCATCGCCGTGTCGCCCGTGTAGGCGTGGACGAGCACGCCGCCCGGTCCCGCGTACACCACGTTGTCGACGACGAGGTTGTCGCTCGCGTGGTACTGGATCTGCAGCTCGCCCGAGCCCGTTCCCTGCACGTCGTTGCGCAGCAGCGTGTTGCCGACCACGCTGCAGTGCTCGGTGCCGCCGACGCCGGCCGCGTAGCCCCCGAGCGAGATGCCGCTCGAGTTGCCCGAATGGATGATGTTCGACCGCGCGACGACATGGCTCGTCGTGCGCCCCGCGTGCTCGCTCGCGAGCTCGATGCCGAGATCGACGTGATGCACGAGGTTGCGCTCGACCGTGATGCGCGTGCCGCCGTCGACGTAGATGCCGTCGGCGGCGTACTCGTTGCCGTAGGCCGGATTGCCGTACGAACTGACGTCGTGCACCACGTTGCCGACGATGACGCCGTCGCGCGCCTGGTCGAAGGCAGGGTCCGGCGCGACACCCTCGAAGCCGATCGCACCGATGCCGATGTTGTTGGTGTGGTGCACGTGGTTGCCGCTGATCGTCCATTGCTCGACGTTGCCGTCGAGCGAGAACGATTCGCTGCAGCCGAGCACGAGATGGTCGATCTCGTTGCCGGCGATCACCAGTCGCTTGATCGACGCCGGAGCGCGCGTGCCGTCGACCTTGAGGCCGAACGCGTTCGCGGCGCAACCGCTCGCCGTCGTGCGGATGCCGTGGATGTGGTTGCCCTCCACGCGGATGTCGCTGCCCGCGCCGGTCACGTAGAGCCCGATCGGCACGTTCGCGACCGACGCAGTCGAATAGTCGCGCAGCTCGAGTCCGCGCACGATCACGTGGCTCGCGTCAACGAGCGTGACGAGGCCGTGCTGCCCGCCGGGGATCGGCAGCGCCGTGCCATCGATGACCACTGCGTCGCCGGGTACCGCCTGCAGCACGATCGGACCCGCTGCGCCCGACCCCGAACGCGTGATCGTGACCAGCTCGTTGTAGACGCCCGCATGCACGCAGATCGCGTCGCCCGCCGCGACCGCGTCGACCGCATGCTGTATCGACGCCCACGGCGACGCCGCGCTGCCGTCGTGGCCGTCGTCGCCGCCCGGAGCGACGTGGTAGGCGTGGACGGGAGGCTGCTCGAACCCGGAATCGAACACGGTATCGCCCGTACGTGGGCATTGCGCCGCCGCGAGCGACGTCGCGCAGCAGGCGGCGAGTCCGGCGAATGCACGCATGCGAACAGCCTCGATCGGGAACGTTCGCACTATGCCAGCCGGCTGCCGGCACGAAGGCGCACGCGATCACATCGCCGGTCAGCCGCGGCGGCGCAGCTCCTCGAGGATCGCCGCAAGGGTGGCCGCATTGCGACGCGCGAGCTCGAGCGATTCCTGCGTCGCGGCGAACTGGGCGTCGCGCAGCTCCGCCGCGCGCGCGATGTTCTCGCGACCGAGGCGGTTCACATCGGCCGATTCGCGCAGCAGGCGCCACGCGCGCCGCTGCACCGCGAAGACGAGCGCGAACGCGAGCAGCAGCACGCCGAGCAGGCCGAGCACGAGGCTCCAGCGCGACCAGAACCCGTCGCTCGCGCGCTCGTCGTCGCGGTAGTACGCCGCGGCCCATTCGGCGATCGACAGCCATGCCTGGCGATCGTCCGTGTAGACGAAATTCTGCCGCTCGGCCTTCCAGCTCGCGACGCCGACTGGAGCCAGTGGCGTCGCCGGTTGCGCGACCGGCAGGTCCGGCAGATCGAAGTCGACCGTGCCGCGGGCGGCGACGTGGTCGGCGCCGTGACCGCCTTCTGCGCGCACGATCGCGGCGAGCAACCGCACGGAACCGTCGTAGCCGAGCGACTCGCTGCGATAGCGATAGCCGCCGTCTTCCGCCTCGAGCGTGCCGTCGCGGCGCATCGCCGCTTCCCATGCCTGGATCAGGCCGGCGCGATCGGGCGCGGCGAAGGCCAGCGTGGGAAGGAGCAGGATCGGGAAGACGAGGCGGCGCATGGCGCATCCCTGCGGGAACCGGCGCCGAGCATATCGCGCGAGGCGCCGATGCGGGTCGTCAAACCTGCGCGCCGTCGCGCTCCCACGGCGGATCGGCGAATTGCTCGCACAGGAAGTCGACGAACGCGCGCACGCGCGGAGGGACGAGGCGGCGCTGCGGCATCACGGCGTGGATGCCCGATTCGGCGACGGTGTACGCGGGCAGTACCCGGCGCAGGCGACCGCTGCGCAGGTCGTCGCAGACATGCCAGGTCGAATGCAGGGCGATGCCGAGACCGCCGAGCGCGGCGTCGCGCAGCGCCTCGCCGAAGTTGCACTCGAACCGCCCGCCGACGCTCACCGCGACCTCGCATCCGTCGTGGTCGTTCATGCGCCAGACGTCCTGGCGGCCCTGGCTGCCGACGAGCACGAGGCACTCGTGGCGCGCGAGGTCGTCGGGCACCTGCGGGGTGCCGTGCCGCGCGAGGTAGTCGGGCGACGCACACAGCACGCGCCGGTTGGTCGCGATCCTGCGCGCGACGAGGGAGGAATCGTCGAGCGCGCCGATGCGCACCGCGAGGTCGTAACCCGAGCTCACGAGGTCCTTCATCGAATCGCTGAGATCGAGGTTGATGCGCACCTTCGGATAGCGGGCAAGGAATTGCGGCAGCAGCGGCGAGAGGTATTGCCGGCCAAACGATGCGGACGCCGTCATGCGCAAGGTCCCGGATGCCTCCGCGCCGCCACGACGCAACTCGGCCGTGAGCGCTTCGAGGTCGTCGACGAGCGCGCGTCCCCGCTCGGCGAGCGCGCTGCCTTCCGCGGTCGGATGCAAGCGCCGCGTCGTCCGGTGCAGCAGGCGCACGCCGAGCTGCTGCTCGAGCCGCTTGAGTCGCTGGCTCGCGAGCGCGACGGACAGGTCGAGACTGCGTGCAGCCGCGCTGATCGAGCCGAGATCGAGCACGCGCAGGAACAAGGCGATGTCGTCCAGGCGGTCCATTCTCAATACTCTGGCGAAAGTGCTTGTCCGTATCAAAGGTTTTTCGACGGCCGCGCCCCGCCTACGCTGCACCCACGCATCCGTACCCGGATCCCCGATGTTCGCCTTCCCCATCCTGCCGTTCGACCCGTACGCGTCGCCCACGTTCGCCGCATCGGTTCGCCGCAAGCTCCGTGCGACCTCGACGACCGTACGCATGCCGTGCACGCACGGGATGCCCATGCGCACGCACGCTCGCGCCCGGCAACGTCGGCCGCGCGCGACGTACGCGGCATCGCGCGATGCGCATTGAATCCGTCATCCCTTCTGGAGGTTCGCATGGAATACCGTCATCTCGGCCGCTCCGGCTTCAAGGTCCCGGCGCTCAGCTTCGGCACGGGCACGTTCGGCGGCGAAGGCAAGCTGTTCGGCGCCTGGGGCAACACCGATGTCGCCGGCGCGAAACGCCTCGTCGACATCTGCCTCGACGCCGGGCTCACGCTGTTCGACAGCGCCGACGTCTATTCGAGCGGCGCGTCGGAAGCGATCCTCGGCGCCGCGATCAAGGGCCGTCGCGACAAGGTGCTGATCTCCACCAAGGCGACGTTCCGCAGCGGCGACGGCCCGAACGACGTCGGCTCCTCGCGCTTCCACCTCGTGCGCGCGATCGATGCCGCGCTGCAGCGTCTCGGCAGCGACTACATCGACCTGTTCCAACTGCACGGATTCGACGCGAAGACGCCGATCGAGGAAACCATCTCCACGCTCGACGACCTCGTGCGCGCGGGCAAGATCCGCTATCTCGGCGTGTCGAACTTCTCGGGCTGGCACCTCATGAAATCGCTCGCGATCGCCGATCGCCACGGCTGGTCGCGCTACGTCGCCAACCAGACCTACTACTCGCTGATCGGGCGCGATTACGAGTGGGAACTCATGCCGCTCGGCATCGACCAGGGCGTAGGCGCCATGGTATGGAGCCCGCTTGGCTGGGGCCGCCTCACCGGCAGGATCCGGCGCGGCCGCCCGTTGCCGGAGAACAGCCGCCTGCACGGCAGCGCGGAGTTCGGCCCGCCTGTCGACGATGAGCAGCTCTACCGCGTCGTCGACGCGCTCGACGGCATCGCGATGGAAACCGGCAAGACGATTGCGCAGATCGCGATCAACTGGCTGCTGCAGCGGCCGACCGTGTCGAGCGTGATCATCGGCGCGCGCGACGAGGACCAGTTGAAGCAGAACCTCGGCGCGGTCGGCTGGAACCTCACGCCGGAACACGTCGCCAAACTCGACGAGGCGAGCGGCAAGACGACCGCGTATCCGTACTACCCCTACTGGCATCAGGCCGGCTTCGCCGAACGCAACCCGCCGCCGGTCTGAGGCAGCG
>NZ_DATDMY010000131.1:0-2791 GCF_036518555.1 Dokdonella sp. | reverse complement strand
CACCGGCGCGACGATCGTGCTGTATCACAACCAGAACTGCACGTTCGCGAGCTTGCAACCCGAACGCGAACAGGGCGCGTGCCCGGCGCAGGGCCAGGCGGCGATCGACGACATGCTCGCACGCGGCCGCGTCGGCGACATCGTGTTCCTCGCTGCATTGCGCCTCAACCGCCTGTCCAACCAGTTCGCCGGCGTCGACGAAGCGCGCGCGCGCGGCGGCATCGGCAGCGAGGCCGCGCGGACACGCCGCAGCGCGGCGGAAAAGAAGCTGATCACGCAGCTCGTCCCGCTCGCACGACACGGAATGCGGATGATTGTCGATGCGCCCAAGCCGGTGTTCCGCGCGCCACCGTTCCGCTGCGCGGACTGGTTCGATCGCGGCAATCCGATCTGCGCGGCGGGCCTCGAAATGCGCCGCGACGACCTGCAACGCTATCGCGCACCCGTACTCGACAGCCTCGCGCGCGTGGCACAGGGCGTGCCCCAATTGCTCGTCTGGGATCCGTTCCCGATCCTCTGCCCCGACGCGGTATGCGTCGCGATCCGCGACGGCAAGCCGCTGTTCTTCGACGGCGATCACCTGAGCGCATACGCCAACCGCATGCTGCGCGACGACTTCGAACGCATCGTGCGCGAGGCGCACGCGAAGCCGGATGCGTGAAGGTCCGTCGCGCTACAGCGCCTCGATGTCGCCCAGCGCGCGGATCAACCGTCGCGCGCGCTTGTCCGGCTTGCTCGGCGGTTTCGCGTAGCCGGCGCCGGTGAGCCGGCGCTGATCGGCAGCGGCGAGGCGCGCGGCGCGGCCGGATTCCGTCTCTCCGTACAACCGCTGCGCGACGCTCGCCGGGCCGCGCGTCTCGCTGAGGCCGAGCACGTCGACTTCGTAGCGTTCCTCGCCGCGCGCGATGCGCAGGCGGTCACCGACGTGAATGAGGCGCGCCGGACGCGCGCTGCCTTCGGCGAGTTCGACCTTGCCGCCCTCGATCGCCTGCTTGGCGAGCGACCGCGTCCTGAAGAAGCGCGCCGCCCACAGCCAGATATCGAGGCGGACGCCTGCTCGCGAATCACCGCTCGCCGCGGCGTGGCTCGCATCCGCCTTGGTCACGCCTGGCCCGCTCCGCCGAGCCACTTGAGGCCGACCACGCCGACGAGGATCAGCGCGATGCAGGCGAGCCGGGCGAGGTCGCGCGATTCGCCGAACAGCACCATGCCGAGTATCACGGTGCCGACCGCGCCGATGCCGGTCCATACGGCGTACGCCGTGCCGAGCGGGATTTCGCGCATCGCGAGCGCGAGGAGCCAGAAACTCACGGCCATGCCGGCGACCGTCGCCAGCGTCGGCAGCGGGCGCGAGAAGCCGTCGGTGTACTTGAGGCCGACCGCCCACGCGATCTCGGCGAGGCCGGCGAGCAGCAGGTAGAGCCAGGGCAACGACATGGAAGCGACACCGCGCATCGGAATACGTCGGCCGAGCCTAGGCCGGGCACGCAGGCGGGTCAACGCGCGAAACTGAACCCTTCGCACCGGCATCGCAGTGGAGGGTGGCCGAAACGACGCGCTTCGTGTATGGTGCGCGCGGTCTGTTGCGCCGCTACGCGGTTTTCCCTCTGGAACGCATCCGATCGCCGCCTCAGGCAGCGTTTCGCGTTCCGCACCGATCGGCTTCGTCGCCTCATTCCGGAATCGCCGGCCATCCGGGTCGCCGATCCGCCATCTTCGCATCTTCAGCGCGGTTTCTTGGGAACGCTGGGTGCTGCTCGGTCTTCCGCCCGTTCTCGACGGAAGCGCCGGCACGGCGCATCCGTGCGCCGACTCTCACCAGGAGTTTGCAATGTCTTTCGAAACCCTCGGGCTTGCGCCTGCGCTGCTGCGCGCGCTCGCCGAACAAGGCTATACCGCCCCCACCCCGATCCAGGCCGCGGCGATTCCGCCCGCGCTGGAAGGCCGCGACCTGCTCGCGGGTGCGCAGACCGGCACCGGCAAGACGGCCGCGTTCTCGCTGCCGCTGCTCGATCGGCTGTACGCCGGCGAGCGCAAGCCTGCCGCACCGAAGGCGCCGCGTGCGCTCGTGCTCACGCCGACGCGCGAACTCGCCGCGCAGGTACACGAGAGCGTGCGCGCGTACGGCAAGCATCTGGGCGTGCGCGCAACGACGATCTTCGGCGGCGTCGGCATGCAGCCGCAGGTCGAGGCGCTGCGTCGCGGCGTCGAGATCCTCGTCGCCACGCCAGGCCGCCTGCTCGACCACATCCAGCAGCGCAGCGTGAACCTCTCGCACATCGAGGTGCTCATCCTCGACGAGGCGGACCGCATGCTCGACATGGGCTTCCTGCCGTCGATCAAGCGCATCCTCGGCCACTTGCCGAAGCAGAACCGCGTCACCTGGCTGTTCTCGGCCACGTTCGCGCCGGAGATCAAGGCGCTCGCCGCCGAGTTCATGCGCGAACCGGTGGAAATCCAGATCGCCAAGCCGAACAGCGTCGCCGCGACCGTCACGCACCGCGTGCATCCGGTCGACGCGTCGAAGAAGCGCGACCTGCTGCTGCACCTGCTGCAGAACGACGCGCGCCAGACGCTCGTGTTCGGCCGCACCAAGCACGGCGCCGACAAGCTCGCGCGCGTGCTCGAGCAGGCCGGCCTGCGCGCCGCGGCGATCCACGGCAACAAGAGCCAGAACCAGCGCACGCGCGCACTGAAGGACTTCAAGAGCGGCAAGATCGCCGTGCTCGTCGCGACCGATATCGCCGCGCGCGGGCTCGATATCGACCAGCTGCCGATGGTGATCAACTTC
>NZ_DATDMY010000130.1:0-3783 GCF_036518555.1 Dokdonella sp. | reverse complement strand
GGCCGTCGCCGGCCGCGCCGTGGTTCGCTTGCGCGCGCGATTACTCGCAGGTCATGCCGTTCGGCGTGAACAGCCGATCGTAGGTGGTGAGACCGCTGATCGTCGGGATCGGGCTCGGCAGGTTCGCGTCCGGCGCGAACGTCACGTCCAGGTGGTTGCAGTCGCGGACCTCGAACGTCGCGCTGCCGTACGGCAGTTGCGAGAGGCCGTTGCCGAGGTAGTTCACGTCGACGGTGATGCTGGTCTGGCCGACGTTGAACGGCGCGTTGCCGACCAGCCAGAGCGGGTCGCCGTTGAGGTCTTCGGTGAGCAGGTCGAACACGAGCTGGCGCACGGTCGAACCGTTCGACTGCGGCTGTTCGGTCATCTGCACGAGAAGGCCCTCGTTGTACTGCGTGTTGATCCACTGCGCGGCCGAGTAGCCGTCGAGCGGCAGCGGGGCGAACGCATCGGGATAGGTTCCCTGTGCGGGCAAATATGCCGCGACGTTGAACTCGGCGATGTCACCCGTGCTGCCGGTGTACGGATTCACCTGCAGCTTGTACGCGTAGCTGTAGTAGTGCTGGTAGTCGGCGTCGAAATTGTAGTTCTCGAGCACGAACGTCGTGCTCGAGAAGATCGGCGTGTCGAACAGGAAGTCGGACGTGAACGTGTTCGGCTCGGTCGCTGCGCGGACGAAGCTTTCGGGATCGTCGTAGCCGATGCTGCCCTGCTGGACGCGTAGCGAGGGGAACGTCGGGAAGTGGTCCGTATGGCCTTCATTGGCGGTGTCGCGATCGATGCGCAGCAGCGTCATCGAGTTGTAGCCGCCGTCGGTGTTGTACGGCGTCTGGGCACCGGAACTGCTGCAGGCGATGCGCCAGAGCGTCATCGTGACCGTCTCGGGATCGACGACCTGGCCGGCGGAGTTGCGCGCGTACAGCCGCACGCGTGCGGTCTGGGTCGGGCCGCTCGCCTTGTCGGGCAGCGGCCACGCGGCGCAGCTCGGCGGATAGGCGCGGAATTCGTTCGCGAGCGGCGTGCCCGGGTAGACGTCGTTGCCCATCGCTTTCGCGCGCTTGGCCGCGCTCGCCTTGGCCTTCGTCGTCGCGTCGCTGAGGGCGGCGCGGATCTGCGTGACGGCCGTGTCGTGGGCGGCGCGCAGATCGGCCGGTGGCGCGACCGCGGCGAACGCGGGCAGGGCGACGACGCCTGCGGCCAGGGTGAGCGTCAGGCGGAGCGGACTTTTCATGATGGTTCCCCAAGTTGGACCGCGCGAGCTTCCCCGGGCGGCAATGAATTCGCGGTGAACCGCGCCGGGTGCGAGCCCGGCGCAGAGTGCGCATAATCGCGCGTTTACCTGGCCGGATGAAGAGCCGCCGACATGACGGACGCCACCCTCGCGCTGGTCGACATCGGCGCGAACCTCACGCACGAGTCGTTCCGCCCCGATTTCGACGCCGTGCTGGAACGTGCGCGCGCGCACGGCGTTGACCAGATCGTCGTCACCGGTGCGAGCGCGGGCGGCAGCCGCGCCGCGCATGCGCTCGCGCAGGCGCACCCGGGTTTCCTGCATGCGACCGCGGGCGTGCACCCGCACCACGCGCACGAATACGACGATGCAACGGACGAACTGCTGCGCCAACTCGTCGCAACGCCCGAGGTAAAGGCGGTCGGCGAAACCGGCCTCGACTACTTCCGCAACTATTCGCCACACGCGGCGCAGATCGCCGCGTTCGAACGCCAGCTCGCGATCGCGGTCGACTGCGGCAAGCCGCTGTTCCTGCACCAGCGCGATGCGCACGCGGACTTCATCGCCTGCCTCGACGCGGTGCGTGCGCGCATCGGGCGCGCGGTCGTGCACTGCTTCACCGGCGAGCGCGACGAACTCGTCGACTATCTCGACCGCGATTGCTACATCGGCATCACGGGCTGGATCTGCGACGAACGCCGCGGCCAGCACCTGCGCGACCTCGTGCGCCTGGTTCCGGCCGACCGACTCATGATCGAGACCGACGCGCCGTACCTGCTGCCGCGCGACCTCCATCCGAAGCCGTCGCACCGCCGCAACGAGCCGATGTACCTCGCCCACGTCTGCGCCGCGGTCGCCGCCGCGCGCGGCGAGCACATGGCGGACATCGCTGCGCTCACGCGCGCGAACGCGCAGGCGTTCTTCGCGCTTTGATCGATGCGGCGGGCCACGCCCGCCGCATCGTCGCGCGCCTACTCGCAGGTCATGCCGTTCGGCGTGAACAGGCGCTCGTAGCTCGTCAGGCCGTCGATGACCGGGATCGGACTCGGCAGGCCCGCGTCGGGCGTGAAGGTCACGTCGAGGCGGTTGCAGTCGTGCAGCTGGAACGTCGCGCTGCCGTACGGCAACTGGGCGAGACCGTTGCCGAGATAGTTCACGTCGACGGTGATGCTGGTCTGGCCGACGTTGAACGCGGTGTTGCCGACGAGCCAGAGCGGATCGCCGTTCTGGTCCTCGGTGAGCAGGTCGAACACGAGCTGGCGCACCGGCGCGCCGGTCGCCTGCGGCTGTTCCGTCACCTGCACGAGCAGGCCCTCGTTGAGCTCGGTGTTGATCCACTGCGCGGCGGCGTAGCCGTCGAACGGACGGGCCGTCGCGACGTCGTTGCCGGCCGCGTACGCCGGCACCGCGATGTCGACCGGCTGCACGGTGCTCGGCACGTTCGGATCGACGCGCAGCGTGAACGCATCGCCGAACGTGAAGTAGCCCGCGTCGGGATCGGGGAAGTTCTCGAGCACGTAAGTCGTGCTGTCGATGATCGCGTTGTCGTAATTGGCACTTTCGCGCACGGTGTTCGGTTCGCTCGCGACGCGCGGGAAACTCTTCGGATTGCGCGCGGTCGTGCTGCCCGACGTGACCGTGAAGTCGATCGCGCCCTGCTTGACCTGCAGGATCGGGAAGGTCGGATAGATGTCGTCGTGCCCTTCGTTCGCCGTGCTGCGGTCGATGCGCATGAGCGTGATCGAGTTCGGATGGCCCTGCGGGTTGTAGCGGGTCGCCGCGCCGCTGTTGCTGCACGGCAGGCGCCACACGGTGACCGTGACGTTCTCGAGGAAGCCGTGGTTGAGGTCGGACGGCTTGCGCGCCCAGAACGGCATGTTGACCGAATACACCGTGCCGGTCGGCTTGTCCGGCAGCGGATCGGCGGCGCAGCTCGGCGGATAGGCGCGGTAGGTGTTCGCGGTCGGGGTGCCCGGCGACGCGTGCGTTCCTTCCGTCTTCACCGGCGCCGCGCGCCCGCGGTGCGTGGCGCCCGGCGCGGCGCGCAGCCGGGCGGCAACGACGTCCGCGTCGAGCGTCGCGGCGGACGTCGCGAAGGCGGGGGCGGCGACCAGACCCGCGAGCAGTGCGAGCGGTACGAGGGGGGTCTTCTTCATCTTGTCTCCAGTTCGTCGGATCGTGCGCGGCACGGCGAACACGCATCTTCGCACGCCAGCCGGCAGCGTCGGTGCACGACCGCACGGGCGGCGAAGCGGAGACGGGCGGACGCGCGCGATCGTCGCAGCGGGGCATCGTGCCGCTCGCCGCCGCGTCGCGTCCGGGCGCTAAGGCGACGCGTCCGGCCGCGCGTGCAGGGAATGCGCGTGCCGCGGCCCGGGCCAGGGCTTGCCGGCGATCGCGGCGAGATCCGGGCGCGCGACGCCGGCGACACGCGTGAAGTAACCCCCGACGTAGAGGACGCCGTGCGCGTCGCACGCGAGCGCGCTGATCCAACCGTCGGCGGCGACGGTCCAGCCCGCATCGACCGTGCCCGAGCCGCCGCCGTCGATGCG
>NZ_DATDMY010000129.1:0-5186 GCF_036518555.1 Dokdonella sp. | reverse complement strand
GGCGCAGGTTCTGTTGCGCGTCCTGCACGGTCGTGATGCGCGCGCCCGCGGGCAGGTGGGATCCCGCCCAGGCGGCGAACGCGGCGACCGCGTCGACGTCGCCGGCGACGAGCAGGCGATGCCCCGCCCGACTGCCGGTGCCGAGCAGGCCGATCGCTTCGGCATCGGCGATGTTCATGATCACGCGTGGCGCGATGCGAAACGGGTTGCCGCTGTCGGGCGCCTTCGCGATCTCGCCGGCGACGAGCAGGTCGCGGCCGCCGAGCTGCACGCGCGCGCCGACCGCGACATCGAGCGCGACGAGCGCCGCGTGGTCGGCATAGATCGATCCCGACGGCGGCGCGTGCGCGGCACGCTCGACGCCGTCGACGTCGCGCACGCTGAGTGCGCCGCGCAGCGGGAACGCGGCGTCGCTCGCGCGCACGTCGCAGAGCCGGCTGCGTTCGTTGGCGAACAGCACGCTCGGGAACTCGGCCAGGCGATTGGTCGCGAGGCCGCGGCGCCGTGCTTCCTCGGCGAGCTCGGCCGGCAGCGGGCGCGACGCGCCGAGCGCGAGGTCGCCGCCGATGAGCTCGGCGGCGGAGGCGACGAGCGCGCGTTCGACCCGCGCGGCGAGCGTCGCGACCGCCGCCATCGCGGCGACCGCGAGCACGAGCGCCATCGCGAGCGTCGCGAGTTCGGCATGGCGGAACTCGCGGCGCAGGCTGCGCGCGGCGAAGGCGAGGGGCCTCACGAGCGAGGTTCCTGCGACGTGTCCCTCACCGCACCATCGGCCTTGCCGATGGTTCCGCCCTCTCCCGCTGCGCGGGAGAGGGAGGATGTGGGTTCGGGCGTGGCTTCCCTCACCCCACCATCGGCTCCGCCGATGGTCCCCCCCTCTCCCGCTGCGCGGGCGAGGGACGCGGGTGCGCCGCCTGCGGCGGCGGAGTCTTCTATGTGGCCTTCGTGCAGGCGCAGGCTGCGCGCGCAGCGTGCGGCGAGGTTCGCATCGTGGGTGACGAGCACGAGCGTCGTCGCATGCTCGCGGTTGAGCGCGAACAGCAGGTCGCCGATGCCGGCGCCGGTGCGCTGGTCGAGGTTGCCGGTCGGTTCGTCGGCGAACAGGATCTCGGGACGGTGCACGAACGCCCTGGCGAGCGCCACGCGTTGCTGCTCGCCGCCGGACAACTGCGCCGGGTAGTGATGGCGGCGCGCGTCGAGGCCGACGCGCGCGAGAGCTTCGGCCGCGCGCTCGCGCGCGTCGTCGCGGCCGTCGAGCTCGAGCGGCAGCATCACGTTTTCCTCGGCGGTCAGCGCGGGCAGCAGGTGGAAACTCTGGAACACGAAGCCGACCCGGCTGCGGCGCAGGCGTGCGCGCGCTTCCTCGTCGAGCGCATCGAGCCGTTCGCCGGCGAGCGCGATCGTGCCCGTGCTCGGCCGGTCGAGCCCCGCGAGCAGGCCGAGCAAGGTCGTCTTGCCCGATCCCGAGGCGCCGACGATCGCGAGGCTGTCGCCGCGCGCGACCTCGAGGCTCACGCCCTCGAGGATCGTCAGGCGCCCGTCGGGCCCGTCGACGGTTTTGCTAACCTCGCTCGCATACAACGCCGACGCGGTCCTGCCATTCATGTTGCGCATCCTTCTCGTAGTACTCTCGTCATTCTTCGCCGCGCTCGCCACCGGCGCGCCACGGCCCGTCCTCGTGCTCGGCGATTCGCTGTCCGCCGCCTACGGCCTGGCGCCGAAGGAGGGCTGGGTGGCCCTGCTCGACGAACGCCTCGCCGCCGCGCGGCCCGCGCGCGACGTCGTCAACGCGAGCATCAGCGGCGAGACCAGCGCGGGCGGCCTCGCGCGCCTGCCCGCCCTGCTGAAGGAGCATGCGCCCGCGCTCGTGGTGGTGGAACTCGGCGCCAACGACGGCCTGCGCGGACTGCCGCTCGCGCAGTTGCGCTCGAACCTCGCGGCGATCCTCGAGGCCGTGCGCCGCGCCGGCGCGCGCGCGGTGCTGGTCGGCATCGAGCTGCCGGTCAACTACGGGCCGCAATACCGCGACGGCCTGCGCGAGTTGTATCGGGGCCTCGCCGACGAATTCAACGTGCCATTGGTCCCGTTCCTGCTCGACGGCGTCGCGCTCGACCCTGCGCTCATGCAGGACGACGGCCTGCACCCGCGCGCCGCGGGCGAGCCGCGCGTGCTCGAGAATGTGTGGAAGGTCCTTGAGCCTGCGTTGAGGGCGCTCCCCGCGCGCTAGGCTTTTTCAGGCCTCCTGTGGCAGCGGCGGAAGCCGCGATGCCCTACCTCGACCGCCGAATCAAGCATCTACCGCACACCGGCGCGCCCTCGACCTTGGCCGGCCCGCGGCCCAGCCCTCTCCCCGTCATGGGCCGAATGGCACATGGCGCCGGCCTCCGGTGGCGGCTAGGCTGGCCGGCCACGCGTCGGACTGCGTCCGCTCCGGCGCCTTTTTTCCGCCACGGGGAACCCCAATGCTGCGAACGAAGATCTTGACGACGACGATGAACCTGATCCTGTTCGGCGCCACCGCGGCCGTGCTGCAGCCGGCCGACGCGTTTGCCAAGGGCGCTGGCGCGACCCTCGCGGCGAGCAATCCGTTCGCGCGCGAGAGCGCGCTGCCGTTCCACGCGCCGCCGTTCGACAAGATCAAGGACGCGGACTACCAGCCCGCGATCGAAGCCGGCATGCGCGAACAGATCGCCGAAATCGACAAGATCGCCGCCTCGAAGGAGGCGCCGACGTTCGCCAACACGATCGAGGCGATGGAGCGCAGCGGCCAGACGCTGACCCGCGTCGGCGCGGTGTTCGGCGCGATCACGGGCGCCAACACGAACGACACGCTGCAGAAGGTGCAGGAAGCGGTCGCACCGAAGTACGCCGAGCACCAGGACGCGATCTACCTCAACGACAAGCTGTTCGAGCGCGTGAAGAAGCTGTACGACACGCGCGCGTCGCTCGGCCTCGATGCCGAGCAGAACGAGCTCGTCGAGCGCTACTACCGCAACTTCGTGCGCGCGGGCGCCCAGCTCTCCGCGGCCGACAAGGCGAAGCTGCGCGAGCTCAACAAGGAAGAGTCGACGCTCACGACCGATTTCTCCAACAAGCTGCTCGCCGCGAACAACGCGGGTGCGGTGATCGTGTCGGACAAGGCCGAGCTCGCGGGCCTGTCCGAGGCCGACCTCGCCGCCGCGGCCGACGCGGCCAAGTCGCGCAAGCAGGACGGCAAGTACGCGCTCACCCTGCAGAACACCACCCAGCAGCCGGCGCAGGTCTCGCTCGAGAACCGCGCGACGCGCGAGAAGCTGTTCAAGGCCTCGACGATGCGCGCCGAGCACGGCGATGCGAACGACACGCGCGCGATCATCCAGCGCCTCGCGGTGCTGCGTGCCGAGCGCGCCAAGCTGCTCGGCTTCCCGAACTACGCGACCTACACGCTCGACGACCAGATGGCGAAGACGCCCGAGGCGGCCGAGAAGCTCATGACCGACATGGTCCCGGCGGCGACCGCGAAGGCGCGAGGCGAGGCGGCGGCGATGCAGGCGCTCATCGACAAGGAGAACGGCGGCTTCAAGCTCGCGCCGTGGGACTGGCAGCACTACGCCGAGAAGGTGCGCAAGGCGCAGTACGACCTCGACGAGTCGCAGATCAAGCCGTACCTCGAGATCGATCGCGTGCTGCAGGACGGCGTGTTCTTCGCCGCCAACCAGATGTACGGCCTCACGTTCAAGGAGCGCAAGGACATCCCGGTGTACCACCCGGACGTGCGCGTGTTCGAGGTGTTCGACAAGGACGGCGCCTCGATGGCGCTGTTCTACGCCGACTACTGGAAGCGCGACAGCAAGCGCGGCGGCGCGTGGATGGACAACTTCGTCGGCCAGTCGGGCCTGCTCGGCACGAAGCCGGTCGTGTTCAACGTCTGCAA
The DNA here is from genome assembly GCF_036518555.1 of Dokdonella sp. Taxonomy (GTDB): domain Bacteria; phylum Pseudomonadota; class Gammaproteobacteria; order Xanthomonadales; family Rhodanobacteraceae; genus Dokdonella_A. The sequence continues at coordinate 1,273 of NZ_DATDMY010000129.1, read as the reverse complement.
CTTCACCAAGCCGGCCGCGGGCCAGCCTGCGCTGATCAGCTGGGACGACGCGACGACGATGTTCCACGAGTTCGGCCACGCGCTGCACGGCATGTTCTCGAACGTGAAGTACCCGACCCTGTCCGGCACCAGCGTGCCGCGCGACTTCGTCGAGTTCCCGTCGCAGTTCAACGAACACTGGGCGAGCGATCCGAAGGTGTTCGCGAACTTCGCCAAGCACTACCAGACCGGCACGCCGATGCCGGCCGAACTGGTCGAGAAGATCAAGAAGTCCAAGACCTTCGACCAGGGCTTTGCGACGACCGAATACCTCGCCGCCGCGTTGCTCGACATGAGCTGGCACACGCTCGGCGTCGACGCCGGCAAGCAGGACGTCGACGCGTTCGAGAAGAAGACGCTGCACGACCTCAAGATCGACATGGTCGAAGTGCCGCCGCGCTACCGCACGTCCTATTTCGCGCACATCTGGGGTGGCGGCTACGCGGCCGGCTACTACGCCTACCTGTGGAGCGAAGTGCTCGACCACGACGCGTTCTACTGGTTCCGCGAGCACGGCGGCATGACGCGCGAGAACGGCCAGCGCTTCCGCGACATGGTGCTTTCGCGCGGCAGCACCGAGGACATGGCGAAGATGTACCGCGACTTCCGTGGCCGCGATCCGAGCGTCGAGCCGCTGCTCGAGCAGCGTGGACTCAAGGAAGAGAAGCCGGCCGCGAAGTAAGCGGTCGCGTTCCCCGACGTACGCGAGGGAGGGACTGCGGTCCCTCCCTTTTCTTTTTTCTGTGGGAGCGGCGCACGCCGCGATGCCCTTCGCCCCCAGCCCTCGGCCCTCAGTTGCGAAAGGCGTAGGGCGGCTCAAGGCCGAAGGCCGGAGCCGCCGAGTGCGAAGACCTGCAGCGGTGAAGGCGGATCCGCCGCTACGCGGCTTGATCCGCCCTACGGGCCTTCCATTCCGTGGGAGGGGCGCACGCCGCGATGCGCTTCGGCCTCGGCGCTCAGTTGCGAAAATGGTAGGGCGGCTCAAGGCCGAAGCGCGGGCGCGCCGTCCGCGCGGCAACGTCGCGCCGCCATCGGAACTGCAAGTCCGTGGCGGACCGTCCCGCAGACGCGTCGCGCATACAGGTCCGGCGGCGGGGATTTGCCTATACTCGCGCGGACGTCCGCCGATGCGTGTCGATGCAATGCCGAGCCGACTCCTGTTCGCGATCCTGTGTTGCCTCATGGCGGATGTAGCGGAGGCTGCAATGCCCGTGCTCGTGATCCACGGCGGTGC
>NZ_DATDMY010000128.1:0-8546 GCF_036518555.1 Dokdonella sp. | reverse complement strand
GCCGCATGGCACCATCCGTGTCGACGAGCCAGGTCGAGACACGCTTGCGGTTGCCGCCCTGGAATACGTCCACCGAGAGCTGGGTGCGGTCGACGCCGATGTGCTTGAAGCCGAGCGGCGCGCCGACTTCGGCCTCGAGGCGCGCAAGATCGGCATCGATGCCGCCGAGGAAGTCGCGCCGGCGGCCGTCACCCGCGACCGTCTTCGGCTTCTCCTTCGGCGCGGCCGGCGCGACCTTCGCACTGCCGGCGAGCAACTTCGCGACATCGACCTTGCGCCAGCCGTCGCCGCGCAGTTCCTGCGCCTTCGGCGACAGGCCGTCGGGCGTCCAGACGACCTGCAGCATCGCGTCGTCATTCGAGTCGCTCGTGAGGATCGCGCGCCAGCCGAAGTCGGCGCAGAACACGTCGGCGCCCAGAATGACGTTGTCCGGAATCTTGTATCCGTTCGCCGCCGCGATCGCGCGCGCCTGCGCGAGCACGCGTGCGCCTGCGTCGAGGTCGAGCGCGGCGAATGCGACCTTCTTGCGGCAGTCGACCTCGCCCGCCTTCTTCGGTCGGCCCCGCTCCAGCGTGCGACCGGGCACCGCCTCGTATTCGTCGAATTCGTCGGGCGCGGCGGCGTTCTGCGCGAGCATCTGCGCGTAGTGCTCGCCGAAGCCGAAGCTCAACACATTGACCGGGTGGCCGATGTGCTCGGCGAATGCGGCCTTGAGCGCCGCGGGCGTCTCGAGCGGATGCACGGGGGCGACGGGCGCTCCCGTCGCGGTCGCCTGGCCGATCCACAACGCGGCGAGCGCGAGCGCGCGACGACGATCAGTCCTTGTCGACATCGAGCACCCTCCCTTGCAGGTCGAACTCGACGCGACCGTCGTGGCGTGGCGTGTCGACGGCGATGGTCCAGATCGGCGTGTCGGTGACCGAAATGAAGCCGCTCGAGTCGCCGCGTTCGAGCTCGATCGAGACGACGCGGGCATCCGGAAGGCCGAGCTTCGTTCGAGCGGTCGCGAGCATCGCGGGCAGGCGCGGGAAATCGATGGTCGTCAGCTCGATCACATGGTGGTCGAGCGCGGCGACGGACGGGTAGTGGTCGAACTTGACCGGGATCGGGCCGTCGATGCGGCCGCGGTCGTATTCCCAGCTGTCGACGAGGTCGGGGTGCGCCCGGTCCTGGATCCAGAGGTCGACCTTGCCGTCGCGGTCGATCGACAGCTTGTACACCTTGACCGGGGGGCCGACGGTCGCGATCAAGCGCTGGAGGAAGTCGGCAAGGTTCGGCCAGGCGTAGTCGGTACCGGCGGGGTCCGCCGATGCGCGACTCGTTGCCGATGCGCATGCGAGCGCGACGAGAATCGTCGCCCGTACTGCGGCTGTCGTGGTCCGTGCCATCGCCATCCCCTCGCTGCAACGACCCGCTCCGAGCATACGCTCGCGGGCCCACCTCGAGGGAAACGCAAAAGGGCGACGAAGCCGAACGCGGCATCGCCACGCTGTCGCGGCATCCGTCGCCGGCGGCTCAGCGCACGGACACGAGCTGGAGCGTCACGGTGTCGCCCTTCTTCTCGGTCTGCTCGATCTCGACCGGCAGCCAGCCGAGCGACTCGGCGAACCAGCTGCGTGCGACGCGCTTGCGATCCTCGCCCGGTTCGCCTTCGCGACGCATGAGCTGCGCCTTGAACGCGCCCGCGGGAACCTTGCGCGTCTCCACCGCGCCGCGCACGTAGCGCATCGTCTCGACGCGGTCCTTGACCGCGACCGGATACTCGAACGCGGTCGCGTCGTGCACGAGGTCGCTCGCGAGCGCGAGCGTCACCGACTGGCGGTCGATCAGGCCCGGCACGGTCGCATAGCGGAAATCCCGCCCGCCTTCGCTCACTTCGACCGAGCCTTCCCGCCAGTCGAACGCCGCATGGCGCGTGCGCTGCTTGAACGCGCCGTCCTGCTTGTAGTCGTACGCGACCGCTTCGGGCCGGCCGTCCTTCCAGCGAAAGCGCGAGGTTTCGACGATATGGATACCGGCGAGCTTCGCGAGCGTCGACGTTCCGCGCGTCTCGCTGCGCAGTGTCCAGCTGCCGTCGCCGTTGTCGGCGAGATCGAGCGTCGTACGCCCGACTTCGTCGCCGTTGCGCAACGTCGCATATTCGGCATGGAACGGTTTGATCGCTCCCGCAGCGAACGCGGGTACGGCGAACGCGAGCAGGGCGGCAGCGACGAACGGAATCTTCATGATGGCCTTCGCTACGACTGGACGCCGCAGTATCGGAGCACGTCCCTGAACGAAACGTACAAGGGCCGAAGCGTGAAACACGAAGCACACAGAGCAGACGAAGAAGGCAGAGCAAGAGCAAGACGAATCCCGGTTCCGCGCGGGACGCCTTGTTCGGAGGTTTCTCGGACGAGGAAGAGCTCGTCCTTCCTGTGCTCCGTGTGCTTCGTGTTTCAATCCTTCCGCTCTTGTGTGCGTGCGAAGAGATTCAGGTCCGCGCCGAGGCACAGCGGCGAGGCCAGCGCGGCGCCGTCGAGGCGCACGCGGGTGCCGTCGAGCGCGATGCGGCCCGCCGCGATGAGGGCGATGCAGGCGACGAGCAGGCGGTGTTCTTCGGCGAGCAGGCGCTCGGCGAGCCGTTCCGGCGTGTCGCCGACGTGCACCGGGATTTCGGCGCAGGCGATCGGCGGGCCGCCGTCGAGTTCGGCGGTGACGTAGTGCACGGTTGCCCCGTGCAGGGCGTCGCCCGCCTCGATCGCGCGACGGTGCGTGTGCAAGCCGGGGTACTTCGGCAGCAGCGACGGATGGATATTGACGATCCGCCCCGCCCACGGGGCGAGCGCGGCCGGGTCGATGATGCGCATGAAACCCGCGAGCACGATGAGGTCCGGCGCGTACGCCGCGACGCGCCCGAACAGCTCGGCATCGTAGGCCGCCCGAGAGGGCGCGGACCCCGGCGCGAGCGCGAGGGTCGGGATGCCCGCGGCCTCGGCGCGCCGCAGCGCATGCGCATCGACCTTGTCGCTCGCGACGAGCACGAGTTCGATCGGCAACGCCCCTTGGCGTTGCGCGTCGATGAGCGCCTGCAGGTTGGAGCCGCGTCCCGAGGCGAGCACGGCGATGCGAAAAGGGGGTGGAGGCATCGTTCGGGTCAGGGTTCCTCGCGCATCCGCCTGGTCGCGCACGCATGCGGCCGTCCCCGTGCGGTGCTCACGCAATGTGCACGCGTTCGTCGCCGCGCACGGCCTCGACCGAGCCGATCGTCCACGCCGTGAGGCCGAGCGCCTCGAGTGCATCGAGCGTCATGCCGGCCTGATCGCGCTGCACGATGAGCGTGTAGCCGACGCCGCAGTTGAACGTGCGCAGCATTTCGTCGCGCGCGACGTTGCCTTCGCGCTGCAGCCAGTCGAACAGCGGCGGGCGCTTCCAGGTGGCGCTGTCGAGCGCGATGCCGAGGCCGTCGGGGACCACGCGGATGATGTTTTCCCTGAGCCCGCCGCCGGTGATGTGCGCCATGCCGTGCACCTTCTGCTGCCTGAGCAGCGCGAGGATCGGCTTGACGTAGATCGTGGTCGGCGCGAGCAGCGCGTCGGCGAGGCGCACGCCGCCGACGTCGAGGTCGAAGCCACCGTTGTCGGGCGTTATGCTCGCGCGCGCGACGATCTTGCGGATCAACGAGTAGCCGTTGGAATGCGCGCCGCTCGAGGCGATGCCGATGATCGCGTCGCCGGCCTTGATCTGCGAGCCGTCGACGAGCGCCGACTTTTCGACCACGCCGACCGTGAAGCCGGCGAGGTCGTACTCGCCGGGCGGATACATGTCCGGCATCTCGGCCGTCTCGCCACCGACGAGCGCGCAGCCGGCGAGTTCGCAGCCCTTCGCGATGCCGCCGACGACGCTGACCGTGGTGTCGACGTCGAGCTTGCCGGTCGCGAAATAATCGAGGAAGAACAACGGCTCCGCGCCCTGCACGAGCACGTCGTTGACGCACATGCCGACGAGGTCGATGCCGATCGTGTCGTGGCGTCCGAGCATCTGCGCGAGCTTGAGCTTGGTGCCGACGCCGTCCGTGCCGGACACGAGCACGGGTTCGCGGTACCGGCCACCGAGTTCGAACAGTGCACCGAAGCCGCCGAGGCCGGCCATGACCTCGGGACGGAACGTGCGCCGTACGAGCGGCTTGATCCGTTCGACGACTTCGTTGCCCGCGTCGATGTCGACGCCGGCGGCACGGTAGCTCAGGGATTCGAGTTCGACGGACATGGCGGCGGACGGCTGCGCGGGGCGCGCATTCTAGCAGGGTGTCGCCAAAGTGCTTCCTGCGCGTGCCTGGCCTCGTTCGGCGGCCCTGCGGCGCGCGCCGCCGGACCGTCCGGCGCCCGGAGACGCATTTTGCCGCCGTCCAACCGCACGCGCGCCGCGCAGCCTGCATCGCGGTCGCATGGACGTGCTGGCGGCCTTTGTGCAGACTTGAGCCCACCGATGGCTATGGACGACCCCGTGCGACACCCTGATCCGCGCGTGCCCGGCCCCTCGACGGGGTATGTGCTGGCGTTGCTGCTGGCGGTGCTGCCGCTGGCTTCGATCGCCGGGCCCTCGAGCTACACCGGCACCGCGCCGGTCAATTCGCAGTCCGACGAGGAGCGGACGAGTGCGCTGCAGACCGCCCTCGCGAACGTGGTCATCGAACAGACGGGCGACAGCAGCGTCATGGCGCGACCCGAGGTCGCCAAGGCGATCGAGAAGGCCGAACGCTACGTGCTGCAGTACTCGTACCGCCGCAACGCGCAAGCGGACGCGCCGATGACGCTGGTCGCCCAGTTCGACGCGTCAGCGGTGGACCAGATGCTGCAGAAGTTCGGACTCGGAGCGCTCGCCGACGTCCCGCTCGCGCCGGACACGCCGACCGAGGCGACCTTGTGGATCGGCGACATCCGCGATGCGGACGACTACGCGCGCGTGATGGGCTATCTCGGCCGGAACAACTTCGTCAAGGCGGTGCAGCCGACCCAGGCGACATCGGACGGCATCCTCGTCCACGTGTCGCTGTCGACCGACGTTGCCCATTTCCTCGGCGCGATCGCGATGGAGCGCACGCTCGCCGAAAGCACGAGCCGCGTCGACGGCGCGGACGCGGCGCTCGTGCTCGGCCACTGACGCCGCAGCCGTGCTGCGTCACCTGCCCAACCTCATCACCGCGCTGCGCATGCTGCTGGTGGTGCCGCTGTGCTGGCTCATCCAGGGTGGGCGCTACGACGGCGCGCTGCTCGTCGCGGCGATCGCCGCGATGAGCGACGCGCTCGACGGCTGGCTCGCCAAGCGCTTCGGCTGGCAGAGCTGGATCGGCGGCATGCTCGACCCGATCGCGGACAAGCTGCTGTTGACCGCGGCGTTCGTCTGGCTCGCCCTGTCCGGCGAATCGCCCGCATGGCTCGCCGGCCTCGTGGTCGGCCGCGACATCGCGATCGTCTCCGGCGCGATCGCGTACCACAACCTGGTGGGCCGCTTCGACGCGGCGCCGAGCCCGCTCTCGAAGGCGACCACCGCGGTCCAGCTCGCGTTCGTGCTGGCCGAACTGGTGCGCCTGTCGCACTGGATCGCGCCGCCGCCGATGCTGCACGCGGCGATGGTCGCGCTCACCGCGGCGTTGACGCTCGCGAGCGGATTGCACTACATCGTCGTCTGGGGCGCGCGTGCGCGCCGGGCGCTGCGCGGAGACGGGTCGAGATGAACGAGAGTGCACCGAACGGATTGCACCTGCGCTGGCAATGGCTGATCCTGCTCGCGTCCGTCGGGGTCGTGTTCTACCTGCTCGCGCCGGTGCTCATGCCGTTCGTCGCCGCGGCGCTGTTCGCGTACCTCGCCGATCCGGTCGTCGATCGCCTCGAGCGCTGGATGAGCCGGAGCCTCGCGGTCAGCCTCGTGTTCCTCGTCGTCACCCTCGTCGTGGTCCTGATCCTGCTGCTGCTCGTGCCGTTCACCGAGCGACAGATCGGCGCGTTCCTCGGCCAGCTGCCCATCTGGCTCGACTGGTTCCAGACCCGCGCGACGCCGTGGCTGGAGACGCGTTTCGGCATCTCGCCCGACGTGCTCGACACGCAGCGCATCCTCGCAGCGCTGCAGGCGCACTGGAAGGAAGCCGGTGGCATCGCGGCGGGCGTGCTCGCGAAGGTCTCGAAGTCGGGCATGGCCGTGGTCGGCTGGGTACTCAACCTCGTGATGGTGCCGGTCGTCGCGTTCTATCTGCTGCGCGACTGGGACGATCTGGTCGCGCGCATCCATGCCCTGATCCCGCGCTCCGTCGAACCGGTCGTCGCGCGGCTCGCGCGCGAATCGGACGACGTGCTCGGCGCCTTCCTGCGTGGCCAGCTCAGCGTCATGCTCGCGCTCGGCACGTTCTACGGCATCGGCCTGTGGATCGTCGGCGTCAGCATCGGTCCGCTGATCGGCATGATCGCGGGCCTGATCAGCTTCGTGCCATACCTCGGCGCGATCACGGGCGTCGTCATGGGCATCGTCGCCGCGCTCGTGCAGTACCAGGACTGGGCGCACGTGCTGCTCGTGCTCGGCGTGTTCGCGATCGGGCAGACGCTCGAGGGCTACGTGCTCGTGCCCAAGCTCGTCGGCGACAAGATCGGCCTGCATCCGGTGGCGGTGATCTTCGCCGTGCTCGCGGGCGGCGAGCTGTTCGGGTTCCTCGGCGTCCTGCTCGCGCTGCCGGTCGCCTCGGTCGTGATGGTCGTGCTGCGCTACCTCTACGCTCGCTACACGTCCAGCGAGCTCTACACGACCGGCTCGACGCCGGGCATCGTCGTCGTCGACAAGGGCGCGGAGCGCGCGGCCGTCGCCGATGCCGTTTCAGCCGCGGCGCCGCCGCCGGCCGCGCCGGGTTCGCCGCCGCCACCCTGACATGAGTCCGCAGTTGCCGCTCGCGCTGCGCTGGCCGGCGCACCAGCGCTTCGAAGGGTTCGTCGCCGGCGCCAACCGCACGGCGCTGGACGCGCTGCAGCGCGCGGCGCGCGGCGAGGATCGCGCATGGCTGTACCTGCACGGCGCGCCGGGCAGCGGGCGCACCCACCTGCTCATCGCGGCCTGCGCGGCCGCGAACGCGGGCGGTCGCACCGCGCAATACCTGTCGCTCGCGAGCCTGCGCGCACCGCGCGCGCAGGCGATCCGTGGTCTCGGCGGCAGCGACCAGCTCGCGCTCGACGATGTCGACGCGATCGCCGGCGAGCGCGACGCCGAGCACGCGTTGTTCGATCTCTACAACCGATGCCGGGCGGAGGGATCGCTGCTGCTGTTCGCGGCATCGGCGCCGCCGGCGCAGCTCGGCATCGGCCTGCCGGACCTCGTTTCGCGCCTGTCGGCCTGCACGCAGCTTGCGCTGAGGCCGCTCGAGGAATCGGAGCGGCGTTCGCTGCTGCGCGAACGCGCGCGCACGCGCGGCATCGAGCTCGACGACGGCGTGCTCGATTGGCTGTTCGCGCGCGCGCGTCGCGACCTCGGTTCGCTGTTCGATGCACTCGATCGCATCGACCGCGCCTCGCTCGCCGCGAAGCGGCGCGTGACCGTGCCATTCCTGCGTACCCTGCTCGATTGAAGCGCCGGACGCGGACGCGAGGCATCGGCGGCGGGCCGGCCGGGAGGCGTCCGCTGCGAGCCGATGCGCGCCGTCGCCTCGCCGCGGCGTCGCGGCGCTTCAGCGTTCGCCGCGTTCGCCGCCGCCGAGTTCGCGCAACTGCGCCGGCGTGCCGATGTTGCGCCAATAGCCGTCGTAGCGCTCGCCGGCGAGGCGGTCCTCGCGCATCGCGCGCTGGTACATCGGCAGCAGCTTGAAGCGCTCCGCGGTCTCCCCGGCGACGAGTGCGGGACGGTAGACGCCGATGTTGCCGAACGTGAGGCGCTCGCCGATGCCGTCCTCGTTGAGTCGGCCGCGATCGAGGCAGAAGTCGCCGCGCGGGTGGAAGTCGGGGTTCGGCACCATCACGAGATGGGCGAGGCCGTCGGGCTCGCGCGGCAGTCGCGCGTAGTCGTAGTCGCTGACGATGTCGGCGCTGACGCCGATGAACGGGGCATCGCCGAGCAGCGCGAGCGCGTGCCGGATCCCGCCGCCCGTCTCGAGCGGCGTCGGCCCTTCGTAGCTGTAGAGGATGCGCAGGCCCCAGCGCGCGCCGTCGCCGAGCGCGGCCGGGAACTGTTCGGCGAGGTGGGACGTGTTGATGACCACCTCGCGCACGCCCGCGGCGGCGAGCTTCTCGAGATGCCACTCGATCAGCATGCGGCCGCCCGCGCGCAACAGCGGCTTCGGCGTCGCGTCGGTGAGCGGACGCATGCGCTCGCCGCGACCGGCGGCGAAGATCATCGCGCGCCGGATCGTCACGCGGCCACCTCGCGCGCGCGCGCGATGTCGCGTTCGCCGAGCGCGCGCTCGAGCAGCGCGACGAAGGCCGCGAGTTCCGGATAGCCGCGCGCGACGTGGGTCACGTAGCGCCACACCAGCGGCAGGTCGGCGAGGTACTGCGCCTTGCCGTCGCGGTAGTGCTGGCGGCAGAAGATGCCGA
>NZ_DATDMY010000127.1:0-8458 GCF_036518555.1 Dokdonella sp. | reverse complement strand
TTGACCGTCTTGATCGACATCATCGGCCCTTCGAAGGTCGACATGCCGTAGAACGACAGCGAGACGATCATGAACTTGAGGATCGGGTCGGTGCGCAGTTTGTGCCACGCGCCCGACAGCGTCATCATGCCGTTGATCATGCCGCCCCAGCTCGGCGCGAGCAGGATCAGCGAGAACACCATGCCGAGCGACTGCGCCCAGTCGGGCAGCGCGGTGTAGTGCAGGTGGTGCGGACCGGCCCACATGTAGACCGCGATCAAGGCCCAGAAATGCACGACCGACAGCCGGTACGAGTAGATCGGCCGCTGCGCCTGCTTGGGCACGTAGTAGTACATGATCCCGAGGAAGCCCGCGGTCAGGAAGAAGCCGACCGCGTTGTGGCCGTACCACCACTGCACCATCGCGTCGACCGCGCCCGAATAGATCGGGTAGGAGTCGGTCAGCGTGACCGGGATCGCGAGGCTGTTGACGATGTGCAGCACGGCGACGGTGAGGATGTACGCGCCGAAGAACCAGTTGGCGACGTAGATGTGCCTGACCTTGCGCTTGACGATCGTGCCGAAGAAGACGACTGCGTAGACGACCCAGACCACCGCGATGAGCACGTCGATCGGCCAGATGAGTTCGGCGTATTCCTTGCTCTGCGTGTAACCGAGCGGCAAGGTGATCGCGGCGAGCACGATCACCGCCTGCCAGCCCCAGAACGTGAATGCGGCGAGGCGGTCGCCGAACAGGCGCGCCTGGCAGGTGCGTTGCACGACGTAGTACGAGGTCGCGAACAGGCCGCAACCGCCGAACGCGAAGATCACCGCGTTCGTGTGCAGCGGCCGCAGCCGGCTGTAGGTGAGCCACGGGATGTCGAAGTTCAGCGCCGGCCAGGCCAGTTGGGCCGCGATCAGCAGGCCGACGGCCATGCCGACGACGCCCCAGACGATCGTCGCGATCGTGAACTGGCGCACCACCCGGTCGTTGTAGGTTTCCACGCTCTGCATAGGTTGGCCCCTGGAAGATCCGCGCGAAGTGTCGGCGACGCGCCGGGGCGCGCACTTGATCGGCGTCAAGTGCGGGTGGCGGCCCCGCTTGCATGGCCTGCGACGTTTCGCCACGATCGGCCGCGCGTGTCTCGTCTTCGCCCGCTTTGCCGTTCCATGGTTCGTGGTCCGCATCCGCATGGAGGAATCGATGAACGCACCCACCACGCCCACCCGCCGCCTGCTCGCCGCCTCGATCCTGCTCGCCGCCGCCGGTGATGCCGCTGCGACGAACGCGGTCGTCTCGCCGCCGAACTGCAATGAAGCCGGCTTCGCCGCCGCGCTCGCGGCCGTCGACGGCAGCGGCAGCGGTACGATCACGTTCAACTGCGGCACGGCGACGATCACGTTCACGAACTACAAGACGATCGCCAACGACGTCGTCATCGACGGCGGCAATGCGATCACGTTCGACGGCGGGAACACGTCGGCGCTGTTCCAGGTGTTCGCGAGCGCGAACGCGACGCTGAAGGGCCTGACCCTGCAGCACGCCGAGTTCAACCAGAGCCACGCGCTCGAGAACTTCGGCGCGCTCAAGCTCGACCACGTGCGCGTGCAGACCAACGTATCGGCCGGCCCCGTCGTCGCCAACAGCGGCACCTTGCGCGTGCGCTGGAGCACGTTCAGCGGCAACCAGAACACCGCGACCGCGATCGGCGGCGACGGCGGCGTGATCGCCAACGACGGCGGCGACGCATCGGTCGAGTCGAGCACGTTCACGGGCAATTCGACCGGTCGCTACGGCGGCGCGATCTACAGCAATTCCACCCTCGACGTGCTCGATTCGACGTTCACGGGGAATGCGACCACGGGCATGGGCAGCGGCGGTGGCGCGATCTACCAGGCCGGCAGCGGCACCAGTACGGTCGAATACGCGACGATCGTCGGCAACACGGGGCAGGCGTTCGGCGGCGGCCTCTACAACGACGGCGCAGGCAGCGCGACGCTCGTCGTGAGTCGATCCATCATGGCCAACAACACGAACGGCAACTGCGACGGCGTGCTGACGTCGGGCGGCTACAACGTCTGGTTCGGTGCGACCTCGTGCCCGTTCGCGGCCCCGGGCGACGGCGCCGGCGATCCGATGCTCGGCGCGCTCGCGAACAACGGCGGCCCGACGCAGACGATGCTGCCGGGCGCGGGCAGCGCGGCGATCAATCGCGTGCCGAACGCGCAGTGCGCGCAGCCGTACGACCAGCGCGGCGCGAGCCGCCCGGGGGGCGTGATCGGCAATGGTTCGTGCGACAGCGGTGCGGTCGAGGTGAGCGGCACGCTCGACCTCATCTTCTACGACGGCTTCGAATAGACCCCTCGCGCGGGCGCGTGCGGGCCATGCCGTGCGCGCTGCGGATCGACCCCGTCATGCCGGTACGTGGCGCGCAAGCGCGGCGTCGCGCTGCGCATCCGGGCGGCCGCCAGAAGCCCGCGCGACCCGGCTCGGGCGCGGCATCGGGCGTCGCGCAGCCGCCGTCGGATGACGACGGCGGCTGGCGCGCGTTCGATCAGTCGAACCCGTTGCGGAAGATCGTGTCGTCGGTCAGCACATCGAGCGTGACCGGCACGGCGACGAGCGCATTCGTCGCGTCGTTGCTGTGCACGCAGACGTTCGCGGTGTAGGTACCCGCCGCGAGCGCGGTCGCGTCGAGCCCGACCGTGACGGTCGCGTCCGGATCGCCCGCGTGCACGGTGCCGCCTGCGGGATTCAGCGACAGCCACGCGACGGTTGCCGGCGACGCGCAATCGGCCGGCGCGGTGTCCACCGTCCAGACGAGGTCCGCGGTGCCTGCGTTGCCGATCGCGAGCGGCACGCTCGTCGCTTGGCCGGCGATCACCGACGCATCGAGCGAACCCGGTGCGACGGCGAGCAGCGGCGCCGGCGGCGGCGTGACCGTGAACGTGAACACCGCACTCGGCGTCGACGTGCCGCAGAGGTTCGTCGCCGCGACGCGCCACCAGTACTGGCGACCCGCTTCGAGCGCGGCACTCGGCTGGAACGACGTCGCGCCGCCCGGCAGCGTCTGCGACAGGAGGATGTCGGTGAAGCCGGCATCGGTCGCGATGTCGATCGTGTAGTTCGTGACCTGCTGCGACGCGGCCCAGCTGAACAGCGGCTGCGCGGGCTGGTTGATCGCGTTGTCGGCGGGCGAGACGAGTGCGACCTGGCCGGGCACCTGCGTGGTCACGTTGACCGCGAGCGTGAGGTCATGGTCGACGCCGTCGGCGCTACCGCGCAGCACGATGTCGTGCGCACCCGGCGTCGCCGCGTTGGTGACCGTGAGGTTCGCATCCGACGTCGTCGCGGGCGGCGTGATCACGCCCGGCACGTAGGTGCCACCGAAACCGGCCGGCAGGCCCGGCGCGGGGAAGCTCATCGTGACCGGGCTCGCGAAACCGTTGACCGGATTGACCGTGATCGTGACCGGCTGCAGCGCGGTCGCGGACGGCGTCGCCGCGCAGACGTCCTGGCTGAGGTTGGTGCCGGTCAAGGTGAACGAGGTCTGGTTCGCGCAGCCGTCGAAGCGGAACGAGGCGATGCGCGTGTCCCAGTGGTTGCCGGCCGCTTCGTACATCGCGGTGAACCAGAACGTGCAGCCGTCGTCCGGGTCGACGCCCATCTGGTGGTAGTCGCCCCAGCGGTCGAAGTTGGTCTGCGAGGTGCTGCCCGCGATGATCGACGTCTCGGCCTGGGTCATCGTGCCGAGCGCGTCGGTCGCGAGCCGGCCGGTGTAGCTGAGGCCGGGGAACACGGCCGGCGTCTTGCGCGCGACGTTGTAGGCGAGCGCGATGTTGCCGGCCTTGTCCATCGCCGTGGCCGCCATCCAGCGGCTGATCTGGCCGCCCGCATCGGCGGGCGCGTACGTGCCCTGCTGGTACACCGACCAGCTGCCCGCGAGGCCGCCCGTGCGGCGCAGTTCGAACCAGCGCACGCCTGCGTTGTTGCCGCCGCTCGGCAGCTGGGTGACGTGGTTGCCGACGATCGATTCGTGGTCGCCGAAGTTGCGGTAGTACACCTGGTACATCAGCACTTCGAGCAGCGGGTCGAGCAGGCGCGTCGTGGCCGGCTGGTTGATCGCGCCGAAACCGCTCGGCACGTTGAACTGCGAGTTGAACTCCGCTTCCGCGATGCGGATCGGGCCCGTCAGCGTCGTGTTCGCGGGCGTCGTCCAGTTCACGTTCATCGTGAACAGCTCGAGGTAGTCCTCGGCGGGGTTGTTGCTGCCCGGGCTGTTGCGCTCGTCGTCGTTGTCGCGCGCGAACAGGCCCGGCGCATTCGCGGGCGGCGGCGTGGTGCCGGTGAACGACACCGGCAGCACGAGCTGGAAGCCGAGGCCGTTCAGCGACGGCACCGTCTTGCGCTGCAGGGTCGCGGCCTGGCCCGCGAGCATCTTCACGCGGTCGAGCGCGTAGACCGCCGGGCCCTCGTTGGCGCCGACGTAGTACGCATTCGGCCACACGCCGTACTTCGGGTAGTCGGGGAACGTCGGCGTCGTGAACACGTAGCGCGTCCACGTCGTCGTGACCGGGTTGCTGTTCGCGCTGAGGTAGACGCACAGGTTGTTGCCCGCGCTCGCGAACTCGGTCAGCAACCAGCGTTGCGCGAGCTGGTCGTAGACGACGATGCCGTCGCCGAGACCGCTCGCGCAGGCGCCGCCGCTGCCGAGGCCTTCCATCGTGAACGGTCCGGCGGCGGTGCTGCCGTCGTTGGTGTTGTAGATCTTGTACACCGCGCCGCCGCTGCCGTTGATCGACTGCACGTAGAAGCCGCCGCCGACGTCGCCGGACGGATCGGGTGGGAACACCCCGGTGTAGCCCTGGCCGGGGATGTTCAGCAACGGCGTCGTGAACGCGTCGGTCGCGCTCGGCACCACGCGCCGCTGCAACGCGGTCAACAGGTCCGCATCCTCGAGCAGCACGGGATTGACCGCGGCGGGCGGATGGCGCTGCAGTTCCTCCTCGCCGTGGAACTGGCGCGGTACCTCGCGGATCGGGTCGCCCGGCTGCCATGCGGCTACGGCCGGGCGCAGGCGCGCGTCGAGGAAGAACTGCTCGGGCTGCGACGGCGGGCTCACGTAATCGGCGCCGACACTGACGAGCGGGTCGCCTCCGACCGCGGCGAATGCGGACGGTACGGCGAGGGCGAAGGCGAACGCGGCGACGGCCGCAGGACGGAACATGGACGGCATGGGCTCTCCTCGTGGCGAAAACGCAGCGGCCGCCGTCCACCCCTGGGCGGAATCAGTCGTCGTCTTCGGGTATCTCGGTATCGTCCCCCAGAAGGACGAGCTGTTCAAGTACGAGCTCTCCCGTACGGCTGCGCACGTGCAACGGGGAGGTGGCGAGGCCGAAGCGCGCGCGCGCCGTGTGCAGGCCGCCCGCATCCGTGCGCACGGTGAGGCCGAAATCGGTCGAGACCTTGCCGCCGCTCGCCGCGTCGAGCACGACGTCGCCGAACGTCGGCACCATGAGCACGACCTGGCCGGTGTCGGTTTCGACCGTGCTGTCGCCGTGCCAGCGCGCGCCGATCGCGACCGCGCGGATCGTGCCGCTGCGCGAGGCGAGGCGCAGCCGGTCGCGCGAGGAGGCGAAAATCGGCCCCGATTCGGTCGTCGCCTCGATCGGTCCCGCGCGCCGCTTCGCGGCGATGCGACCGTCGCGCGTCGTCAGCGCGACAGCGAGGTCGCCCGGCAGGTACGCGGCGACGTCGACGCGGCCCGCCGCGTCGCCATCGAACCCGACCTCGATCGCGAACGTGTCGCCGTCGCGACGCGTGCGGAAGCGCGCATGCGCGTGGCCGGGCGGCATGCGCTGCACGACCGCGTGGATGCCGACCTCGCGTTCGTCGCGCGAACGCAGGTTGATCTCGCCCGTGAGGTTCGTGATCGCGATGCGCGTGACGCCCGCGGGAATGTCGAACTCGCGGTCGACGCGCTCGATGCGCACGTCGCCGGGGGCGTGTTCGACCTGCGGTCGCACGCCGCTGCACGCGCCTGCGAGCGCGACGACCACGAGCAGGGCGATACGCGGCAGCGAAAACCTTGCAGACATCACGACTCCTCGATCCATGCCAGCGCCGGGCCCGGGATTCCGGCGAAACGCCTACTATGCCAGTACGCTCGCCGCTGTTCCCTCTCTCCCGGTTGCGGGAGAGGGGCAGGGTGAGGACGACCGGAGCGCAGCGCTCCCATCGATCACTCCTTGAAGATCAGGAACCCGGCCACGACGATCAGGGCGAACCCGGCGAGGTGGTTCCAGCGGATCGGCGCGCCGAGGTAGGCGACCGAGAACACGACGAACACGCCGAGCGTGATGATTTCCTGCATCGCCTTCAGCTGCGCCGGGTTGTAGACCGCGAAGCCGTAGCGGTTCGCCGGTACCTGCAGGCAGTACTCGAAGAACGCGATGCCCCAGCTCACGACGATCACGAGCCAGAGCGGCCGGTCGGTGAACTTGAGGTGGCCGTACCAGGCGAACGTCATGAACACGTTCGACCCGATCAGCAGCAGGACGGGGAGCAGGGCATTCCACATGGCAGGCAGGCTCGATGGGCGATGCATGCATCGTAGCCGGTGCCGCCGCGCATGACGTAGGCCGGGACGCGCGAAGCGCGGCCGGCTCGCTCTTGTCGATGCTTCGCCGGCCGCGCTGCGCGCGTCGGGCCCACAGACGCAGCGCAATTCCGATGCGCCCTGTGGAAGCGGCGGAAGCCGCGATGCTCTTGCGTGCCCCGAAAATCCGCCGCGCTGCAGGAGCGGCTTCAGCCGCGATCCACGTCGAAGCAGCGAGCAGGCCGGACGACCGCCAGGTCGGCCGGCACGGTTCCGCGATGCCTCGCCGGCCGTGCTTAGCGCGTCCGGCCAGCGCGAGCGGCGACCCGGTGCGCCTATGCCGATGCCTCACGCCGCGCGACATGGCAGTGATGATGGCCGAAAACGGCCAGCAATCCGACGGCATTCGTGAACCAATGCATTCGCGCGCACGACCGTCTGCACCTACGAACCGGCCCCCTCATGAAAACGACGCATCGCTTCGCTTCCGCACGCTTCGCCGCCCTCGCACTCGGCGTCGCGCTCATCGCCCCGGACGCGCTCAATCCCGTCCGCGCCGACACCGCCGCGCCCGCCTGCACCGACGCCGCGTATCACCAACTCGACGCCTGGATCGGCGAATGGGATGTGTTCGATACCGAAGCGCCGAGCGGTCCGGTGCAAGGCCGCACGATCGTGCGATCCATCGTCGGCGGTTGCGCGCTGCACGAACGCTACGAGCAGGCCGACGGCCTCGTCGGCGACAGCATCCTGAGCTACGACGCCGCGCGCAGGCAGTGGCAGCAGACCTGGGTCACCAACCGCGGGTCGTTCATGGCGATTGCGGGCAACGCGAAGAATGACGGTGCGCTCGTGCTCGAAGGCGAGGTGCACCTCGCGAACGGCACCACCGTGCTGCAGCGGATCACCTGGACGATGCAGGGCACTGACGTGCGCGAATCGGCCGTCGTGTCGAAAGACCGTGGTGCTACGTGGACCCCCGCCTTCGACGTGCTGTTCCGCACACGCGCGCCGTCGGCCAAAGTGAACGCGCTACGCCGTCCGTCGCTCCAGTAGGCCGGACGACCGCAGCTCGGCCGGCTCGCTCAGAAGATATCCTGCAAGCTCTTCGCTTGCGGCAGCAACAAGCGCGCACCGTCGTCGGTGATCAGCATTTCGTCCTCGGTGCGGATGCCGAACTCGCCGACGATGTAGATGCCGGGTTCGTTGCTGAACATATTGCCCGGCGCGAGCGCGCGCGTGTTGCCGCCGACGAGGTAGTACCACTCGTGCCCGTCCATGCCGATGCCGTGGCCGAGGCGATGCGTGAAGTATTTGTATCCCGGGCCATAGCCGTGATCGGCGATGTAACTGCGCGCCGCGGCGTCGACCTTTTCCGCGGCGACGCCGGGTCGCGCGGCCTTGAGGCCGGCGTCCTGCGCCCCGCGCACGATCTCGAACACGCGCTGCATCTTTGCGCTCGGCTTGCCGAACGCCATCGTGCGCGTGATGTCCGAGCCGTAGCCCTCGACCTTGCAGCCGCCGTCGATGAGCACGACGTCGCCGTCCTTGAGCACGACGTCGCGCGTCAAGCCGTGCGGATACGCGGACGCTTCGCCGAACAGTACGAGCGCGTCGCCCTCGACGCCGAATTCGGCGTAGCGCGCGCTGATGAGACCCCCGAGTTCGGATTCACTCATGCCTTCGCGCAACTCGCGCTGCACCTGCCGGTAAACATGCGCGGTGATGTCGTTGGCGACCTGCATCAACTCGATTTCATGCGGCGACTTCACGCCGCGGCATCCGGCCGTCACCGGCGTCGCGCTGCGCAAGGTCAGCGTGGACAGGCGCTGCTGCAACTGCTCCACCGCGTAGTAGCGCGTCGTTTCCTCGATGCCGAGC
>NZ_DATDMY010000126.1:0-14139 GCF_036518555.1 Dokdonella sp. | reverse complement strand
ACCGGCGGCTACACGCTCGTCGACTTCGGCGCGACGGCGACCGCGTACGGCCTCGCGATCGCACCCGACGGCAAGATCGTGCTCGGCGGCGTCGTCGACGGCGGCCCCTCGACGGGCGAGGACTTCGCGGTCGCACGGCTCGATCGCGACGGCCATCCCGACACGGGCTTCAGTTTCGATGGCAAGACTGCAGTCGCCGTCGGCGCAGGCGCCGCGACCGACACCGGGTTCAGTACGATCGTGCAGGCGGACGGCAAGATCGTGCTCCTCGGCAGCGGCCCGGACACCGGCGTCAATGGCGACGATAGCGACATGGAGCTCGTGCGCTTCAACCTCGACGGCACGCTCGACACGTCGTTCAGCGGCGACGGCAAGGCGTTCATCAACTTCGACGCCGGCGGCACGAACAACGATCGCGCTCTCGACGGCGTGCAGCTCGCCAACGGCAAGCTCATCATCGTCGGCAACGCCGAGGTCGCGGGGCAAGGCACGGACTTCGCGGTCACGCGCCTCAATGCGGACGGCAGCCGCGATACGAGCTTCGACGGCGACGGCCGCCTTACGTTCCATTTCGACCTCGACCCGACCTTCAAGGACGAGACCGCCTCGAGCGTCGCGATCGACGCGAGCGGCAACATCCTCGTCGCGGGCATCGCAGCCCACGGCAGCACGAGCAACTTCGACTATGCGATCGCGCGCCTCACGCCGACCGGCGCACTCGACCCGAACTTCGGCGGCGACGGCCGCGTCACGATCGCGTTCGACATCGCCGGCAACTTCGACGACGAAGCACTCGAGCTGTCGATCGGCCCCGACGGCGCGATCTACATCACCGGGGTCGCGACCGACAACGGCTACGACTTCGCCGCGGTCAAGCTGCTGCCAGACGGCACGCCGGATCCGTCCTTCGGCAACGGCGGCAAGGCCACGGTCCCGTTCGACCTCGGCGCGACCAACAACGACATCGCATACGGCGCCGCGTTGCAGCCGGACGGCAAGCTCGTTTTCGTCGGATTCGCCTCGATCACGGACGACAATTCCGACATCGCGCTCGCGCGCCTGGGCACCGACGGCCAGCTCGATCCGACGTTCGGCTACGCGGGCAAGCAGGTGATCCCGCTCGACCTCGGCGGCTCCCTGTTCGATGCGGGCGTGCGGGGCCGCATCGACGGCGGCCATCTCGTGATCAGCGGCGTGACGACGGGAGTCGGCAACTACACGCAGTTCCTCGCCGCGCGTATCGTGATCGACACGATCTTCGACAACGGCTTCGACGCGCCGCTCTGACGACGACACCCGATGCCGGCGGCGCGAAGGCGCCGCGGGAGCGCCCTGTGCGCGGCGTCGAACCGCGGCGCACCATCGAGGCGCGCCGCGGCATTGACCCGCGCCGCGTCATCGGTCGCCCACAGGCTGGGCTCCTGCAGGAGACGGCGCGGCTCGCCCGCATCCCTTGCAATCCGCTGCGGTCGGGCGGGCCGTGGCGGCACTCCGCGGACCGCTGACTTTCGGCGGCCGACCTGCGACCATCGGACCTTCGTGCCGCGCCTGCGGCCCACTGGGGTGTTTGCATGACCGACCATTCCTCCATCCGCCGCGACGTCGGGCCGTTCGCGCTGATGCTCACCGGCCTCGGTTCGATCATCGGCTCGGGCTGGCTGTTCGGTGCCTGGAAAGCCGCCGGTCTCGCCGGCCCCGGGGCGATCTGGGCCTGGGTCATCGGCGCCGCCGTGATCACGACGATCGCGCTGACTTACGCCGAACTCGGCGCGATGTTTCCCGAATCGGGTGGCATGGTCCGCTACAGCCACTACTCGCACGGCTCGCTCGTCGGCTTCATCGGCGCGTGGGCGAACTGGATCGCGATCGTCTCGGTGATCCCGGTCGAGGCCGAGGCGTCGGTGCAGTACATGGCATCGTGGCCGTGGGAATGGGCGCAGTGGACGCAGGACCTCTACGTGCACACGCCAGGCGCCGCGCACGGCGAACTCACCGTGCCCGGCTTGTGCATCGCAGCCGTACTCGTGATCGTCTATTTCCTGCTCAACTTCTGGAGCGTGAAGCTGTTCGCGCACTCGAACACCGCGATCACGGTGTTCAAGCTCGTCGTGCCCGCGGCGACCGGCGTCGCACTCATCGCGAGCGGCTTCCACACGGACAACTTCTCGGTCGGCATCCATCCGGGTTCGGAGCACACGATCGACTGGGCCGCGGTGCTCACCGCGGTCGCGACCGCGGGCATCGTGTTCAGCTACAACGGCTTCCAGAGTCCGGTGAACCTCGCGGGCGAGGCGCGCAATCCCGGCAAGAGCATTCCGTTCGCGGTGCTCGGCTCGATCGCGCTCGCGACCGTCGTCTACCTCATCCTGCAGGTCGCCTACATCGGCGCGGTGCCACCCGAGCTGCTCGCGAAGACCGGCTGGAGCGGCATCGACTTCCGCTCGCCGTTCGCCCAGCTCGCCTTGCTCGTCAACCTCAACTGGCTCGCGATCCTGCTCTACGTCGACGCATTCGTGAGCCCGAGCGGCACCGGCATCACCTACACGGCGACGACCGCGCGCATGATCTACGGCATGGAGCGCAACGGCACGATGCCGAAGATCCTCGGTCGCCTGCATCCGGTTTGGGGCGTGCCGCGCCCGGCGATGTGGTTCAACCTGCTCGTCTCGTACGTGTTCCTGTTCTTCTTCCGCGGCTGGGGCACGCTCGCCGCAGTGATCTCGGTCGCGACGATCATCTCGTACATGACCGGCCCGGTCAGCGCGATGAGTCTGCGCCGTACCGCGCCGGACCTGCACCGTCCGTTCCGCCTGTCCGCCCTGCCCGTGCTCGCCGCGCTCGCGTTCGTGTTCGCAACCGAGCTGCTGTACTGGGCGAAGTGGCCGCTGACCGGCGAGATCATCCTGCTCATGGTGGTCGCGC
The DNA here is from genome assembly GCF_036518555.1 of Dokdonella sp. Taxonomy (GTDB): domain Bacteria; phylum Pseudomonadota; class Gammaproteobacteria; order Xanthomonadales; family Rhodanobacteraceae; genus Dokdonella_A. The sequence continues at coordinate 11,217 of NZ_DATDMY010000126.1, read as the reverse complement.
TGCCGGTCTACTTCTACTACCAGGCGCAGTCGGGCTGGCGCGACTTCAGGCGCCAGCTCGACGGCGCCTGGTGGCTGATCGCCTACCTGCCCGTGGTCGCACTCATCTCGTGGGGCGGCAGCGAGCGCTTCGGCGGCAAGGGCTACCTGCCGTACGGCTGGGATCTCGTTGTCGTAGCCGCGGTCGGATTTGCGTTCTACGTCTGGGGCGTGCGATCGGGGTGGCGCACGCCGGCGGTGGAAGCAGCGCACGGCAACGTGCCGGCCGACTAGCCGCGACTCGATCGCGTCCGATCCGGCATCCTCCAGAGGGGAGACATCGACATGCAAGTCCGCACTCGCGATGCGCTCAGCGCGTCCGTCCTCGCCGCGACATTGGCGACCAGCGCGATCGCCGCCGAGGGCGATCTCGACCCGACCTTCGGCGCGAGCGGCTTTCGCCTCGCCGGCATCCTCGACGGTTCCGCCGGCGTCATCGCGGGCATGGCCGTGCAGCCCGACGGCAAGATACTCATCTGCGAAACCGAAGGCGATACGGCGATAGACTTCTTCGTCGCGCGCTTCACCGCCGATGGCGCGGTCGACACGAGCTTCAGCTTCGACGGCCACACGACCGTCGATTTCAACGGCGGTTCCGACGCCTGCAGCGGCCTCGCCGTGCAGCCCGACGGCAAGATCGTGGTCGTGGGCACGACGACGCCGGAGCAGAGCACGAATTCGGACTTCGCGATCGCGCGGCTCAACAGCGACGGCACGCTCGACATGGCGGGCTTCGGCAACGGCACGGGCAAGGCCGTGGTCGGCTTCGACCTCGGTGGCAACAACTCGGACAACGCGCAGGCTCTCGCGTTGCGCGCGGATGGGCGCATCGTCGTCGCCGGTGCCGCGCGCACCGTGTCGAACGGCCAGGACTTCGCGATCCTGCAACTCAATACGGACGGCTCGCGCGACACCGGCTTCAACCTCACGGGCCGCGTGACGGTCGGCTTCGATCTCGCCGGCAGCACGACCAAGGACGATCAGGCGACGCAGGTCGCGATCGATGCCGGCGGGCGCATCGTCGTTGCCGGCGCAGCCGACAGGGGCAATCCCGGCGGCAGCGACATGGCGGTGCTGCGCCTGCTGCCGACCGGCCTGCCCGATCCCGATTTCAATGCCGACGGCCGCGCGACGCTCGCATTCGACCTCGGCGGGCCGAACGGGAGCAACAGCGATCAAGTCGTCGGCATGAAGATCGACCGCGAGGAACGCATCGTGCTCACCGGCTCGGTCGATTCGAGCACGACCTCCCGTACCGACCCGCAGACGGCGAATGGCGATGTCGCGGTCGCGCGCATGCTGCCCGACGGCTCGCCCGATGCGACGTTCGGCATCGGCGGCAAGACCGTCGTCGCGTTCGACCTTGCGCCGAACGGAACGGACTACGGCATCGCCATCCTCGAGCAAGGCAACGGGCGTCTCTACATCGCGGGCACTTCGATCGGCCTGCAGGCACCGCCCGCATACGAATACGCGACACTGATCCGCCTGCAACCGGACGGCACGCCCGACCCGAGCTTCGGCGTCGTCGGCAAGCGCCTCTACGACTTCGAACAGAGCATGCCTTCCGGGCAGCTGTTCAACGGCATCGCGGCGCAGGGCGAGAAGGTCGTACTCGGCGGCGCGCTCAACGCGGTCGACCTCAATCACATCGACTTCGTGGTCGCGCGGATCACCGACGACCTCATCTTCGCCGATTCGCTCGAGTAGGCGATCCGGTCGCGCACGGGGTGCTCCTACCGGGTGAGTGAGCGCTCCGTGGAGGCGGCGTCAGCCGCGATGCGCGTCCGCCTTCGGTCGTAGGGCGGTTCAAGCCGCGCAGCGGCGGAACCGCCTCGACCCTGCAAGATCGCCGCATCGCGCACGCCCTGGCGGCTCCGGCCTTCGGCCTCGAGCCGCCCTACGGCCGTCCGCATCGCGGACGTTGTAGGAGCCCACCCTCTGGGCGATCGCAGCGTTGCCGCCTAGTCTACAGTCCGCGGTCGCGCACACGGTGCGCTCCTGCAGGCGCATCTTGGCGCCGATCGCACATCGCTGTTACGGGACCGGCGATGTCGCGAACGTCAGCCGCGCAGGAACGCGGCGAGTGCTTCGCCGTCGAACGGCCAGTCGAGTTCGCGCCCGTCGCGCTCGTCGCGGAGCACGGGCACGCGCGCGCCATAGCGCTGTTCGAGCGCGGCGTCGTCGTCGATCCATACGCTGGCGAATTCCGGCGCGCGCACGGCCGCGAGCAGCGCGAGCGCGTGGTCGCACAACGCGCAATCGTCGCGCTGGTAGAGGACGAAATGCATCGTGTCGGACTCCCGTGCCGGTCGGCGCTGCGCCGTCGTTGCAGTGTAGCGGACGTGCGCGCGCCGCCTCGCATGGCGTGGGGTCGGAGTACACTGCACGTTTTCCATCCCCGTCATCGCCATGGCCGTCAGCGTCTTCGACCTCTTCAAGATCGGCATCGGGCCGTCGTCCTCGCACACGGTCGGTCCGATGCGCGCGGCCGCGCGCTTCGTCGAACGTTGGCTCGTCGAAGGCGGCCACCTCGCGCGGACCACGCGCGTGCGCGCGGAGGTATTCGGCTCGCTCGCGCTGACCGGGCGCGGCCACGGCACGGACAAGGCCGTGCTCATGGGGCTGGAAGGCCACTGGCCGAACGAGATCGACCCCGACCTCATCCCGTCCGCGCTCGAGCGCATCCGCAAGAGCAAGCGCATCCGCCTGCACGGCGCGCACGAGATCGCGTTCGACGAGAAGTCCGATCTCATCATGAACAAGCGGCAGAAGCTGCCGTTCCATACCAACGGCATGCGTTTCGCCGCCTACGACGCCGACGGCGAGATGATCGCGACGCGCGACTACTACTCGGTCGGCGGCGGCTTCGTCGTCAACCAGGACGAGGCCGCGGAAGATCGCATCGTCGCCGACGATACGCCGCTCGCCCATCCGTTCCACTCGGGCGACGAGCTGCTGCGTCGGTGCGAGGAGAGCCGCCTCACGATCGCCGAGCTCATGTACGCGAACGAACTCGCCTGGCGCACGCGCGAGCAGATCGACGCCGGCCTCGACGAGATCTGGCGTGCGATGCAGGCCTGCGTCGCCCGCGGCATCCGCGAAGCCGGCACCCTGCCCGGCGGCCTGCACGTCGCGCGCCGCGCACCCGCGCTGTACGCGGAGCTGTCGTCCAAGCCCGAGGCGGCGATGCGCGATCCGCTCACCACGCTCGACTGGGTCAACCTGTATGCGCTTGCGGTCAACGAGGAGAACGCCGCGGGCGGGCGCGTCGTCACCGCGCCGACCAACGGCGCGGCCGGGATCATCCCGGCCGTACTGCACTACTACGACCGCTTCTGCCCCGGCGCGACGATCCAGGGCGTGCGCTGTTTCCTCATGACCGCGGCCGCGGTGGGCATCCTCTACAAGGAGAATGCGTCGATCTCCGGTGCCGAAGTCGGCTGCCAGGGCGAAGTCGGCGTCGCCTGCTCGATGGCTGCCGCCGGCCTTACCGCCGCGCTCGGCGGCACGCCGGGCCAGATCGAGAACGCGGCCGAAATCGGCATGGAGCACAACCTCGGTCTCACCTGCGACCCGATCGGCGGCCTCGTGCAGATTCCGTGCATCGAGCGCAACGCGATGGGCTCGGTCAAGGCGATCAACGCCTCGCGCATGGCGATGCGCGGCGACGGCAAGCACAAGGTGAGCCTCGACAAGGTCATCAGGACGATGCGCGACACCGGTCGCGACATGCAGGACAAGTACAAGGAAACGAGCCGCGGCGGCCTCGCGGTCAACGTGATCGAGTGCTGAACGCGGCGGGGTGACGGAACAGACGGAAGAAGAAGAGCCTGGAACACGGAGCACACAGAGCACACCGAGAACGAACGAAACACTCGATCTCGCTCATCGTGCCCGATCGTCCGCGGAATGATTCCTTGTCTTACTTCTCCGTGTGCTCCGTGTTCCAATCTTTCGCTTCCATCGCTGCCTGCGCATCGATCACGCGTGGCGCTTGAAGTACTGCACCTCGCGCTCGTGCTTCTCGGCCGCCGCACGCGTGCGGAACGTGCCGAGGTTGCGCCGCCTGCCCGTGCGCGGGTCGGGCTTGCGCGAATAGAGCCGGTACTCGCCGGATTTGAGCTTGCGGATCATGGCGACCTCCGAGACGGGGTGGCCCCGACACTAGGCGCGTGCGGCTGAGCCGCAGCTGTCCGTACGCCGCGGCTCAGGCACGCTCGATGGTCGCGACGAGCGGCAGGTGATCCGACGCGATCGAGGCGCTGCGGGTTCGATGTGCGTGCACGTGCGAGACGCGCAGCTGCGGCGAAACGTACACGCGGTCGAGCCGCGCGACCGGATACGGCGCCGGGAACGTCGGCGGCGCGGGCACGCGCCGAAGTCGACCTTCCAGCGACGCGAGGCATCCGTGCAGGCGCCATTCGTTGAAGTCGCCGAGCAGCACGGTCGATGCATCGTCGCGCTCGAGCAATGCGCCGAGGCGCTCGACCTGGCCGATGCGCTCTGCGCGCCGCAGCCCGAGATGGGTCGCGAGCACGCGCAGCGGCTCACCGTCCCATTCGACGCGCGCGTCGACCGCATTGCGCGGTTCGCGCCGTTCGATCGCGATGTCGTGCGCCTCGACCGAGACGATCGGCAGGCGGCAGAGCAGCGCATTGCCGAACAGGCGGCCGCGCTTGAGGAACGTCGGCATCACGACGAGCGTGGCGCCGGTCGCGCGCTCGAACAGCGCGGCGAGTTCGTCGATCGTGCCCCGGCGCGGCGAGAATTCCTGCAGCGCGACGACATCCGCGTCGAGTTCCGCGAGCACGCGCGCGATGCGCGCGGGCAGGCAGCGGCCGTCGACACCGACCGCCTCGTGCAGGTTCCACGTCGCGATGCGCATCAGCGATCGCCGTGCGCACGAAGGCGCGAGCGCGCGAGCCAACCGATCGCGACGATCGCGACGACGACGCCGAACAACGACAGCCACGCGAGCGGATGCGGATTGCGCAACGCGGCCTCCGCGCGGTCCGCGAACACCGCGTACAGCGCCACACCGGGCGCCATGCCGAGCGCGGTGCCGGCGACGTAGTCGGTGCGGCGCACGCGCAGCATGCCTGCGGCGAGGCTGACGACGCTGTACGGCGCGACCGGCACGAGTCGCACCGTCGCGACTGCGACGACCCCGTGCGCAACGATGCGCTTGCGCAGGCGCTGCCAGCGCGAATCGGCGAGCCGCGCCTGGAACCGCGCGGGCAGTGCGCGACCGGCCTCGTGCACCGCGACCGCACTGAGCAGCGCGCCGGCGAGCGCACACGGCGCACCGAGCGTCGGGCCGAGCACGACGATCGTGAGCGCGATGAGCAGGTTGACCGGGAATGCGACGAAGCCGCCGACGACGAACACGCCGAGCAGCAACGGTGCCGACCAGGCCGAACCGCCCCATGTGCGCGCGGTCGCGAGCAGGTCCGCCGCGGTCGATGCGGTTACGTGCGGTGCCAGGCGCCAGACCATGGCGGCCGCCGCGGCCATCGCGAGGGCGACGGCGACCGCGATCACGCGCTTGCGCATCGAACGGCGCGCATCGCCACGGATCGAGGATTCGGGCGGCTGCATCGTCATGGATCGCTACAGCAGTCCTTCGATCGGCAACACGCGCAGCACGCGCAGTTTCGCGCGCTGCCAGCGCGAGCTTCCCGGGTCATGGTCGAACTCGACGACCCGGCCGTCGTCCTTGCCGGTCCAATGCAAGTGGCCGCCGACGAGTCCGACGCGATACGCGTTATCGGGTTCGGTCGCGTGCGCGAAGAACTGCTCGATCGCATCGGCGAGGCCGGTGCTCTCGACGATCACGCCCATCTCGGTGTTGAGCGCGACCGAGCGCGGATCGAAGTTCATCGAACCGACGAACACGAGCCGATGATCGACCACCATCGCCTTCGCGTGCAGGCTCACCCCGGACGACGTGCCGTACGCGTGCTGGCCCGTGACGCCGCGCAGTCCCTTGAGTTCGTACAGCTCGACGCCGGCCTTCAGCAGGTCTTCGCGATACTTGCCGTAGCCCGCGTGGACTTCCGGTTCGTCCGTCGCCGATAGCGAGTTCGTCAGCACCTTGACCGAGGCGCCGCGCGCGACGAGGGCGGACAAGAGCGCGACGCCTTCGTCGCCGGGGATGAAGTACGGCGAGACGAGCAGCGCCTGCGACTGCGCCGCGTCGAGCACGCGCCGCAGCGCGGGCGCGATATGCCGGAGCTTGCGTTCGTCGACACCGGGCGCGGGATCGACCTTGTCGGGATCGTCGGCGGCGAGGTGTGCTTCGCCCCAGAACCATGCGCCCTTGCGCTCGGCGCTCGGGCCGTTCGGCAGGTCCTCCGCGACGACGTCGGCGTACTCGCTCTGCGTGAATGCGCGTGCGTCGCGCAGCAGGCGATCGCGCAGCGTCGCGAGGTTGGCGTCGCTGACTTCGTTGTCGCTGTAGGCGGTGACCGGAAACGCTGCGTCGCTGTTCCAGTAACGATCGAACATCGCCGCGACCTGTGGTACGACCGGCCCGATCGCGAGCACGTCGAGGTCGCGGAAGTGCACTTCGTCGCCCGCGTCGAAATAGGCGTCGCCGATGTTGCGCCCGCCGACGATCGCCTGCATGCCGTCGACGATGAACGACTTGTTGTGCATGCGACGGTTCAGGCGTGGCCCTTCGATGAGGAATTGGCCCGCTTTCGAGACGATCGAGCGCTGCCGGAAGCGGAACGGATTGAACAGGCGCACCTCGATGTTCGGATGCGCGTCCAACGCATCGAGCATGCGGTCTTCCTTCGAGATGTCGATGTCGTCGAGCAGGATGCGCACGCGCACGCCGCGGTCGGCGGCCGAGAGCAGGCGTTGCGCCATCAGCCGCCCGGTCGCGTCGTTCTTGAAGATGTAGTACTGCAGGTCGATCGAGTGGCGCGCGGCGTCGGCGAGCACGATGCGGCTCATGAGCGCGTTCGCATTGCCGAGCAGCGGCCGGAAGCCGGACTGGCCGGGGTGCGCGGCGACCTCGCTGGCGACATAGCGCGTCGACGCCGTGTCCGCGACCGCGGGCATCGCCGTCGACGACGGCCGCGGCGCATCGGTGCGCAGCGTCGCGCACGCGCCGAGCGCGGCGGCGAGCAACGCGAGGACGCAACCACGCAGGAACGGGGCAAGGGCACGACGCAGCATGCGCCATGATTGCATTGGGTGGCGTGAGCGCATTCTGAACGACGGCGCTGGTCGCCCGGTGGGTCGACGCCGGCGGCGATCCCGGCACCGCGCGCACGACGGCTGCGAACGCGCGGCCATCCCGGGCGCGCCGCTCGCCGCGTGGACCAAAAAAAAGAGGCGGGGTTTCCCCCGCCTCCGAAGGCGCAGTGCGACGGTCGTTTACTGGACCGTGATCGCCGCACCCGAGTTGTCGTACCACCAGCGGTTGACCGTCATCGGGAACCCGCTCGGCGACGTCGTCGTCACCTTCGCATAGCCGTAGCAGGTACCCGCCGGGCAAGCGAAGTGGAAGCCGAGGTTGCCAGCGGTCACGCCCGCGGCGAAGTTCGCCGCGGCGGCCGTCGCGGTCAGGCGGATGAACGTCGACGACGGACCCACGACGTCGCCCGGGCTCAGCACCGCGTACGTCGTCGTATCCACCGAAACGCCACCGTCGGTCGCATTCGGCCAGAACATGCTGAGCGGGCCTGCGTTCGAGTACGGGTTGAAGTTGAAGTTCGTTCCCGTGCAGCCCGACGTGCAGGACGCCTGCGTGGCCCAGTTCAGATACATGCCATCGAACGTGGCGGGGACGTTGAGGTCGAGCTGGCCGCTGTCGATGATGTTCGGGTTGCCGACCGGCGCCGTACCCGCGATCGCGATGTACAGGTGCAGGTCCGGCGACTGGCCGCCATTCTCGTGCAGCACGACCTCGGCGAACGCCGGGGTGGTCGTGTCCGACGTCGTCGCCGCATTGATCGTCAGCGCCTGCGTCGCCGCGGTGTTGCCGGCGCCGAAGTTGAACGTCGTCGGACTCACCGTCACGTTGAGCTCGACCGGGTTGACCACCGAAGCCGTCCAGCTCGACGCGGTCGCCAGCGTGTTGCGGAACGTGCGCGTGAAGCTGCAGCCGTCGTTGCACGCGAGGTTGCGCGCACTCGGGATGTTGAGCGTCTTCGGGTCGCCCGCCGTAGCCGGATCGGCGGCGAGGAAGTTCGCGTACGTCTCGTTCATCACGAGGCCGGTCTTCGCGGCCTTGGTCAGGTCGATGCGACCGCTGCCGACGTCATCCGGATCCCACGGCGTGGTGAGGTCTTCCTTGTGACCGTTGGTGACCGCGGTCAGCATCAGCGCCGACTTCACTTCCTGGTTGGTCCAGTCCGGATGCACGGCGCGCAGCAGCGCGCCCGCGCCGGCCGTGTGCGGCGAGGACATCGACGTGCCGCTGAGGTAGCCGTAATAGTGCTCGGTGCTGCCGTTGGTGACCGCGGCGTAGATGTTCACGCCCGGGCCGGTCACGTCCGGCTTGGTGACCGACGTCAGCGCGCTCGGTCCGCGCAGGCTGAAGCCCGCGAGCACGTCGCCCTGCTTCACGGCCGGATCGAAGTCGGCCACCGGCGGCGGCGGCACGATCGGTCCGTCGAAACCGTCGGCGAACACGACATCGCCGTCGCCGGCCATGAACGCGACGATCGCCTGGCCTTCCGACTGCAGGATGCTGTACGCGGGCAAGGTCGCGCCGCCGACATTCATGTTGATGACGCCCGCGGCGTTGTTGTAGATCACCGCGAGATCCGCGCCTGCACCGGCCGCGTTGTTGATCTTCTCCTCGAACGAGCACGTGCCGCGCGAGATCAGCGCGATCTGGCCGGTGAAGAAGCCCGCCGGGAAACCGCCCGACGCCGTACAACCGGTGGGATTCGCGGCGCTGTAGCCGACCGGCTTGCCGGTCGCCGGTGCGCCGAGGTTCGGACCCGAACCCGGGTTCAGCGAGATGTTCTGGATCTCCGGCGGCACGGTACCCGGGCCGGTGATCGAGAGCACGCCCGCACCCGCGACGTTGTTGTCGTGCGTGGACGCGGCGACCGTCGTCACCCACGGTCCGAGATGGTTGACCAGGCCGACCGGATCCGGCGTGGCGGCGCGCGTGTTGCCCGCCGAAGCCGCGACGAAGATGTCCGCGTTGACCGCGTCGAGGAACAGGCGGTCGGTGTCGTTCCACGGATCGGTGCCGCCCGAGATCGAGAAGTTGATGACGTCGACGCCGTCGGTGATCGCGTTCTCGATCGCCGCGTCGATCGCATCGCCTGCGCAGTTGGTGGTCGCGCAGACCTTGTACGTACGCACGCTCGCGCACGGCGCGACACCCGACATGTGCGTGTAGGGAGCCGGGATCACCGGTGGCGGCACCGCCGTGCTGTCGAGCGTATTGCCCGCCGCGGTGCTCGCGGTGTGCACGCCGTGGCCATTGTCGGGGTTCGCTTCCGGCGTGGTGCCCGTGCAGACGCCGGCCGCGCTCGTGAGGCAGTCCGCGGTGCTCAGCAGCTTGTGGTTGGACGGACCGAAGCCGCAGGCCGCATCGTCGGCGAACGACGGATGGGCGGCGAACGAGCCGGTATCGATGACGCCGACGACGACGCCCTGGCCGCGCGAACCGACGCCACCCGGCACGTTGCTGCCGTCCCAGATCGTATCCGCGCCGATGAATTCCGGGCCGCGGAAGGTCGTCGTGCGGTATTCGCCGGCGGCCTTCACGCTCTTCACGCCCGGCAGGTTCTTGACCTTGATCGCTTCGGCGAGGCTCAGTTCGGAAGAAATGCCGTTCATCGTGACCGCGTAGCTGTGCGGCACGCTGATCGTGCGGCCGAGCGCCGCGTTGATCGCATCGATGTGCGCGTTGCGCTGCGCCGACAGATAGCCGAGGTAGGCCGTCGAAGCGGCGGACTTCGCGTCGATCTTGCGCTTGCTGCCGTTCGGCGCGGTCGCGGCGTAGCCGTTGACGCCGCCCGCATAGTGCATTAGGCCTTCTTCGGTGAAGCGGATGATGTAGACCTTGCGCTCGGCGAGCGTCTGCCGCTCCTGCGCCGGGTCGGCGATCTTGTCGGTGGCGTGCCCCGCGGCGAACGCGATGTGCGCAGGCAGCGCGAGCGCACCGCCGACGAGGGCGAGGCTGACCGCGGAGGCCAGCGTCTTAAGGCGAAGCGAATTCCCCATTTTTGCTCTCCGGATTCGTACACGACTACAAAAGCGACCATCACGATCGACCGCAATCGCGATGCGATTCGCAAGGACACTCGATTGGATCGCCACCCCTTTGCTAATCCCCTCGTGGGCCTTCACGACCGTAGGGTGTTTGTCCCGGCAGCGGAGACTCCAACCGCAGAGACTACATCGACTTTCGTGGAAAACATTTGTGCAACGCAGCGAACGCGGATGGCGCAATGCTTGCATCGCCGACGCGCTGCCCGCTGGGGCCCCGCACGCGCGAAATCGCCGCGAATCGATCGCGCGGCGTGCGCGGGCGAGGGCCGCGACGACGTGGCTTGCCGCGCCGATCTCGCTGCTCCGCCGCAAGGCGGAGGGCGCACGCGCGTGGTGCGCCGATCAGGCGCCGAAGAAGCGCTGCACGTCCGCGAGCGAGCCCGTCCGCGGCAGCGCCGGCAGGCTCGCGAGGAAGAGGCGACCGTAGCCGCGCGTGGTCAGGCGCGGATCGCACAGCATGAGCACGCCGCGATCGTGCACGTCGCGGATCAGCCGCCCCGCCCCCTGGCGCAATGCGATCACCGCATTGGGCACCTGCCAGTCGGCGAACGGGTTGCCGCCGGCCTCGCGCAGCGCGTCGAGGCGCGCGACGAGCACGGGGTCGTCGGGCGCGGCGAACGGCAGCTTGTCGATGACGACGACGCTGAGCGCGTCGCCGGCGACGTCGACGCCTTCCCAGAAGCTCGCGGCGCCGAGCAGCACGCCGTTGCCCGAGGCGCGAAACGCATCGAGCAGCAGGTTGCGCGGCGCGGTGCCCTGCACGAACAACGGAAACGGCACGCGGACGGGCAGCAGTTCGGCCGCGCGGCGCAATGCACGATGCGAAGTGAACAGCAGGAATGCACGGCCCTTGGATGCCTCGAGCACGGGCACCGCGGCGTCGACGACGCGCTCGACGTAGTCCTCCGCGGCCGGGTCGGGCAAGCCT
>NZ_DATDMY010000125.1:0-14014 GCF_036518555.1 Dokdonella sp. | reverse complement strand
GACGACGTGAGCTTCGCCGTGCTGCCGATGCATCTGGTCGTCGATGCCGACGGCTATCTCGCCGAGCTGCATCGGCGCGGCTACGAGATCGAGGCGCCCGACGAGGACGACGTGGCGCCGGAACCGCCGTGAGCGCAGCGGGTGGCCGTGCGGCCACCCGCGTTTGCACCGGCTCAACATCCCGACCCCGGGTCAGCGTTCCCAACGGCCGTCGTAGTAGCGCCACCGATCGCCGTCGCGATCCCAGCGTGACGGCACGTAGTGGTAGCCGTGACGCGCGCGTACCCAGTGTCCGCGATGCCAGCGGTGGTGGTGGCGGCTCCAGCCCCAGTAGCCGGGCACCCAGACGTAGCCGCCGCGTGGCGGCGGGACGATCTCGGCACGCAGCGGCGGTGGCGCGACGTTCGCATAGATGTCGACATGGACGCGCGCCTGCGCCGGCGCGGCGACCATCGCGCAGGCGCCGCCGAGCGCGAGGGCGGCGGCCAGCAGCAGTGGCTTGTGGACGTGCATGGTGGACCTCCAGTTGGCACCCGGCGGGGCGCCTTCGACCGGCTTCCACGCTAGCGATCGCGGGCTGAATGCGCGCGAAGCCAGCCCCGCATCACGCGCGCGATGTTGCCGCCCATTCACTCACCGCGAGCACGAAACGCAGGCAATCGATGCGCCGGTTGTACAGCGGCGTCGGCGCGGCACGGATCACGTCCGGTTCGCGCCAGTCGACCACGATGCCGCGCGCGTGCAAATGGTCGAACAGCGATCGGCCCGCCTCGCGCGGCCCCTTCACGCGCAGCGACAGCTGGCAGCCGCGGCGAGCCGGTTCCTGCGGCGTGGTGATCGCGAGCACGTCGCCGACGTGTTCGCGGATCAGCGCGTCGAAGTACGCGGTGAGCACCTCCGACTTCGCGCGCAGCGCCGCCATGCCGGCACGGCGGAAGATCGACAGCGAGACGCGCAGCGGCGCGAGCGCGAGGATCGGCGGGTTCGACAGCTGCCAGCCGTCCGCACCCGGCGTGGCCACGAACTCCGGCGCCATGCGGAAGCGAGTCGCCTCGTCGTGGCCCCACCAGCCGGCGAACCTCGGCCGCGTGGTGCGCGCATGGCGCTCGTGCACGAAACAGCCGGCCACCGCGCCGGGGCCGGCGTTTAGGTACTTGTAGCTGCACCAGACCGCGAAGTCGCAGCCTGCATCGTGCAATTGCAGCGCGAGATTGCCCGCGGCGTGGGCGAGGTCGAATCCGACCATGCACCCTTGCGCATGCGCCGCGCGCACGATCGCGGCGAGATCGAACGCCTGCCCGGTGAGGTACTGCACGCCGGACAGCATGACCAGTGCGATGCGCGAACCATGGCGCTCGATCGCGTCCAGGATCGACGCGTCGGACAGCGTGCCGCCCGGTTCGTCCGCGTCGAGCTCGATCAGCGCCGTCGCCGGGTCGTGGCCATGCAGACGGATCTGCGATTCGACCGCATGATGGTCCGACGGGAACGCGTTGCGCTCGATGAGGATCGCGTTGCGCGTCGCGTCCGGGCGATAGAAGCTGACCATCATCAGATGCAGGTTCACGGTCAACGAGTTCATCGCGACCACTTCGTGCGGCAGCGCACCGACCAGCGCGGCGAGATCGTCGCGCACGAAGCCGTGATACGGCATCCACGGATGGCGGCCGCGGAAATGCGCTTCGACTGCGAGGCGATGCCAGTCGTCGAGCTCGTCGAGCAGCGCCGCCTGCGTCGCGCGCGGCTGCAGGCCGAGCGAATTGCCGCACAGGTAGACCTGCTCCGAACCGTCGTCGTTGCGGGGGACGAGGAACTCGTCGCGGTAGGCGGCGAGCGGATCGCGCGCGTCGAGGTCCAGGGCCCGCGCTTCGAGCAGGCCGGTCGCGTGGTCCGCCATCGTCAGTGCTTCAGCGAGGCGACGACCGACGCGCACGCGGCGTCGAACTCGCCGTTCCATCCCTGCGGCGTCGCCTCGAGCAGCGGGCGCTGGCAGCGCACTTCGACGGCGATCGTGCCGATGAGCTGGAAGCTGTCGCGCACGAGGTAGCGGGTCTTGCCGCGCACGACGAAATACTGGTGCACGGAACTGTCCGTGTTGCTGCGGTCGGTTTCGTAGCCGCCCTGGGCCTTGGAGCGCTCGAACTCGTCCTGCACCGTCGTTGCGAAGGCCGAGGCATCCTTGAGCTGGCGCGTCTTCACGGTCACGTTGGCCGAGTCGTCGCTGCCCTGCGCGGTCGGGTCGGGGACCTGAAACGCGACGGCCTGCGGATTGCCGTCGGCCTTCTCCATGATCGCGGTCCAGCTGGCGGGAACATGGAAGCGGATCTGGTCGCCGTTGAGCGAGTAGTCGGTCTTCCCTTGCGCGTGCGCCGAGGAGGCGGTCGTCAGCGAGGCGAGCAGGAACAGCAGGGTGGTCGGCTTCACGGGATCACTCCGTATCGTCGGCGAAACGCGAAAGGGGCAGGCTCAGCCATTCCAGGGCGGTGCCATGGAACAGCCGGGCCTGTTCGGCGGGTGGCAGGCCGAGCGCGGCGATGCCGCTACCCGGTTCCTGCTCGCCCAGCGGGAAAGGATAGTCGGTACCGAGCATGACGTTGCCGACGCCGGCCACGTCGAGCAGGTAGCGCAGCGCCGCGCGGTCGTGCACGCACGAATCGAAATAGATCCGGCCGAGGTATTCGCGCGGGCTGCGTGCGTTGTCGGTCGCGACGAGGTCGGGTCGCATGCGGAAGCCGTGCTCGATGCGGCCGATCGTGTACGGAAACGACCCGCCGCCATGGGCGAAGCAGACCTTCAGCCGCGGCAGGCGCTCGAGCACGCCGCCGAAGATGAGGCAGCACACCGCGCGCGACTGTTCCGCGGGCATGCCGACCAGCCACGGCAACCAGTACTTCGGCATCGACGCCGCCCCCATCATGTCCCATGGGTGCACGAGGATCGCCGCGCCGATTTCGGCGGCCGCCTCGAAGAACGGGAACAGCTCGGGCGCATCGAGATTCCAGTTCTCGCAGTGAGAGCCGATCTGCACGCCGGACAATCCGAGTTGCTCGATGCAGCGCTCCATCTCCTGGATCGCGAGCGTCGGCGACTGCAGCGGCACGGTGCCGATGCCCGCGTAATGGCGCGGGTAGCGACTGCAGATCGCGGCCGTATGGTCGTTGAGGTGGCGGTGCAGCTCCAGCGCCTGGTTCGGCTTCGCCCAGTACGAGAACAGGACCGGGACGGTCGACACGACCTGCACGTCGACGCCGAACTTGGCGTAGTCGGCGATGCGCACTTCGGGGTCGAACGCGTTCGCCCAGACTTCGCGGAAGAACCGGCCGTCCTTGTAGATGCGGTGGCGCCCTTCGGTGCGGACCATGACCGGGAAGCGGTCGTCGCCGTACTTGTCGGCGAGGTTGGGCCAGTCGGGCGGCAGGATGTGCGCGTGGGTATCGATCTTGAGCATGCGGACCGCAGTTTAACCGCATGCGTGCCGTCGGATCGGCCGTGCCCCGCAAAAAAGGTTCATCGCGGATTTCCGGCAAGGCCCGCGCGGCTGCGGGGTCCCGGAGGGCGGCAGGCGCCGATCGCGGCTACGTCAGGGGGCGCGGGTCGCGACCGGCCTGCAGCACCAGGTGCGCGAGCGTATCGACGCTGTCGGTCATGCGATCGAACGCTTCGACGACTTCGGCGGCGACGACCGCGTCGCGCTCGCCGACGGCGGCCTCGAGGCGCGCGGCGAACGCCCGCTCCTCGCTGCGCAGGTCGGCGATCGCCAGCCCGGCCTCTTCGTCGCGCACGGCGTTGGTGAGCGCCTCGAGCCTGCCGTCGACCTGCGCGGCGAACGCCGCGAGTGCGTCGCGCTCGGGCAGGTCGCGCGCGTCCTGCAATACCGCTTCGAACGACATGCATGCGCGCACGAAGCGGTTCGCGTTGGCGAACAGCCCGTCGACGAATGCGATCAGGCGGCGGTCGGGGCGCGGCTCGCCGCGCAGGCGCGCGATCGATGCCTCCGCATTCGTGCGCGCGCTGCGTGCGTGCGTGCGCGTGGCGACGTGCGCGGCGACATCGTCCTGCAGCAAGGTCGCGAAGTAGCCGCGGTACGCGTCGAGCATCGTCGCCAGTGCCGGACGCACGCGGCGGCGCTCCCAGGTCGGCCACGCCGCATACGCGAACAGCGCGACCGCGCTGCCGATCGCCGTCGCGATGCCGCGCGCGACCATCGTCTCGCCCGGAGCGATGCCGCCGAACGCGAGCAGGATCACGACGACGCCGGTCAGCATCATCACGCCGAGACCGTAGTGCACCGTGACGAGCATGCGGAAGCCCACGCAGAGTGCGCCGAGCAGGACGAGTTCCTCCCATGGCCCGGCGAATGCGTAGTGCACGAGTGCGGTCGTGAGCACGAGGCCGAGCAGCGTTCCGGCGACGCGCAGCAGGCCGAACTGGAGCGTGCCTGCGAAGTCGGGTTTGAGCACGATCGCGATCGTCATCGGGATCCAGTAGCCGTGCTCGAGGCCGGCGAGGCGTTCGGCCGCGACCGCGAGCGAGAGGCAGACGCCGCAGCGCAGCGCATGGCGGAACGCGACCGACGACAGGCCGACATTCGCGCGCAGCGTCGCGATCCAGCTGCGCGGGCGCAGAGCGCGCGGCAATTGCGCCTCGGCGATCTGGGCGCGCAGGTCGCCGCGGCTGCCGGCGAAGTTCGCGTTACGCAGCATCGCGCGCAACTGGCCGGCGAGGCCCTGCGCGCGCGCCAGCGCGATCACGAGCTCGCGTGGCGGCTGGGTGGCGCGATCGCGCAGCTGGGCCAGTGCATCGAGCGTCGCCTCGAGGCCTTCCATCGCCGCGGCGGCCGCGAGCGGGGTCGTGCCCCGGTCGAGCGCGACCGCGAGCGCTTCGAGCGTGCGCGCGGCGTACTCGAGCGCGCGGCCGAGGGTCGAACTCGCGTCGTGGTCGGCGAGGTCGAGGCGCAGGTCGACCAGGGCGAGCAGCTCGAGGCGGATGCGTTCGACCAGTTCCGCCAGCACGCGGAACGTCTGCATGACCTCGCCGCGCGCACGATGCGCGCCGTGCAGCATGCGTTCGACGTCGAGCAGCGCCTGCGTCACCGGCGGCGCCTGCGCGCGGTCGGGCACACGGCGTGCGCTCGCGGCGAGCTGGCGGCAGATCTCGGCGAGCGCGTGGCGTTCCGGACGGTAGCGCTGCAGCGGCCAGGCGGCGATCGCGAACAGTGTCTGCAGAACGCCGCCGGCGACGATCAGCCCGCCTGCGGCGAGCGCGCCGTCGAGCGAGCGCGGCTGCGCCGCGGTGATGACGAGCAGGATCATGCTCGTGAGGCCCGCACGCGCCGCGTCCGGGCCGAGTGCGACGAGCAGCCCGCCGCCGACGCCCCAGACGAGGCTCGCGATGGCGAGCAGCGCCGTGTGCGGGCCGATCAGGCTGCCGGCGAACGCGGACAGGCCGGCGGCGAACGCGGTCAGCAGCATGCGCTGCATGCGCAGCCGGTACGGTCCCGGCTGGTCGGTGAACATCGTGTTGAGCGCGCCGGCGGCGACGCCGAGGCCGGCCTCGACATGGTGGCTCGCGATGCCGGCCGCGAGCGGCAGCACGACCGCCGCCGCGTTGCGCAGGGCGACGCGCACGGGTACATCGCGCGGCTTGATCTCGATCAGGCTGCGTAGCATGCGCGCATGATGCGGCAGGCGCGGCGCGGTGCACAGGGCGAGGGCGTCGTCATCGGCGGCCACGGGTGACGAGCGGGCACCGCGTCATCCTTCGAACGCGTACTTCTCCGGTGCCGGGTTCAGGTGCCCGCAGGCGTCGCAGGTGCGCGCGTCGACCGAGCGGTAGAAGTGCTCGAACACGCGCGGGAAGTCGTTCTCGATGTCGACGAGGTGGAAGAATTCCTCGTACAGCTTGTGGTTGCAGCGTTCGCAGAACCACATGAGGCCGTCCTGCTCGTGCGCGAGCCGCTTGCGCTCGATGACGAGGCCGATCGAACCGGGCATGCGCTGCGGCGAATGCGGGACGTGCGGCGGCAGGTGGAACACCTCGCCCGCGCGGATCGGGATCTCGCGCACGCGGCCGTCTTCCTGGATCCTCAGCACCATCTCGCCCTCGAGCTGGTGGAAGAACTCCGGGCCTTCCTCCCAGTGGTAGTCGGTGCGCAGGTTCGGGCCGCCGACGATCATCACGATGAAGTCACCGGCGACCATGCACTTGTTGCCGACCGGCGGCTTGAGCAGGTGGCGGTGCTCGTCGATCCAGGCTTGCAGGTTGAAGGGTGCTGGCAACATCAGGGCGGTTCCTCGGCACGACGTCCGAGTTTATCGCCGTGGACTCGGGAGTGCGAAGCCGCGATGCATTCTTTCAGGGCCGAGGTCCGAGCGCTGAAGGGCATCGCGGCTTGCGCGGCTCCCGCGGAGCGCGCCGTACGACACCTGTGCAGGCGCTCACCCTGTGCGCGACTGTCGCGCCCCGGTGGATTCCCATCCTGCGGTCGCCACAGCGTGAGCTCCTGCAGGAGGCGCGCCCTTGTTTCGTGGGTAAGGGAAGAGCATCGCGGCTTCCGCCGCTTCCGGATTCGCTGCGTCGCGGCGGCTCGCTCTTCAGCCCTCGGCCCTCAGCCCCGCCTTCGCCACACACTTCAGCTCGATCGCGATCGGCGTGGGCAGTGCGGTGATGCCGAGCGTGGTGCGGCAGGGCGCCGTCGCGGGGTCGGGGAAGTGCTCCGCGTACACGCGGTTGTAGGCGGCGAAGTCGCGCGCCATGTCGGTGAGGAACACGGTCACGTCGACGAGGTCCTCCCAGCGCGCGCCGCTCGCCTCGAGCACCGCGCGCACGTTGGCGAACACCTGGCGGCACTGTGCTTCGATGTCGTACGCGACGAGCCTGCCTTCGGCGTCGTGCACGTTGCCCGGGATCGCGTTGCTGCCGGGCGTGCGCGGGCCGACGCCGGAGAGGAACAGCAGGTCGCCGACGCGCCGCGCATGCGGGTAGGCGCCGACCGGGGCCGGCGCGGCGTCGGTGCGGATCGTGTCGCCCATCAGGCGCCCTGCTCGCAGGGCGCGGCGGCCGATTCGCCGTGCGGCTGCGTCATGCCCGTGTAGCAGCTCGGACGCGGCTCACTGCCGCGGCGTGCGACCTTGCCGTCGGCACCGATCGTGACGTCGACCTTCGAGATCGGACGGTTGGCGTCGTCGCTGGCGGTCACGCGGTAGCGCCCCGGACGCAGGTAGAGGATCCCGTGCACGACCGCCTGGCCCATCGACAGGCGATCCTGCAGCCGCTCGGCGCCCTTGACCGGGTCGAGCACGAGGCGGTCGGCCGGGATCGCGCCTTCGCCCTCGTCGGCGTAGCGCGCCTCGACCAGGCACGGGAACTCGTTCTGGCAGACGCTGCCGTTGACGAAGTACGGAAAACGCAGGCCGTCGAGGTCGGCCCAGGTCGGGCGGTCGTCGCGGATCTCGTCGACCGGGAAGAACACGCTGACGTCGTACGCTTTCGGCTTCAGCGTCCACGGCGTGCCCTTGCCGTCCTCGAACACGATCGGCTTCTTCGGATGCAGGCTGTCGACGACGGCGTGGTAGTACGGGTGATTCTCGGTGCCGGGCGGATGCTCGATCAGCATCGTCTGCTCGACCGTGAGCGGGTCGATCCCGCTCAGCCTGCGGAAATGCTGCGCCATGCTCCTGCCGCCGAGGTACTTGCCGTTCTCCTGGATGTGCGCATAGCCCGCGTTGACGACGAGGCGCGCGTCCGGATTGGCCTTGAACACGCGCTCGTACAGGTTCTTCGCCTGGTCGTACTCGCGCACGTCGCCGTTGCCTTCCTTCTCGCTCTCGTACGCGACGATCTTGTAGCCGAGCTTGATCGCGGTGCGCACCATCTCCGCGCAGATCGGCTCCATCGTGTAGAAGCCGCTCTTGTCGGTCGGGTAGCCGCGCTTCTGCAGGTCCGCGTCGCTCGCGTAGATCGTCTCCGCGGCGAACGTGTCGTAGCCGTCCTCGCGCAGCTTCTGCAGCAGTTCCACCGTCAGCGTGCGCGTGAGTGGCACGTTGTGCGCCTCGTTGAAGAACACCGCCTTGCGTCCCTTGGCGAGCGCGGCGATCGCCTCGAGCGCGGGCGTGGGCGTGTAACCGCCCGCGAGCGGCGAGGGCGCGTCGTCGGAACCGGGCAGCTGCCGGATCGAGTACGAATCGTGCGCGCCGACGTAGTCGCCGACGAAGCTCTGGTACCAGCTGAGGTACTGGCCGAACACGATGCGGAACGCGCGGTTGTTGTCGCTTCGGTAGGCGTCGCGCATCGCGCGGTACTGGGCGAGCAGGCCGGTGCGCTTGAGCGCTTCGGCGTACACCTTCTCCGACTTCTCGAAGGCGACCTTCTGCGCCTGCGCCCACTGGTACGGCGACAGCGATTCCTGCTGTGCCTGGGCGACGCAGGGCAGGAGGGCGGCGAGGGCGAGAGTCGTGAGGGTGCGCATCGTCGGGGCGTCCGTTCGGTTTCGTGGAATCGTGATACCACCCGGATCGCGCGTGCGCCAGCCCTAGGACTGCTCGTTCACGAGCGCGAAGGCGGCCGCGGCGGCGCGCGCCAGGTCGTCGGTGTCGGCCACGTGCATCGCGAGGTCGCGCACGCGACCGTTGCGCAGGCTGTAGATCCAGCCGTGCACGGTGAGGTCCTGGCCGCGATCCCAGGCGTCTCGCACCACGGTCGTCTGGCACACGTTGATGACCTGCTCGAGCACGTTCAGCTCGCACAGTCTCGCATGCCGCTGCACCGGATCGGCGAGCCGCGCCAACGCTTCGGCGTGCTTGTGCCTCACGTCGTCGACGTGGCGCAACCAGTTGTCGACGAGCCCGAGGCGGCGCTCCTCGAGCACGGCCTGCACGCCGCCGCAACCGTAGTGGCCGACCACGATGACGTGCTCGACCTTGAGCACGTCGACGGCGAACTGGATCGTGCTGAGGCAGTTGAGGTCGGTGTGCGCAACGACGTTGGCGACGTTGCGGTGCACGAACACTTCGCCGGGCGCCATGTCGATGATCTGGTTCGCCGGCACGCGCGAGTCGGAACAGCCGATCCAGAGGTATTTCGGCGCCTGCTGCTCGGACAGGCGGCGGAAGAACTGCGGGTCGCTCGCGACGAGCGAGTCCGACCAGGCGCGGTTGCGTTCGAGCAGGTCGTTGAGGTCGTGCATGGTCAGTCCAGGCGGATGCAGATGTTCTTGGGCTCGCTGAAGAAGCGCAGTGCGTCGAAGCCGCCTTCGCGGCCGACGCCCGAGTTCTTCACGCCGCCGAACGGCGTGCGCAGGTCGCGCAGCAGCCAGCAGTTGATCCAGACGATGCCGAACTCGAGCTTCGCGCCGACGCGGTGGGCGCGGCCGAGGTCGCGCGTCCACAGCGAAGCGGCGAGGCCGTAGCCGGTGCCGTTGGCGAGCGCGAGCGCCTCCTCGTCGTCGTCGAACGGCAGCAAGGTGACGACCGGGCCGAAGATCTCCTCCTGGTTGGTCGCGCACTCGTTGCCGAGACCTTCGATCACGGTCGGCGCGACGAACCAGCCGCCGGAGCAGCGGCCGCCGACGTGCAGCGCGTCGCCGCCGACGAGCACGCGGCCACCCTCGGCGCGCGCGCGCTCGATGCAGCCGGTCACCTTGGAGAAATGGGCCTGCGAGACGAGCGCGCCGAGGTCGCTCGCATCGTCCTGCGGATCACCCACGCGTAATGCGCGCACGCGGTCGAGATAGCGCGGCACGAACGCGTCCCAGATCGAACGTTGCACGAGCAGGCGCGATCCGCACAGGCAGATCTCGCCCTGGTTGGCGAAGCCCGAACGCACGATCGTGTCGAGGTTCGCGTCGGAGAGGTCGGCGTCGGCGAACACGATCGCAGGGTTCTTGCCGCCCATTTCGAGCGACACCTTGCGGAACCGCGCTGCCGTGGCCATGGCGATCGCCGCACCGGTGCGCGTGCTGCCCGTGAAGGACACCGCCTTGATGCCGGCGTGTTCGACCAGCGGTTGGCCGACGCGTGGACCGTCGCCGAGCACGATGTTGAGCACGCCGGGCGGGAAGCCCGCTTCGATCGCCAGTTCGCCGAGCCGCGCGGCCGTGCATGGCGTCACCTCGGACGGTTTCGCCACGACCGTGTTGCCGGCGGCGAGCGCGGGCGCGATCTTCCAGGTGAACAGGTACAGCGGCAGGTTCCACGGCGAAATGCACGCGACCGCGCCGAGCGGCTGCCGCAGGGTGTAGTTCAGCGCGAGTGCGTCGGTCGCGTGCGCTTCGCTCGCCCATTGGGTGATCGCCGCGGCGAAGAAGCGCAGGTTCGCGATCGCGCGTGGAATGTCGAGGCTGCGCGCGAGCCTGACCGGCTTGCCGCTGTCCTGCGATTCGAGCCGGGCGAGCGCGTCGAGTTCGCGCTCGACCAGCGTCGCGAGGCGTTCGAGCAGGCGCGCGCGGGTGTCCGCAGGCGTCGCCGCCCATCCGGGCGCCGCCCGCGTCGCTGCGGCGACCGCGGCGTCGACGTCGCTGGCGTCCGAATCGGGGCAGCGCGCGAACACGGCGCCGGTGGCGGGCTCGAACACGTCGAGCCAGCGGCCGCCGGCGGCGGGCTGGAGGTGGCCGTCGATGAGGTTGGCTAGGGAAAGCATCCGAAAAGCTTAGCGGCTCGCGCCCGCCAAGGCGAACGGTCGGAGCCGCGGATCCGGCATCCGAGGCGCGATCGGTACACGGCGCGGGAACGGCCCGGACATGATCCGTCGGGCAGGCGTCGTCCGCATGGGGCCGCGATCGGGGCAACCCGGGGGTTCGGAATCAGTCCTTGTACGGCGGCGGCGGGGCGACGGGGCGCAGCGCGGAATCGAGCGCGACGCGCTCGTCGAACACGAAGCAGGCGCCGTCGTAACCGTGGCTGCCGACGCGCTCGAAATAGCCGAGGATGCCGCCGTCGAGCTGCCACACGCGTTCGAAACCGTTCGCCTGCATCCACAATGCCGCCTTCTCGCAACGGATGCCGCCGGTGCAGAAGCTCACGACCGTCGCGTCGGCGAGCGCAGCGCGCTGCGAATCCAGCGCCGCGGGCAGGTCGACGAAATCATCGATCGGCAACGCGAGCGCGCCGGCGAACGTGCCGTGCGCGACCTCCTCCCGGTTGCGCGTATCGAGCAGGACCACGCGTCGGCCGTCGTCGTCGCAGCCGCTATCGATCCACTTCGCGAGGCGTTCGGGCGCGAGCGACGGCGCGCGACCACGCGCGGGCGCGGCCTCGCGGCGGAACGCGATGATTTCGCGTTTGCGCTTGACCTTGAGTCGCGCGAACGGCGTCGCCGCGCTGTGGCTGCGCTTGATCTCGATCGCGGCGAAGCGCGGGTCGGCCCGCAAGGCGGCGAGGAAGGTCTCGACCTCAGCAGGCTCGCCGGCGAGGAACAGGTTGATGCCCTCCGGCGCGACGAGCACCGTGCCGCGCAGCGCGCCCGCCTCGGCGCGCTCGCGCAGCCGTGCGGCGAGCGCATCGGGATCGTCGATCGGCGTGAACAGGTAGGCGGCGATGTTGAGGATCATCGAAGGATCACGATCGGTGAGCGTCGCCTCGACGGGTGCGAGCGCTGCACGCCGACCGGCCGCCCATGATATCCCGTTGCGCCGAAGCGGGTCCGCCGTTGCGCGGCTTGACACGCCCAACCAACCCGACGCTCATCGTTCTCTTGTGCCTTCGATGAACCGCGCGGCCAAGGATGGCCGCTCTGGACCATCCCGACGGGTTCCCGAGACACGTCGCCGCGTCGGCCGGAAAGCGGGGATCACCGACGAGCGCTAGAGCGAAAGCGTACGGCCGCCGTCGACGGGGATGTTGACGCCGTTGACGTAGGCCGCCGCGGGCGATGCGAGGAACGCGATCACCGCGGCGATCTCGGCCGGCTTCGCGAAGCGGCCCGCGGGCACGGTCGCGAGCATCGCCTGCTCGATGTCCGCGATGCTCTTTCCGGTCGCGCGCGTGCGTTCGGCGAGGATCTGTTCGAGGCGTTGTGTCTGCGTGTAACCGGGGAGCACGTTGTTGACGGTGATGCCGTGCGCGCCGAGTTCGCCGGCGAGCGTCTTCGCCCAGCTGGCAGTCGCGCCGCGGATCGTGTTCGACACGCCGAGGTTGCGGATCGGCTCCTTCACCGAGGTCGAGATCACGTTGACGATGCGGCCGTAGCCGGACGCCTTCATGCCCGGCAGCAGCGCCTGCAGGATGACCTGCGCCGCGACCAGGTGCTGGTTGAACGCCGCGAGGTACTCGTCGACCGCGGCCGCGTGCGCGGTGCCGCCGGGCGGACCGCCGGTGTTGTTGACGAACACGTGCGCCGGACGCGCAGTCGCGGCGGCCTCGACACGCGCGCGCAGCGTCGCGTGGTCGCGCATGTCGACCGCGATCGTCGCGTGTGCCTGTGCCGCATGCGTCGTGGGCAGTGCGGCGAGGGCCGCATCGAGCGGCTCGGGCGAACGCGCGAGCAGGGTCACGTCGGCGCCGAGCAGCGCGAGTTCGATCGCGGCCGCCTTGCCGATGCCCTGCGAGCCACCGCAGACGAGCGCGTGCTTGCCGGTGAGGTCGAGGTTCATGGACGTTTTCCGGTCGTGCGTGCCGGCGCAATGCGCGCCGACGGGAGTGCATGAAATAGCACGTCAAAAGATTGAAACACGGAGCACACAGAGCACACAGGGAAAGCCAAGGACATTCTCTCGAAAAGCGCCTTCTTCCTGCGCTCTGTTTGCTTCGTGTTTCAGGTTTTTGTGCTCTACCGCGAGGATCAATGCCGCGGCGGGAGTTTCTGGATCATCTTCGCGAGCAGTTCCTCGTCGCTGTCGCCGCGCGGCGGTTCGATCTCGTCGAGGTCGAAGCCCATGGCCGCGGCGTCGTCGGCGTCGAGGCCGTCGAACGCGCGGAACTCGGCATCGAGGAGGGCCATGCGCGCGGCAGTTTCGTCGTCGTAGCGGAGCACGCGCCCGTCGTTGTCGAACACTTCCGCGGTGCCCGAGTCGAGCAGGTCGAGGCGCGCCCAGATGAGCGTGTCGCCGAGCGCGGCGAGCCACCACTGCGACGTGTCGGAGCTCATGGCGCGGTTCCCTTCAACGACAGCAGCTTGGCGATGATCGCGGCCGCACCGCCGAGCACGATCGCCCAGGCGCCGATGCTGCCCGGGGTGCCGAGCGCATCGAGGCCGCGGTCGCGCAGCGCGCGATAGCGGCCGGCGAGATACCAGCCGAACGCGCGCGGCGCGAACAGGAAATGACCGAGGCGAACGTGCTCGGCCGGATGCCGCTCGCGCAGGTGGACGGCGACGAGCATCCACGTGATGACGTAGGTCGTGAGCCCGGCGACGACGAAGCCGAGGCCGAGGATGAACAGGAACTGGTGCCAGGCCGACGCAGGCATCGCTAGAACTCCGCCGAACCCGGCGCGCGCGGATACGGGATCGCGTCGCGGATGTTCGCGAGGCCGCAGACGTAGACGACGAGGCGTTCGAAGCCGAGCCCGAAGCCTGCGTGCGGCACGGTTCCGTAGCGGCGGAAGTCGCGATACCACGAATACATCTTCGGATCGAGGCCGAACTGTGCGATGCGCCGGTCGAGGATGTCGAGGCGCTCCTCGCGCTGCGAGCCGCCGATGATCTCGCCGATGCCGGGCGCGAGCACGTCCATCGCCGCGACGGTGCGACCGTCGTCGTTGAGGCGCATGTAGAACGCCTTGATCTTTTCCGGATAGTTCTTCACGACCACGGGGCCGCCGACGTACTCCTCGGTGAGGAAGCGCTCGTGTTCGGTCTGCAGGTCCGCGCCCCATTCCACCGCGTAATCGAACTTGCGGCCGGACTTCTTCAGGATGTCGACCGCGTCGGTGTAGTCGATCTGCGCGAACGGCGCGGCGATGATCGCCTCGAGGCGCGAGATCGCCGTCTTCTCGACCCGCTCGGCGAAGAACGCCATGTCGTCCGGGCGCTCGGCGAGCACCATGCGGAAGACGAACTTGAGGAACTCCTCGGCGACGCG
>NZ_DATDMY010000124.1:0-19192 GCF_036518555.1 Dokdonella sp. | reverse complement strand
CATGTTCTCTCCGGCACCGGTGTGTATGCGCACTTTATTTTGACTGTTTTAGAAGTGTAACTGTGATTAGGGGGCGGCCGATAGCCCCCTGCAGCCAACTGTGTGACGTTTTGTAACCGGGCGCGCCGGGACTCGGGCATGAAGCGGCATCGGCCGCGCGACGGACGGTTGGGCGGCCGGACCGGTCGCGTCAGGCGCCGGAGGCAGTATCCGGCGGAGGCGGCACGGGGCGCGTGAGGGCGCGGGCGCCGAAGATGCCGACCTCGTACAGCAGGCACATCGGCACGGCCAGCATGGTCTGTGACAGCACGTCCGGCGGTGTCAGCACGGCGGCGATCGCGAACGCACCGACGATCGCGTAGCGTCGGCTCGCGGAAAGCTGTTCCGGCGTGACGAGGCCGAGCGCGACGAGGATGACGAGTACCACCGGCACCTCGAAACAGAGCCCGAACGCGAGGAACAGCATGAGCACGAAGTCGAGGTAGCGGCCGATGTCCGGCGTCACCGCGACGCCGGCCGGCGCGATGCCGGTCATGAACGCGAACACCGCTGGCAGCACGAGGAAATACGCGAACGCGCAGCCGATGTAGAACAGGATCACCGACGACACGAGGATCGGAACGGCCAGGCGCTTCTCGTGACGGTACAGGCCGGGCGCGACGAACGCCCACAGCTGGTACAGCACGAAGGGGATCGCGATGAACAGCGCGACGAAGATCGCGAGCTTGAGCGGGGTCAGGAACGGCGAGGCGACTTCGGTCGCGATCATCGTGCCGCCTTCGGGCAGATGCCGGATCAGCGGCAGCGCGAGCCATCCGTACAGCTTGTTCGCGAACGGCATGAGCCCGAGGAGCACGACCAGCACCGCGGCGACCGCCTTGAGCAGGCGCGCGCGCAGTTCGACGAGGTGCGAGATGAACGACTGCTCGCCGTCGTGGTCGGTTTCACTCATGGTTGGACGCTGCGGGCGGCGGAGGCGCGGGGCTTACGCGCGCCGCGGCCTCGACTTCGGCCGCCGTCGCGTGGACGTCGGCGCGGACGTCGGCGGCGCGGCGCGCCTCGTCGATTGACTTCTTGAGGTCTTCCGCGGCGAGTTCCCGTTCGATTTCGCTGCGCACGCTCTGCCAGCTCGCGCGCGCGCGACGCACGAGCGCCCCTGCCGTGCGCGCAACGCGCGGCAGGCGCTCTGGGCCGAGCACGAGCAGGGCGACGACCGCGACGAGCGCGATCTCGCTGAAGCCGACGTCGAACATGCGTGTTCCCGGAACCTGGCGCGCTCGCGCGCGCCAGCGCGTCAGTCGACGCGCTCGTTCTTGCTGCCGTTCGCCGCACCGGTGTTCGCCGGCGGCGGATCGGCCTTGAGCTGGGCCGGGTCGGCTTCGCCGTCCTGCATGCCCTTCTTGAAGCCCTTGATCGCAGCTCCGACATCCTCGCCGACGTTGCGCAGCTTCTTGGTGCCGAACACGAGGGCGATGATCGCCAGCAGGACCAACCAGTGCCAGATGCTGAAACTACCCATGGGACTACCCGACGAAATGGTCGACGCGGCGCGTCGCGTTACTTCGTAGTGTACTCCTCCAGCAGGTCGCGGAAGTCGACCACCGCGTTAGGCACCCCGGAGACGCCGCCTTCGAAGATGCGGCGCGCGGTCACGCCTTCGCCGTAGACCGCCTGGTTGGCGTCGTTGTCGATCTTGAGCGCGGTGCCGTCGAGGGCCGCACCGGCGAACAGGCCGCGCGCGCGCGAATAGGAGTAGATCTCGGCCTTGAGCTGGGCGTCGGTCGACGCCTGCGCGGAGCGGCCGACCGGGCCGGCGGCGGCCGACGCGTCCGCGCCGAGGGTGAACTTGCCGTGCACGATCGAATCGACGCCGCGCTGGGTGCGGAATACGAGGATCACGTCGGTCGAGGACACCCCGGCCTGAAAGCCGATGCTGCCGCCGGTCATGCTCACGAAGGCGGGATTCGACCAGACGCCATCGCGCGTCTTGACGACGACGAGGCCGCTGCCGTGGCGGCCGCCGATGACGAGCCCGGCCTTGATGACGTCGGGGACGACCGCGATCGCATGGGCGTTCTCGAGCAGGTCCTGCGGAATCGCCTTGTCGGGCGCCTGCATGACCTCTTTCAGCACGCGCACCGCGTTTTCGGCGAGCTTGTTCTCCTCTTCGCCCGCATGCGCCTGTTGCGCCGTCGACACGACTACGGCCGAAAGGAGGAAGAACAGGGTGGCGCGCATGCACGACTCCGGTAGATGACGTTCCGTCTACGTTAATCGTGCCGAGCTGAGCCGGCGATGAAGCCGGTTCAGCCGCGCCGGCGACGTCGGTGCAGTGCGCCCGCGCACGCGATCAGGAGGGCGAGTCCCGCCAGGCCGAGTGGCGTTGCGGCCGGTGCGGCGACCGGCGCGCTGCCGCGTGGACATTGCGCAGCCCCGGTCGTGAAGCCCTTGATGCCGACCTGCCGCAGCGATTCGGGCCCGGTGATCGGGCCGAGCACATGGACGTGCCCCGACTCGGGATCGATCGTCGCGAGGTCGCTCCAGTCCGCGAGCGTGTCGGTATCGTGCTCGGGCGGAACGTAGTTGATGACTGCCCACAGCGTGCCGGCGTCATCGAAGCTCATCGAGATCGAGTTGACCCAGCGCTGCAGTTCGGGGCCGAACGCACCGATCGCGCTGGCCGCGCCGGTCGCGGGGTCGATCCTGTAGAACGTGTTGTCGCCCTTGCCGCCGGCGCCGTACATCGTGTCGCCGCGGGTAACGATGCCGGTGACCGTGTGCCCGGTTTCGCCGACGAGGGTGGTGCTGCCGTCGGCGGGACTCACGGTCCATAGCTTGTTCGCAACCGCGGAGACGAGCCAGAGCCTTCCGTCGCAGCTCGACGTCATGTTGAGATCGAGCGCATCGTTGCGGCTCGGATCGCCTTGGCCGTCGAGGCCGAAATTGCCGACGACGCGGGCCGCACCCGTGTCGGGATCGACGCCGATGAGCAGCTTGAAACCGCCGGCGACCGCATACAGCGAGCCATCGGGCATCGTGCTGAGGCCGCTGATGTTGCCGATCAATTGACCGGCATAGCGGCCCGCGGCGCCGACCGGCTGAGCCTCGTGCGTGTCGAGGTCGATGCGGTAAAGCGTGTCGAACGCCTCTCCATAGGCGGTTGCCGCCTGCGCCGGAACGGCGGCGACGGCAAGCATCCCTGCTGCGATGACGCAGGTCAGTGGGCGCATGGCGGCATGTTATCGTTATGGTAATCGTCGGCCCCGCGGTCGTCCGCGGTGGCGTCCCGAGTCTACCCAGCAACTTCAACGCCGTCAAAACCTTAGCTTCCGGCGCCCTTCCCTTGACCGGACCGCCAGCGGCGGCGCCCTGCCCGAAACCACGATGCCGCGCTACTTCGGACTCTCCAACCATCGCCACGGTGATCCGGTCGCCGCCGGCGTGCTGCTCGTCAACCTCGGCACGCCCGACGCGCCGACGCCGCGCGCGGTCAGGCGTTACCTCGCCGAATTCCTCGCCGACCCGCGCGTGGTCGAACTGCCGCGCTGGCTCTGGCGCATCATCCTGCACGGCGTCGTGCTGCGCGTGCGGCCCGCGCGATCGGCGGCGCTTTACCAGCGGATCTGGACGCCCGAGGGATCCCCGCTCGCAACGGGCACGGCGGCGCTTGCCGAGCGCCTGCAGGCGGCGCTGCGCGCGCAACGGCCGGGCCCGATCCTCGTTCGCCATGCGATGCGTTACGGCCGCCCCGGCATCCGCGCGGTGCTGCGGGAATTCGCCGCGGCCGGCGTGCGGCGCCTGCTCGTGCTGCCGCTGTTCCCGCAGTATTCGGCGACGACGACGGCGTCCGCGTTCGACGCGGTCGCGCGCGAGTTCGCCGGCTGGCGCTGGCCGCCGGAGCTCCGCTTCGTCAGCGACTACCACGCCGAGCCGCTCTACATCGAGGCGCTCGCGCGCAGCGTCGAGGCGTACTGGCAGCGACACGGTCGCGCCCAGCGGCTGCTGCTGTCGTTCCACGGCATCCCCGAGAAGAACCTGCATCGCGGCGACCCGTACTTCTGCCAGTGCCATGCGACCGCGCGACGGCTGCGCGAGCGGCTCGGCCTCGCGGAATCCGACCTCCTCGTCACCTTCCAGTCGCGTGTCGGCCGCGCGAAATGGCTGCAGCCGTACACGGATGCGACGCTCGTCGCGCTGCCCGGCGAAGGCATCAAGCAGGTGCAGGTCCTATGCCCCGGATTCGCCGTCGATTGCCTCGAGACGCTCGAGGAGATCGCGATCGGCAACCACGCGCGCTTCCTGCATGCGGGCGGCGAACGCTTCGACTACATCCCCGCGCTCGATGCGGGCGACGACCAGGTCGCAGCACTGACCGATCTCGTGTTGCGCCATGGCCAGGGCTGGAACGAGTTCGATCCGGCGTGGGACGCGGCGCGCGCGAGCGCGCAGCAAGCCGCGGCCCGTGCGCGCGCCGAACGGCTTCGCGATGCGCAGCGCTGAAGAGCTGCGCATCGAATTGTCGTCGGCGACGCTCGCCGCAAAGCGCTGGGGCGATCCCGATGCGCCGCCGCTGCTCGCATTGCACGGCTGGCTCGACAATGCGGGATCGTTCGACGAACTCGCGCCGCTGCTCGCCGCGCGATCGCAGGTGATCGCGCTGGACCTGCGTGGCCACGGGCGTTCCTCGCACATCGCTGCGGGGGCCTGGTACCACTACGTCGACTATTTCGACGACATCGGCGCCGTATTCCGTCATTTCGGCTGGCCGCGCGTCGACCTGCTCGGCCATTCGCTCGGCGGCACGCTCGCGAGCCTGTTCGCGGCGGCCTATCCGGAACGCGTGGGCGAACTGCTGTTGATCGAAGCGCTCGGTCCGCTCACGACGACGCTCGAGGATGCGCTGCCGCAGCTGCGCCGCGCGCTCGACCAGCATGCGGCGTTCGCCGCACGGCGACCGCTGCGCGTGTTCGCGACGCTCGACGAAGCGGTTGCGGCACGCATGATGGCGAACGACTTATCCGATGCGGCCGCACGCGCGATCGTCGAGCGCGGCGTGCAGGCGGTCGACGGGGGCTATGTCTGGTCGAGCGATCCGCGGCTCACGCTCGCGAGCCCGCAGAGGTACGGCGAGGAACAGGTTCGCACGATGCTCGCCGGCATCCGCGCTCGCACGCGGCTCGTGCTGGCCGATCCGCCGACGAGCTACCTGCCGTCGGCGATGATGGATGCACGAGCCGCGTGCGTCGCTGACATCCGCGTCACGCGCATCGCGGGTCACCACCATCTGCATCTCGAGGACGCCGCGGCGGTGGCCGACGCGCTGATGATCGAAGCGAAAGATTGAAACACGGAGCACACGAAGAGAGCTCAAAAGCAACAGTCTGTGCTCCGTGTGCTCCGTGTGCTGCGTGTTTCAGTCTTCTGCTTCGGGAGCATCTTTGCAGCGGGCGATTCAATTCCAACGCGCGCCTCAGGGCGAGGTCCAGTCGAGACTGACGGCGACGATGAACGCCACGGCGATGAGCAACGAGCCCACGATCGCGCCGGCCACGTACTGCAAGGCGCTGCGCCGCGCTTGATTCACGCCTGTATGAGGCGACTCAGCTCGGCCTTCAGCGCCTGGCCGTTGAGGCGCAGCCAGTCGCGCTGTTCGCGCCAGTCCGGCATGAGCTTCTCGACCAGCGCCCAGAAGCGCGGCGAGTGGCTGCGGATGCGCAGGTGACACAGTTCGTGCACGACCACGTAGCGCAGCGCCGCGGGGGGCGCGAGCGCGAGCGCGAGGTCGAGCGTGACGCGGTCGCGCGTGTCGAGGCTGCCCCACAGGCTCTTCAGCGGCCGCAGTTTCACCGCGGTCGGCGCGCGGCCGAGTTCGGGGCAGTAGCGCGCGAGCCAGCGGCTCACGTCGCGGCGGATCTGTGCCTCGAGGAACGAACGCAGCAGCGCGCGCGCCGCAGGCAGGGTCGACTTGCCGTGCGGGCGCGGCAGTGTCAGGACGAGGCGGTCATCGAACTGCTCGATCTGCGGGTAGGCACCGTCGCGCCACGACAGACGCGTGGTTTCGCCGCGCAGCGGCATCACGGTCGCCGCTCCCGGCTTCAGCGCGGGCGGCGCCGAGCCGAGGCTGAGCTCATCGAGCTTGCGCTCGAGCCATTCGCCATGCTTGCGCAGGAATGCGAACACCTGGGCCGGATGCGTGCCTTCGGGATAGGTGACGCGCGCACCGCCCGGCGTCACGGTCAGGCGCAGGCGACGCGCCTGCGGATGGCTCTTGCGCAGCACCTTGATCGTTTCGCCGGCCGGCGTCGCCAGTTCAAGGTAGTCGTGCGCAAGTTCCACTTCATTTCTCCGACAGACCCGCTCGCGCGGCGCTTCAGTCGCGCTCGCCCGGGCGGGGAATTCCGAACCACTGTTCCAATCGCTCGAACAGGTTCTTGAGTTCGAGCGTCATCAACGCAAACGTCGCATCGAGTTCGGCACGCGCCGACTCCGCGTTCCCGTCACCGAGCTCGTCGAGCACGACGTCGAGGAAGCGGAGCTTGCGCACGACGAGGTCTTCGCCGAGCACGAAACCCATCCGGTCATCGAATACGAGGCCGAGCTGGAAGACCTGCTTGCCCGACTTCAGATGCTCCCGGATTTCGTCCGATTCAAGGTCCTGCCGACGGCAGCGAACGATCGCGCCGGCTTCGGCCGGATCCCGCAGTTCGACCTCCTCGCCGAGCACCAGTCCTGGCGGCAGTTTCCCATCTATGAGCCAGCCCGTCATCAGGTTCCGCGGGGATTCCGAGGGCGCCATCGGCGTCGCCGGGAAGCGGCCGAGCGCCTCGCGCACCTGGCTGACGGCATCCTCGGCCGCCTTGCGACTCGCGCTGTCGACGACGAACCAGCCATGTTCGGCATCGAGGTAAGCAGAAAGTCGTGACGGGCGTATGAACGCGCGCGGCAGAAGTTCTGAAATAACCTCTTCCTTCAACCGCTTGCGCTCTTTCGCACCGGGCCGGCGCCCCTCCTTGTCGGCGATCTTCTGGATCCGGCCGGCGAGCTCTTCGGCCACCACGACGCCGGGAAGCAGGCGTTCCTCGGCACCAATCGTGACCAGCGCGAAGGCGCCCGTCTGGTGCATCAGTTCCTCGCTGTCGCGCCCGTACGGCGAGACGAAGCCGCGGGTTGCGAGTTCGAGTGGCCCACATTCGCGCAATCGGTGCGAATCGAGGTCTTTTTGCAGATGTTTGATGTTTTTGCTGACGCTTTCGGGGAAGCGGAACAGGCTGAGATTGCGAAAGAACATGGGCTGGAATCGGTGCTCGGAATCGGTGGTTCAGGAAGGGCGTTCGCGGTCGGATCTCGCGAACAGCCTGGCGGACTCGGCGCCCCGCCGAAAGCGGGAATCGATGCCCGCCGTCGTAGGAAGATCGAGGTGGATTGCGGTAGCCATCGGGGTGGCAGCGGATGGCGGCCGCGCAGGTCGATGGCGGTCGGGGCGATCAGCTCGGCCGGTCGTCCTCGCTTGCAGGTTCCGCTCCGGCGAGCCAGGCGCGTGCGTCCGCGCGCGCCGCGGCCGGCCGCGTGCCGAGCCCGGCGAAGTCGAACAGGTTGCGATCGGCGAGCTGGGACGGCGCCACGTTGCCGAGCGCGCGGAAGATCGTCTCGGTGCGGCCCGGATGTTTCCTTTCCCACTCGGCGAGCATCGCCTTGATCGCCTTGCGTTGCAGGTTCTCCTGCGAACCGCACAGGTTGCACGGCATGATCGGAAAGCCCTGCTGTTCGGCGTACGCCGCGATGTCGTCCTCGGCGCAGTACGCGAGCGGGCGGATCAGCACGTTGCGGCCGTCGTCCGAGCGCAGCTTCGGCGGCATCGCCTTCAGGGTCGCCTGGTGGAACAGGTTGAGGAACATCGTCTCGACGATGTCGTCGCGATGGTGGCCGAGCGCGATCTTGCTGTACCCATGCTCGGCCGCGTACGTGTACAGCGAGCCGCGGCGCAGGCGCGAGCACAGGCTGCACATCGTCCTGCCTTCCGGGATCACGCGCTTGACGACGCTGTAGGTGTCCTGCTCGAGGATCTCGAACGGCACGCCGATTCCACGCAGGTAGCGCGGCAGCGTCTCGGGATCGTACCCCGGCTGCTTCTGGTCGAGGTGGACCGCGGTGAGCTCGAAGCGCACGGGCGCCTTCGCCTGCAGCTTAAGCAGGATGTCGAGCAGCGTGTACGAATCCTTGCCGCCGGACAGGCAGACCATCACGCGGTCGCCGTCCTCGATCATGTTGTAGTCGGCAATGGCCTGGCCGACCTGATGGCGCAGGCGCTTGGCCCGCTTGGCGGCTTCGTAGTCGTGCTTGCGGGACGGCATCGCGTTCATGACCGCCTATTGTAGTCCGCGCCGTCGCAGCTGCCGATACGCCGCGGCCCCCGCTTCACTTCCGCGGCCGCCGTCGATGCGGCAAAATCCGCGCCCTCTGCGCACCGGGACGGAATCCGGGCGAATCCCCCGTCTTCCGCACGCCCCGCTGCCCGGCGCCGCCGGTACGCGCGTGCCCATCCGGAGTTGCGTCATGACTACCCCGAGCGTCGACACCGCCCGCCTCGCGAATGCGATCCGCTTCCTGTCCGCGGATGCGGTCGAGCAGGCGAAGTCGGGCCATCCGGGCATGCCGATGGGCATGGCCGAGATCGCGGTCGCGCTGTGGACGCGCCATCTCAAGCACAATCCCGCCAATCCACGCTGGGCCGATCGCGACCGCTTCGTCGTGTCCAACGGCCACGGCTCGATGCTGCTCTACTCGCTTTTGCACCTGACCGGCTACGACCTTCCGCTCGCCGAACTCAAGGCGTTCCGGCAGCTGCACTCGAAGACGCCGGGCCATCCCGAGGTGCACGTGACCCCGGGCGTGGAGACCACCACCGGCCCACTCGGCCAGGGGCTCGCCAATGCGGTCGGAATGGCGCTCGCCGAGAAGCTGCTCGCGGCCGAGTTCAACACCCACGACGCATGCGTGGTCGATCACCATACCTACGTGTTCGTCGGCGACGGCTGCCTCATGGAAGGCATTTCGCACGAAGCCTGCGCGCTCGCGGGCACCTGGCAGCTCGGCAAGCTGATCGCCCTGTACGACGACAACGGCATCTCGATCGATGGCCAAGTGCAGGGATGGTTCACGGACGACACCGCCGCGCGCTTCCGCGCCTACGGCTGGCAGGTGATCGGCCCGATCGATGGTCACGATGTCGACGCGGTCGACCGCGCGATCCTCGAGGCGAAGGAACACGCGAACCAGCCGAGCCTCGTGATCTGCCGCACCACGATCGGCAAGGGTGCGCCGACCCGCGCGGGCACGGCGAAGGCACACGGCGAAGCACTCGGTGCCGACGAGATCGCGGCGACGCGCAAGGCGCTCGGCTGGGACTACGGCCCGTTCGAGATCCCGGCCGACATCGCCGCCGCCTGGGACGCGCGTGCGGCGGGCGCACGGCATGAAGCGGCGTGGAACGCGCGCCGCGACGGCTACCGCGCGAAACACGCCGAGCGCGCCGCCGAGTTCGAGCGGCGCCTCGCGGGCGAGCTGCCGGCCGACTTCGCCGATCGCGCGGCGGCACTCCTCGCCGAAGCGAACGCGAAGGCCGAGACCGTCGCCTCGCGCAAGGCGAGCCAGTACGCGATCGAGGCGTTCGCGCCCGCGCTGCCCGAGATGCTCGGCGGCTCGGCCGACCTCACCCATTCGAACCTGACCCTCTGGAAGGGCGCGCCGTTGCTCAGCGGCGGCGGCACCGGTCGCCACATCAGCTACGGCGTGCGCGAGTTCGGCATGGCCGCGATCATGAACGGCATCGCGCTGCACGGGGGCTACATCCCGTTCGGCGGAACGTTCCTGACCTTCAGCGACTACAGCCGCAATGCGATCCGCATGGCCGCGCTGATGCACCAGCGCGTGATCCATGTCTTCACCCACGACTCGATCGGCCTCGGCGAGGACGGGCCGACCCACCAGTCGGTCGAGCAGGTGTCGTCGTTGCGCCTGATCCCGAACCTGCACGTCTGGCGTCCGTGCGACACGGTCGAGACCGCGGTCGCCTGGAAGCTCGCGCTCGAGCGCCGCGACGCGCCGACCGCGCTCGCGCTGTCGCGCCAGAACCTGCCGTTCGTGCCACGCAGCGACGCCCAGATCGCCGCGATCGAACGCGGTGGCTACGTGCTCGCCGACAGCGACGGCCCGCCCGCGCGCATCCTGATCGCGACCGGTTCGGAAGTCGGCCTTGCGCTCGCAGCGAAGAAGCTGCTCGATGCCGACGGCCTGCCGACGCGCGTCGTATCGATGCCGTCGACGGAAGCGTTCGACCGCCAGGACGACGCGTACCGTGCCTCCGTGCTGCCCGCCGACGTGCGCAAGGTCGCGATCGAGGCCGGTGCGACCGCGCTCTGGTGGAAGTACGTACGCGGCCACGGCAGCGTCATCGGCATCGATCGCTACGGCGAATCGGCGCCGGCAGGCCAGTTGTTCGAGTTCTTCGGCTTCACGCCCAGGCACGTCGCAGAAGTGGCGAAGGGCGCGTAGGGCGCTGCGCGCGAAGCGAGGGTCGAGTGCGTAGGGCGGATCGAGTGCGCGGCGCGAGTCCCGCCGCGTACTCGCGAAACTTCGGTCGTCGCGGCGGCACGCGCTACGCGCGCACCGACCTACGCGCGTACCGCCCTGCGGTAGACTGCGCGATGCCATGTTCCCCGACGATCCCGCCGCCATCGTCCGCCGCCTGACCGAACTGCGGATCGAGCATCGCGACCTCGATGCGGCGATCGCGCGCCTGCCGACCGGCCCCGGCTGCGACGAGCTGCAGCTCACGCGGCTGAAGAAGCGCAAGCTCAGGCTCAAGGACATGATCGCCTATCTCGAAGACAAGCTGATCCCCGATCTGGATGCGTGAAGCGCGTCAGGCTTTGGTCGACGTCGACGCTTCGTTGCGGGTGAGTTCGGCCTGCTTTTCGGGCGTCAGCTTGAGGATTCCGTGGCGGATTTCGCGCGAGAGGATCACGCGCGCGTCCTTGGCGACTTCCTCGAGCGTGAGATCGAAATCGAGTTTGCCGTCCTCGTCGGCCCAGACGACGCGCCGTTCGCGCAGCTTCTGGATGAAGCCGCGGAACAGGCTGCGGTCGAAGAACTCCGGCGCGTTGAGTTCGTGCAGCAGCGACAGCCGCTGCGCGCTGAGGAAGCAGAGGTTCTCGAGTTCAGCGGCGGTGAGCGTGTGCGGCCCGTTCTTCACCAGCAGCGCAAGGCCGATGTAGTAACGCTCGATCGCCGGCAGCAGCGTGTGCGCGAGCGCGCGCAGCCGGAACGCCGCGTCGCTCTGGCCCGGCCCGCGCTCCACGATGCGTCCGTCGGCGTCCGCCTCGAGCAGGCCCTGCGCGATGAAGAAATCGAGCGTCTTCTGCATGCGCTCGCCGAACTCCTCCTCGCTCCACGGCAGGAACAGCTCGGCCTGCACGAACGGATAGATCAGGCGTCCGAGGCGCAGGATCGACGTACGCGCGAGGCGGCGATTGTTGAGGAAGCAGCAGGCGACCCACGACGCCGTCGCGAACAGGTGCGTGACGTTGTTGCGGAAGTAGCTCAGCATCACGCCCTGCTTCGCATCGACGACGAGCACATCGCCGAGTGGATGCGCGACGCGGCGGATCCATTGCATTTTTTCGCCGTAGGCGATGATTTCGGGCGCGCCGAGCGAGGTCAGCGTGACGCGTTCGGAGTATGGCAGCGAACCGAGCAGGGCCTTGTAGAGGTCCAGCTGCGCGAGCAGGTCGGCTTCCGCCATCGCGTGCTTGGGCGTCGCGAGCAGCGCGACCGCGAGCAGGTTGATCGGGTTCGCGTGCGCGGCCCGATTGATGTTGACGAGGATGCGCTCGCCGAGCGTGTCCACCGCGGCCTTGAGCCATGCGGGCTTCGCGTCCGGGTTCTCGATCGCGCCCTTCCAGTCGGGGGCGATCTGGTCGAGCAGCGGGGTCAGGAACAGCGGCTCGCCGAAATTCACGGTAACCGCACCGTAGTTGTCGCGAAGCGCGCCGAGGCCACGCAGCAGCGCTCCCCACGACTCCTTTTCCTTCGGCTTGCCGGACAGCTCGCCGATGTAGGACTCGCCCTCCATGATCTTCTCGTAGCCGATGTACACCGGCTGGAACACCACCGGTCGCTCCGGCTGGCGCAGGAAGCTGCGCAGGGTCATCGACAGCAGACCGCCGCGCGGTTCGAGCGTGCGCCCCGTGCGCGAGCGGCCGCCCTCGATGAAATACATCAGCGAGATGCCGCGCGCGATGAGCTGGCTCATGTACTCGCGAAACACCGTCGAGTAGAACGGGTCGCTGAAGCTGCGCCGCAGGAAGAACGCGCCGCCACGACGGAGCAGCGGCCCGATCAGCGGCAGGTTGAGGTTCACGCCCGCTGCGATGTGCGGCACGGGCAGGCCGTGCCGGTACAGCAGGTACGGCAGCAGCGCGTCGTCGGTGGTGCTGCGATGGCACGGCACGAACACGACTTCGTGGCCGGGCACGATCTTGCGCAGCTCCTCGAAGTGGTTCATGTGCACGCCGCGGTAGATCTTCTCCCACAGTCCCGTGAGCATGAACGACGCCGAGCGCACGACGAGATGGGACTGGTCCGCCGCGATCTCCCACGCGAAGGCGCGCGCCTTGCGAACCGCCGTGTCGCGGTCGATGCCCTCCTTGCTCGCATTGGCGTCGATCGCCTGCTGCACGGGCGCGGCATTGACCACGCCGTCGATCAGCGTGCGCCGGTGCGACAGGTCGGGTCCGATCACCGCGGAGCGGATGCGGCGGAAATGCGCGCGCAGGATCCGCTGCAGCTTGCGCACGCCGCGCTCGGCTTCGGGCTGGTCGGCGATGACTTCGCGCAAGCTGACCGGTGCGGCGAACTGCACGTGCGTATCGCGCCCGTTGAGCGCGAGCGCGAGCAGGCGGCGGAAGCGGCCGACCACGACCCAGTTTTCGGAGAACAGCACGCTGAACCAGCCCGACTCGCGGTCGGGCGCACGGCCGACGAAGATCGAGACCGGCACGAGGCGAACGTCCTGTTCGGGGTCCGCGCGAACGATGTCGGCGAGCAGGCTCAACGTCTCCGATCGCGTCGGGTGCGGTTGGCGTCCGAACACGCGCGGCCGACGCGAAAGCGCGACCACCGCGCGGCGGCGCCGGATCGGCAGCCGGTCGGCGGCCGCATAGGGCGATGGAAGGCCGGCCTCGGCGCAGGCCTGGTCGAGGATCAGCGTGTCGGACAGGCCATAGCGCTCGATCACGTAGACCGTCGGCCGCGCGTCGTCGGGCAGGATTGCGTGGACGTCGTCAGGCGTGCGGCGGATGCGGATCCAGGGGCGCAGCAGCGCGCCGAACGCCTTGAGCCAGGCGGGCACCTGCGCGGCCTCGGGCGGGCGCGGCGCCGGTTGCGTGTCGTTCATGCGTCGAGTCTATCAGGATGTCCGAATGCCCCCGCGCACGGCGCTGCGTGCGCGGGGTCGACGTCCGACCGATGGGCGTGCCGCGACGGGCGCGGCGAAGGTCAGCCCTGCTTCGGTGCTTCCGGGGCGGGTGCGGCCTGGCTTTCAGGCGCGGTCACGGCCGGCGTCGTGGTCGCCTGCTCGGCCGCGTTTTCCTTCAGCTTTTCGATCGTCTGCTTGCCGTACCAGCGGCCGTCGACGTTGACCATCTCGGTCGTCGCGGTCAACGGAGCGCCCAGCAGCGTGTAGGACAGCTGCACCGAAGCGGTCTTGCCGTCGTTGGACAGCACCTGCGGCTTGATCGAGTCGAGCGTCTGGTCGATCGACAAGCCGTACACCGCGAGCGCGTCCTTGAGGGCGAGGAACGCGATGCGCGCCTTCTGCATCGACTGGTCGTAGTCGAGCGCGCGCGCCTCGTCGAGCGACTTGAGGTTCATCTCGCGCGCGGCCTTGGCGACGATCGCGATGACCTTCTTGACCGAGTCGGCGTCGGTGAAATGCGTCTTCACGACCCACGCCTGCAACGCGTCGACCGCAGCCGTCGCCTGCGCACGCTCGGCTTCGCTCATGGTCTGGGCCTGCTGGATCATGTTCTTGATCCAGCCAGCGCCGGCCATCGCGTACATCGGCAGCTGCTGCTGGTACTGCGCGTCGAACTCCTTGAGCTTGGGTTCGATCTCGGCGAACAGCTTCTGCTCCGCGTCGGGCGCGGTCAGTTTCGCCATCGTCTCGTTGAACTGCGTGCGCTGTTCCTCGGTGACCGGCTCCTGGTCCTTGGCCTTGCCCCATTCGGCCTTCGCCTTGGCGAAGTCGGCCGGCGGCAGCGCGTTCTGCATCAGGCCGGCGATGTCGCCCTGCTTGACCAGCTGCACCGAGGCGAGGATCGCCGCGTCGGGCGTCGCCGCCGCAGGTGCCGTGACGGCGGTTTCGGCCGGCTTCTGTTCGCAGCCGGCGAAGAAGACGAGCAGCGACGCCGCGAGCGCCGCGCGGACCAGAGGCTTGACCATGAGCGTTCCCCAGAGGGTTGGAAGGGCGCGAACTTTAGCAGCGCGCCCGCACAGCGGCCACCGTGCCGGCTCCGCACGTGCATTCGCGGAAGGGCCGTGACGGATCGCGCCCGGCCGGCGCAAGCATCGTGTGCGACCGGTGCGCACGGTCGCGCGGGCAAAAAATAACCCGGAGGGCGAACCTTCCGGGTGGAATCCGGCAGTGCCGGAGGAGGAAATCGTACGTCGTTCTCTGGGGGCTGTCCGTCGGTATACGGTCCACCGTGCACCGCTAAATCGCGAGCGCGATTGTACTTAGCGGATACATCTCATGCAATACGTGATGTATTTAACCACAACCGCATGATCAGTAACGCAATTTACCTAGCTTGGCTGCGCGCTGGCGCGGCTCGGGCTGGTTCCAATCATTGTCGAACAGCGCCGGTTCCCACGAGCCGTAGGTCGGGTTCGGCAGCACGAACCAACGCTCGCCGAACCATTCGGCGTAAGCGGTCGCGGCGTCGCGACGGCCTTGCGGGGAATTGGCGAGCACGTCGATGAAGTCGCCGAGCTGGTCGCCGACCTGGAGCAGCACGCGGTGCGTGCGTCCGATCAGCATGCGCCGGCAGCCTTTCTCGCTTCCCTGCTGTTCGCAGCCGTCGACGACGGTGCCGAGTCCGAGGAAGACCCGTTCGCCGGCCGCGATCGGGAAGCCGGCCTTGCGCAGGTTCGCGAGCGTCGCATCGTTGAGGTCCTGCGCGCGGTTGGAGAGATAGAACACGGTGACGCCCCGCGCGGCCGCGAGGCGCGCGAACTCGAGTGCGCCCGGCAATGGCTGCGCCGCTTCCTCGCGGCACCATTGCGCCCAGCTGAATTCGTCGAAGCGCTTGCCGTCACGCACGAGCCGTGCCTGGTAGGGCGAGTTGTCGAGCACCGTCTCGTCGATGTCGAGGATCACCGCAGGCGCGAGGCCGCGTGGATCACCCGTGCGTTCGTCGCGGGGCAGCGCATCCCAGTCGTGCTCGGCGAGCGCGCGCACGAGCTGTTCTCCCGCATGGCGATACACCTCGCGGTAAACGAGGTCGTGTTCGATCGCCGTCTGCGTCCACGCGACCGCATTGAGGTTGTCGTTCGCTGCGGTGCCGGCGACCGCCTGAGGTGCCGTCCCTGCGATGGCAGCGCCGTGTGGCGGGCGCGTCGTCGCACAGCCGGCGAGGACGCCGAGCGACAGCGCGATCAGGAACGGGCGGACATTCGACATGGTGGCTCCGGGATTGGAAAACGCGAGGACCGCCCCGACAACACGGGCGCGGGGTTTGCCGTGGCCGGTGAGACGGCCCGATCGCAGGACGCATCGGGACGCGGAGTGTACCGTCGCTCCTCGTCTGCAGGATGACGCTGCGCGGACTACTGGAAATCGGGCGATAGGTTCTAAGATCACGCCGCTGCATCACACGCGCTCGCACGGACGCCCGTCGGTCGCTGCGCCACGCCCACGGGACGCCCATGGATCCTTCGATCAGCTCGCGCACCCAGATCGCCTCGTACGTTCTCGCCGCACTGGCGCTGGTTCTCATCCTCGAACTGCATCTGCTGCCCGCCCTGCTGGCCGGGCTGCTCGTCTACGCGCTCGTGGAGGCGCTCGCGCCACCGCTGCAGCGTCACTTTCCCGGCGCACGCGCGCACGGGCTCGTCGTCGCCTTGCTCAGCGTCGTCGTCGTCGGCCTCCTCACGCTGGCGATCATCGGCGCGGTTTCGTTCCTGCGCCGCGAACTCGGCGAGCCGGGAGCGCTGTTCGAAAGCCTGATGCCGCTCATCGATCGCGCCCGCGCGCAGCTTCCACAGGTCGTGGTCAACCACCTCCCCGACAGCATCGACGACTTCCGCGCCGCCGCGATCGAATGGTTGCGCGCCCACGCCGCGCAGCTGCAGATCGCGGGCAAGACGGCCGCGCGCGTGGTCGTGCACCTCCTGATCGGCATGGTGCTCGGCGCGATGGTCGCGCTCGCCGATGCGGCGACGCATCCGGACAAGCGCCGCGGTCCGCTCGTCGAGGCGCTCGTGCAGCGCTGTCGCAGCCTCGTCGCCGCGTTCCACGACATCGTCTTCGCGCAGGTGAAGATATCCGCGGTCAACACGCTGTTCACGGCGATTTTCCTGCTCGTCGTGCTACCGCTGTTCGGCACCAGCCTGCCGTTCGCGAAAAGCCTCGTCGTCGCGACCTTCGTCGCCGGCCTGTTGCCGGTGATCGGCAACCTCATTTCCAACACCCTCATCTTCGTGGTCGGTCTGTCGCTGTCGTTCGGCGTGGCGATCTCGGCGCTCGTCTACCTCGTGCTCATCCACAAGTTCGAGTATTTCCTCAATGCGCGCATCGTCGGCACGCAGATCCGCGCGCGCGCATGGGAGCTGCTCATCGCGATGCTGTTCATGGAAGCCGCGTTCGGCGCCGCCGGCCTGGTCGCCGCACCGATCTACTACGCCTACCTCAAGCGCGAGCTGTCCAATTCGGGGCTGCTTTGAAGCGCCGCAGGACGCGTCGTCACGCCGCCGGCGGCTCCGATCGCTGCCCGCGCACGCCGAGCGCGGTGCCCGCCGCGGCCGCTACGATGGCCGCGATCGCGAGCCACTGCAGCAGCCCGAGGCGCTCTCCGAGGAAGGCTGCGCCGGCCGCGGCCGCGAGCGCGGGTTCCAGACTCAGCAGGGTGCCGAACGCGCGCGCGGGCAGGCGCGTCAGCGCGATCATCTCGAGCGTGTACGGCAGCGCCGAGCTGAGCACGGCGACGCCGAGCGCGAACGGCAGCAGCGACGGCGACAGCAACGCAGTGCCCGCATGCGCGAAGCCGATCGGAACCACGAGCAGCGCGCCGATCGCGGTTCCCAGCGCGACCGCATCCGAACCGTACGCGACGCCCGCCTTCCTGCCGAACACGATGTAGAGAACCCAGCCGACTCCCGCGACGAGCGCGAGGGCGACGCCGAGCGGATCGAGCGGCCGGGTCTGTTCGCGCAGGGGCAGCAACAGCAGCAGTCCAGCCACCACCAACGCGATCCAGACGAAGTCGACGAAGCGACGCGAGCCGAACAGCGCGAGCGCCAGCGGGCCGGTGAATTCGAGCGCCACGGCGATGCCGAGCGGGATCGTGCGCAGCGACAGGTAGAACACGAGGTTCATCGCCCCGATCGCGAGACCGTAGGCCCATAGCGCGCGTCGGCCCTCGCGCGCATGCGAACGCCGCCATGGCCGCCGCCACGCGAGCAGGATGAGCGCAGCGAGGCCGAGCCGGTAGGCCGTCGCGCCCTCCGCACCCACGGCGGGGAAAAGGTGCTTGGCCAACGCCGCCCCGCACTGGTAGGACAGCATGCCGACCAGCAACGCGCCGATCGCGAGCAGTACACGCGTGATGTCCGGGCGAGTGGGCATGGTAGGCGGCGCGGGACGGTGCCCGATCTTCGCAGAACACGCGTCCGCAGGTGCGCCCGCGCGCGACCCCTGCTGACAGCCGTTGTCAGCAGGGCAGGCGGCTCAGTCGGCGAGCAAGCTCGCGAGGCGGGCGATGTGCGAGCTCGCGAGTTCCTGCCGGTGCGCGGCGTCCTGCTCGGCGTCGCGGCCGGACCAGTGCAGGTCGTCCGCGGGAAGTTCGTCGAGGAAGCGGCTCGGCCGGTTCGCGATGATCTCGCCGAAGCGCTTGCGCCGCTTCGCGTACGAGAGCGACAGCTGCTCCTTCGCGCGCGTGATGCCGACGTAGAGCAGGCGGCGTTCCTCCTCGATGCGACCTTCCTCGACGCTGCCTTCGTGCGGGAGGGTCGCGTCGTCGACGCCGACGAGGAAGACGAAGCGGAACTCGAGCCCCTTGGCAGAGTGCAACGTCATCAGGCGCGCTGCGTTGCCGGGCTCGTCGCGATCGCCGTGGCCGAGCAGCGCGAGCTGCGCGGCGAGGTCGCCGGCGGCGCCCTCCTTCTGCATCGCACGGAACCACTCACCGAGTTCCCTGAGGTTCTCGAGCCGCCGCTCGCGCAGCGCGGGTTCCTTCACCTGCGCGGCGATGTGTTCGGCGTAGCCGATACGCCGCACGAGTTCTTCCACGAGGTCCGCCGCAGGCGTGCGCTCGGCCCTCGCCGCGAACTCGCGCACGAGCGCGGCGAACGCGACCAGCGACGATGCCGCGCGGCCGGTGAGCTGGCCGAGCACGGCGTCGTTCTGCGCCGCGCGCAGCAGCGAGACGTGGCGCGCGCCTGCGAGTTCGCCGAGCTTCTCGAGCGTGGTCGCGCCGATGTCGCGGCGCGGCAGGTTCACGACGCGCAGGAACGCCGCATCGTCGTCGGGATTGTTGACGAGGCGCAGGTAGGCGAGCACGTCCTTCACTTCGGTGCGATCGAGGAACGCGGTGCCGCCGGTCACGTGGTACGGCACGCGCGCGAGGCGCAGCGCCTTCTCGAGCGCGCGCGACTGGTGGTTGCCGCGATAGAGGATCGCGAACTCGTGCCACGGCGCCTTGTGCTTTTCGGCAAGGTGCGCGATCGCTCCGGCAACGCATTCGGCCTCGTGTTCGTCGTCGCGGCATTCGAGCACGCGTACGGGCGGCCCTTCGCCCTGCTCGCTCCAGAGGCGCTTCTCGAACAGGTGTGCGTTCTGCGCGATGACCTTGTTCGCGCAGCGCAGGATGCGTCGCGCGCAACGGTAGTTCTGCTCGAGCTTGACCACGCGCAGCTT
>NZ_DATDMY010000123.1:0-4362 GCF_036518555.1 Dokdonella sp. | reverse complement strand
ATGAGTTCGTCGACGACCGACGACTTGCCCGCGCCGCCCGTGCCGGTGATGCCGATGACCGGCGTACGGCTGCCGGCGAGCTGCCATTCCTTGCGCAGGCGGTCGAGCACGAGCTCGTCGTGGCGGCCTTCCTCGATCGCGGTGAGCGCGTGGCCGACCGCGATCTCGTCGTCGATCGACACCTGCGCGGGCGGCACCGCGTCGCTGCCTTCGGCCGCGATGCGCGCGGCCTGCGCCTCGCGCGTGCGCTTGATCACGTCCTCGATCATCGCGACGAGGCCCATGTGCATGCCGTCGTTCGGATGGTAGATGCGCTCGACGCCGTAGGCCTGCAGTTCGCGGATCT
Organism: Dokdonella sp.; assembly: GCF_036518555.1. Taxonomy (GTDB): domain Bacteria; phylum Pseudomonadota; class Gammaproteobacteria; order Xanthomonadales; family Rhodanobacteraceae; genus Dokdonella_A. The sequence continues at coordinate 4,016 of NZ_DATDMY010000123.1, read as the reverse complement.
CCTCCGGCGTGATCGTGCCGCCGCCGCCGCCGAACACGCGGATGTGGCTCGCACCGCGTTCCTTGAGCATGTCGACCATGTACTTGAAGTACTCGACGTGGCCGCCCTGGTAGCTCGACAGCGCGATCGCGTCGGCGTCTTCCTGCAGCGCGGCGCGCACGACGTCCTCGACCGAGCGGTTGTGGCCGAGGTGGACGACTTCCGCCCCCTGCGCCTGGATCAGGCGGCGCATGATGTTGATCGCGGCGTCATGGCCGTCGAACAGGCTGGCCGCGGTGACGAACCGCAGCGGCGCCTGCTCGGCCGAGGCGTCGTGGAGGGGAAGATTCCGGGCGGTCGTGCTCATCGGCGCGGTCGGTTCGGGGAGAGAGGGACGCGATTGTAACGCCGCGCGCGCGCCGGGCGCCCGTACGGGCGCGTCGCGACCCGCCGATCGCACGAGCGCACCCTGTGCGCGACCGCCGCACCGAACCTTGCCGGGTCAGCGCGCACCCGCAGGGTGGGCTCCTGCAACGATGCCGCGACGTGCGGCATCCACGATCAACCGATGTCGTCGATGTGCCTGGGCCAGCTGTCCTTGAGCAGCCGACTGAACGCTCGATCGGCCAGCAGGCGCCCTCCGGTCTGGCAGCGAGCGCAGTAGTTCGCCTCGTTGTCGGCGTACACGATGCGCTGCACGAGCGAGCCGCAGACCGGACACGGCTGGCCGTAGCGGCCATGCACGGCCATTTCGGGGTGGAACGCGGTGACCTTCTCGGGCCACGCGCCCGCTTGCGCCCGCAGGCGTGCGGTCCATTCGTCGAGCACGGTGCGCGTGGCGAGGAACAAGCGCTCGATCGTCGCGTCGTCGAGCGACTGGGTGAGCGCGAACGGCGACAGCTGCGCGCGGTGCAGGATCTCGTCGCTGTACGCGTTGCCGATGCCGCTGAACGCGCGCGGGTCGGTCAGCGCACGCTTGAGCGTGTGGTTCTCGCGCACGAGCCGCTCGCGGAACGCGGCGAGGTCGGCGATGAACACGTCGACGCCGCCGGGATCGAGCGCGGCGAGTGCGGCCGCGCCTTCGACGACGTGGATCGACGCGCGGCGCTTCGTACCCGCTTCGGTGAGCACGAGCTGGCCGAGGTCGAACTCGAACGCGGCGAGCGCGATGCGCCCGGGCACCTTCGCGTGCGGCGCGAGCCAGCGCAGGCGGCCCGCGATCATGAGGTGGATGACGAGGAAATAGCCGCCGTCGAACTCGAGCACGACGCGCTTGCCGAGGTTGCGCGCGTCGACGACCGTGCGACCCTCGAGCGCGCTCACGGGCGGCACCGCGGTGCGCAGCACGAAGGCATTGAGGATGCGCACGCCGCGCAGCGCCTCGCCCTGCAGCACGTCGCGCACCCGTTCGACGTAGACGGTGATGTCGGGCAGCTCGGGCAAGGCGGCGCTCGTTCGCGAGGCGATGCGTTGCCCCGGAGCGGGCATGGTAGTCGCGATCCGCGCGGATTGCAGGTGCGATCGACGACGCAGCCACACCGTGCCGACGTCGGCAGGAACCGCTTCACCCGCAGTCGCGTCATGCGCGGGGTGGGAACGGCTCCGGCCGCGACGCGTGTGCGCTGCCCGCCGCGCGCGCTGCCTGCGGATGTGTCCAGGCATGCGCTCCGTGCTTCAATCCCCGCCTCCAACGACCCCGGAGCTCCCATGCCCTCCGCATCCCACGAAGGCGGCTGCCTCTGCGGCGCGATCCGTTACCGCGCCGAAGCGGACGCGGTCGCGCGCACGCATTGCCATTGCCGCAGTTGCCGGCTCGCCGCGGGCGCAGCGTCGCTGGCGTGGGCGGTGTTTCCGAGCGACGCGTTCCGCTTCACGCGCGGCGAGCCGACGCGTTACGCGTCCTCGCCCGGCGTGACGCGCACGTTCTGCGGGCGCTGCGGCACCACGCTCACCTGGCAGCACGACGGCGAGGCGCGCACGATCGACATCGCGAGCGCGACGCTCGACGAGGCCGACGCATTCGCGCCGACGCGCGAGATCTGGGTCGCGGAAAGGCTCGCGTGGACCGCGCTCGACCCCGCGTTGCCGCACTACCCGGGCAGCAGCCGCGATACGCGCGCGGTGTACGAGCCGCCTCAGCAGAATCCGTAGGGAAGGTTCGGCGACGAGACGACGCGGTCGCCGACCGTTTCGCCGCGCAGGAACCGCAATGCCGCGTCGATGACCGCGCCGTCGTCGACGATGCGATGGTGGCCGAGGCCGGTCGTCGTGAACAGGCGGGCGCGGGGCCAATGACGCGCGTAGCGCTCGCCTTCGGACCACGGCACTTCGCGGTCGTCGAGGTCGTGCACGACGAGCAGCGGACGCGCGATCGCGGGCGCCTTGAGGTGCGCCTGCAGGCTCGCGACGCGCAGCGGATGCCGCGCTTCGTATTCGTCGAACAGGCGCGCGCGCAGGTATTCGGCGAGGCCGACCAGGCGACCGAAGCGCGATGCGGCGTCGAGCGGATCGGCCGCGGGCGCGACGAGGATCGCGCGCTCGGCCGCGAGTCCGTCGGCGAGCGCCAGCGTGGTCGCCGCGCCGCCGAGCGAATGACCGATCACGGCCGCGGCCGGGCCGTGCCGGCGGGCGACTTCGGCGAGCACGACGGCGAAATCGGGCAGCGTCGCACGGCGACCGCTGCTGCGGCCGTGACCGATCTGGTCGAAACCGACGACCGCGAAACCCGCCGCGCGCAGCGGCGCGATCCACGGCAGGAAGCGCGTCGCATGGCTCGACCAGCCGTGCGCGAGCAACACGTACGGCTGCGTCGACGGATCGCCCCACGTGTACGTGCTGACCTGCTCGCCGCCGATCGCGAGCGAACCGAGCGCGGCGCCACCGACGTCGGTCGCGAGCGCGCGCCTGCGCGTGACCGACAGCGGCGTGCAGAACAGCCGATACGCGCGGCGCAAGGTCGCGGTCGGGCGTAGCCAGCTGCCCAGGGCGAAGCTCGCGCGCAGCAGCGCAAAGCGGATATTACGAACGATCGTGCTATTTCTTGCGGCGACGAGCGTGGCCATGGCGAACCTCGGGAGTCTTCAGGGGGAATGGGCGGCGAACAGGCGCTCGATCGCGCGCTCGGCCTGCGTGCGCGCGAGCTTGGGGTCGAACAGGCGGGTGTCGTGGTGCAGCGCGAGCGCGATGCCGAAGATCTCGAACGACACCTGCTGCGGGTCGGTGTCCGCGCGCAGTTCGCCGCTGTCGATCGCCATCTGGGTCGCGCGGGTCGTGTCGCTGCGCCAGCGCTGCACGCGCGCGACGACCGCATCGTGCAGCGGCCCGGGCAGCGAGTCGTACTCGCTGATCGCGGACATCACGAGGCAGCCGTGCTGGTTCTCGCGCACCCAGTCGAACCAGCCGTCGATGATCGCGCGCAGGCGCGCGAGACCGCGCGGCTTGCGCAGCGCCGGGATCAGCACGAACTCGCCGAAGCGGCGGCCGCCCTCGTCGAGCACCGCGAGTTGCAGGTCCTCGCGCGAGCCGAAATGCGCGAACACGCCGCTCTTGGACATGCCGACCGCCTGCGCGAGGTCGCCGATGGAGAGCCCCTCGAGGCCCTCGCGACTCGCAATCGCGTAGGCGCGATCGATGATGAGTTCGCGCGTCGCGGCGCCCTTGCTGTTGGCAGGCTGACTGCTCATCAGCGGAAAATAGTACGACCGTTCGTTTTTTTCAAGAGCCGGCCTGGGACGACCCGCGCCACTGTCGCGGGCGGGCGGGCGGGACTACACTACGCGCCGCATTTTGCCGGCCGCGCTCCGGCGATGCGCAAAAACCGAATTCCCGATCAATCACTTGCAGCTCGTCCCTCGCCCGGCATCGCGATACGCGCACGGGCCGGACGGGTATTTTTTCGCGTCGCCAGGAGCAGCCATGATTTTCGAAACCGTCTCGCAGACCGGCCATGAGCAGATCGTCTTCTGCCACAGCAAGGACGCCGGCCTGAAGGCCATCATCGCGATCCACAACAGCGTGCTCGGCCCCGCCCTCGGCGG
>NZ_DATDMY010000122.1:0-6426 GCF_036518555.1 Dokdonella sp. | reverse complement strand
GAGCGTGCACCTCGCGGTGCCGACCGACGCGTTGTTCCATGCAGGCGGCTATCGCGGGCAGTCGCAGGGCCTCGCGCTGTCGTTCTCGCTCGGCGTCTACGTCGGCGCCGCCGGCCTCGCCGCGCTCGGCCTGTGCGCGATCGGCGACGACGCGCGACGCCGCGGCGTCGCGCCCTACCCGCACATGCTGCGCTGGCTGCGCGACTGAAGCAGGCGGCGGCCGCATCCGGTCGCCGAAGCATCGGACGCGCATTGCGCACCCGTCGGGCTATGCGCTCGGCGGATCGTGCGCGAGATGGCTCTGCATGCGCCGGGCGATGTAGTCGCTCGTGAAGCTGCGCAGCGTCGCGTCGAGCAGGAAGCCGCAATGGCCGCCGTGCTCGGCGATGTCGAGTTCGACCTGCGGCGGCAGTTGCAGCGCGCGGAAGTCGGCGACCGGGATGACCGGATCGTCGGCCGCGGTGAGGATCGTCGCCGGCATCGCGAGCGCGCGCAGCCGGTCCCCGGCGATCGAGTAGCCGTCGAGATAGGCCTCGAGCGACGCGAAATCGGTATGGCGCAGCACGAGCGCGCGCGTGAGGCCGCGCAGGTCGGAAGCGAGGTCCTGCGCGCTGAACCAGTCGACTTCGGGGAACAGCGCGCGCTTGCGCCGCAGCGACTCGCGCCACTTGAGCAGGAAGTAGCGCTGGTAGATCCAGAACCCCTCCTCGAGCCCGAACAGGCCCGCGGCGGGGCTCACGACCGGGCATACCGCGAGCGCGTAGCGCACCGAATCGGCCGCGCGCAGCGCGACGCGCAGCGCGAAATTGCCGCCGAGCGAGAACCCCGCGACCGCGACGGGCGACGCGGCGAACGCGTCGCGCACCGCGCGCACCGCGCCGACGACCTCGTCGATGCGGCACGAGTGGAACAGTTCGCGATTGAGGTGATGGGTGTCGCCGTGATCGCGGAAGTTGAGCCGGAACACGTCGAAACCGTCGTCGAGCAGGCGGGCGCCGGTACCGACGACATAGGACGATCGCGCACTGCCTTCCCAGCCGTGCAGCAGGACGACGAGGCCGTGCGCGCGCTCGCGCACGCGCTGGCGCGCGAGGAAGCCCTGCAGCCGCACCCCGGCTCCGCAGTCGAGCACGTGTGCCTCGCTGCGAAGATCGAGTTCGCGTTGCGCGCGCCGCAATGCGAGGCGACGCAGCGCGCTCGAGGCGAGGATCGACTGCAGGTGCGGGTTGGCGAGCCAGCGCGGCGGTGCGAAGTCGACGCCTCGCGGCAGCGCTGCGCGCGCGCCCGGCGCGTCGGCCGCTATGCCCTCGAGCGCGCCTTCAGTCGTCGCCATAGCCGAGCGCCTGCACGATGCGCGCGCGGCTCAGTTCGGCCATGCGCCGGCGCGCTTCGGGAGTCTTCGGCACCGCCTCGAGGAAATGGATCTCCGCATCCATCGCCGGGTTGCCCAGCACGCGCAGGAAATTCGTGAAGAAGCTCTCCTTGCGGCCGAACGGGACGCGCGCGTCCTGGCGACCGTCGCGTCCGTAGCGGAGTGCCACGGGCTGCACTGCGACGTCCGCATCGAGCGCGGTCTGGAAGATACGTGCGTGGAACGTACCGATGCGGTCGCCGTGGCCGCTGCCGCCTTCGGGGAACACGCCGACCGGTTCGCCCGCGCGCAGGCGCGCGACGACCTGAGCCATGACCGCGTTGAGCGAATCGGTATTGCCGCGGCGATGGAAGATCGTGCCCGCCTGCGAAGCGAGCCAGCCGACGAACGGCCAGCCGGCGATCTCGCTCTTGGCGACGAAGCTGACCGGCCGCTGGCTGTGCATGAGCTCGATGTCGAGCCAGGAGATGTGGTTGGCGACGTACAGCACCGCGCCCGGGAGCGGTTCGCCGACGCGCCGGATGCGCAATCCGAAGATGCGCACGAGGCGACCCGACCACCAGCGAATCATCGCCTTCTCGAACGTCGTGCGACCGACGCGCACGCGCGCGGCGAGCGGGTTGAGCGCGACCAGCGCGAGCGGTAGCGCGATCAGCGCGTGCAGCAGCAACTGCGGGATGCGCCACGCGTAGCGTACTGCGCGCACGCGGTCGCTCGGCGGTGCGACGGCGACGGGGGATTCGACGAGTCGGTTCATCGTGGGGTGATGGTAACGGAGTTTGGTGCGCCGCCGCACGCGATCGCGTTCAGGCGTCCTGCAGCTGGAGGATCGCTTCGGCGAGGTCTTCGACGTGCTGTTCCCACCAGCGCGGCTCGCCGACCTGCGGGAATCCCCGCGGGAACGCCGGGTCGTGCCAGCGTGCGGCGACCCAGCCGGCCCAGTGGACCTGGCGCATGAGGCGCAATGGCTCGACCAGGTCGAGTTCGCGCGGGTCGAAGTCGCGAAATTCGGCGTAGCCTTCGATCAGCGCGTCGAGCGCGCGCGGCGATGGCGCGAGCATCCAGAGATCCTGCACCGCGGGGCCCGCGCGGGCGTCGTCGAGGTCGACGAAGTGCGGACCGTGGTCGGTCCACAGCACGTTGCCGCCGTGGCAGTCGCCGTGGAGGCGCAGGGTGGCAGGCGCGACGGTCGCGAAACGCGCATCGACGAGGTCGGCGATCGTCGCCGCGCGGGCGCGATAGCGCTGCTCGAGCGCGTGCGGCAACAACCCCGATGACAGCACCGCACGCGCGGCTTCGCGCACGAACGTGTCGGTGTCGATCGTGCCGCGATCGCGGAAGCGCGCGCGCGCGCCGACCGCGTGCATGCGCGCGAGCAGGCGTCCCATCCAGGCGAGATGGTCGACCGACTCGAGTTCGGGCGCGCGACCGCCGCGTCGCGGGTAGAGCGCGTAACGGTAGCCGGCCTGCCGCAGCAGGGTCGCTCCGGCGATTGCGAGCGGCGCGACGACCGGCAGCTCGGCCGCGGCGAGCTCGAGCGCGAACGCGTGTTCCTCCGCGATCGCCGCGTCGCTCCAGCGATTGGGTCGGTAGAACTTGGCGACGAGCGGCGCGCCTTCCTCGATGCCGACCTGGTAGACGCGGTTCTCGTAGCTCGGCAATGCGAGCAGGCGACCGTCGGTGCGGTAGCCGGCGGCCTCGACCGCGTCGAGCACGGTATCCGGGGTCAGCGCGTCGTAGGGTGCCGCCGCGCGCATCGGCCTCAGACCGCCTTCGGCGATGCGCGCGGCACGACCGCGAGGGTGAGGCGGGAGATGCAGACGAGGCGATCGCGCGCGTCGACGATGCGGATCTCCCACACCTGCGTGGTACGGCCGAGGTGGACGGCGCGCGCCGTGCCGGTGACTTCGCCGTCGGTGACCGCGCGCACGTGGTTCGCATTGATGTCGAGACCGACCGCCATCTCGCCGGCATCGATGCAGAGGTTGCCCGCGAGGCTGCCGAGCGACTCGGCGAGGGCGACGGACGCACCGCCGTGCAACAGGCCGAACGGCTGCTTCGTGCGCGCGTCGACCGGCATCGTGCCCTGCACCCAGTCGTCGCCGACCGCGGTCACGCGCATGCCGAGGTGCTCGACGAGGCAGTCGCGGTTCCACGCGTTGAGGCGCTCGAGCTCGGTCGCCTGCTTCCAGATCGCCATCGCCGTCTCCTGCGGGGGACGACGACTATAGCCGAGGGCCGGACGGGGGAGCGGAGTCGGATGGCCGTGGCACCGCGATGTCGCGTCCGTGCGTCGCACGCCGGCGCGTCGTCGATGCGCACGTCCCGACGGTCGTCGCAGGCACGGGACCGGCGTTCGCCCGCACGCGCCGAATTCGGCGACAATCGTCCCATTCCACGATCCGCGACCGCGTGTCCCACACCGTCACCCTGCAAGCCAGCGGCAAGCGCTTCGAGGTCCTGCCCGGCGAGACCGTGCTCGAGGCTGCGCGTCGCGCCGGCCTCGCGCTGCCGTACTCCTGCCTCGCGGGCGTGTGCGGCAGCTGCAAGGCGACGCTCATCGAGGGCGCCTGCACCTATCCGCGCAACCCGCCGAGTGCGCTCAATGCGGCCGAGCAGATGCGCCACCAGGTGCTGTTGTGCCAGGCCGTGCCGACCGGCGACCTCACGATCGCCGCACGCGAAGTCGCGTCGGTCGCCGACATCCCGCGCCGACGATTCACGGTCCGCGTCGCGGAGAAGTCGTTGCTCGGCCACGACGTGGCGCGCCTGCGTCTGGCGACCGCGCCCGGCGAGCGCATGCGCCGGCTTGCCGGGCAGTACCTCGACGTCCTGCTCGCGGGCGGCCGGCGACGCGCGTTCTCGATCGCGAATGCGCCTGCGGTGGCGATGCCGGGCGCGGGCGAGACCATCGAGCTGCACGTGCGCCGCGTCGCCGGTGGCGACTTCACCAACACCGTGTTCGACGTGCTCGGCCCCGGCGACGAGCTCGAGGTCGAAGGCCCGCTCGGTACCTTCGTGCCGCGCGAGGACAGCGAGCGGCCGATGCTGTTCATGGCCGGCGGAACCGGCTTCGCGCCGATCAAGGCGCTCGTCGAGCATTTCCTCGCGCTCGGCACGCGGCGACCGATCGCTCTGTACTGGGGCGCGCGCAGCGCTGCCGACCTGTACCTGCGCGAACTGCCCGAGCGGTGGGCGCGCGACGTCGCCGCATTCCGCTTCGTCCCGGTCGTCGTCGACGCGGTTCGCGGCGGGACGGTACGCAGCGGGCTCGTGCACGAGGTGCTGCTGGAGGACGAGCCGGACCTGTCCGCGTTCGACGTCTACATGAGCGGGCCGCCCGCGTTGATCGACGCCGGCCGGCGCGCATTCGCCGACGCGGGCCTGCCCGAGGAACGGCTGTACTACGATTCATTCGACTACGCCCCCGACGTCATCGCGCAGATCCTGCGCGGGCGGGCCGGCATCGACGGCCCGTGACGAACGTTTCCGATGCTTCGCGGTCGATGCCCCGACCCACACCGTGAGATCGCCATGCACCGCACGATCCTGTTTCCGCCGGCCGTCCTCGCGCTGCTGTTGAGCGCACCCGCGCTCGCGATGCGATGCGGCAGCCGCCTCGTCGCCGGGGGCGACCAGGATTTCCAGGTCCGCGAGCGCTGCGGCGATCCGTTCTGGACCGATCGCTACACGGATGTCGTCGTGATCGGCCGCGACGGCCCGGTCGAAAGCCAGCGCGAGGTGCAGTACGACATCTGGTACTACAACTTCGGCCCGCGCCAGTTCATGCGCCGCCTCGTGTTCCGCGACGGCGTGCTCGCGCAGGAAGACACGCTCGGCTACGGCGTCGAGCACATCGGCGAGGACTGCGATCCGAACCGCCTGCTCGACGGACTGAGCACCGGCGAACTCGTCGCGCGCTGCGGCGAGCCGGCGTCGCGGCGCAGCCACAACGACACGATCGTGCGACGCCCCGCGCCCGGCATAGAACGCTGGCGCGACCAGCGTCGCGAGGACTGGATCTACGACTTCGGCGATCGACACTCCGTGCGCGTCGTGCGCCTCGTCGACGGGCGCGTCGACGCGGTCGAATCGCTCGCGCGCTGACCGCGGGGTCCGGTCGGAGCCTTCACACCGGCGGCTCCGACGGAGGCCGGCCTCCGCTCGGCGGGCGGTGATCGGCGGCACGCGCGCATCGCCGGCGGCGCGCGTCTCGCGCCGGTCGCGTTACGCGAGCGGAAGGCGCGGCACGCCGTGTTCGCTGCGCTCCTCGAACGCGATCGGGCGCGTGTCGAGCGGGCCGCGTGCGAGCAGCGGCGCAAGCGGGACGGTCGGCTCGCCGCGCGCGCAGCGCAACGCGTTCCCATAGGCGGCGTTCGCGCCGGCGAGATCGTTCTGGCCCCTGCGAACGTCGCCGAGTGCTTCCCAGGCGGCCGACGAAGGCGCCAGCGCGAGGGCGCGCTCGAGCGCTTCCTCGGCCTTGCCGTACTGGCCGAGCAGCGCATACAGACGACCGAGCGTGGTCAGTAGCGCGGCACTGTTCGGCGCGATCGCGAGCCACGCCTCGGCCTTGCGCAGACGCGTAGCGGCCTCCTCGGCGCCGAGCTCGCCGTACACGCTCGCGAGCAGATCGCTCCACTCGCGCCGTTGCGCCGACTCGATCTCGTCCATCGCCGCGAGCACCTGGCCGAGTGCGGCGGAACGCCGCGCGAAGGCGGCGACGAGTCCGGCACGCCGGCGCTGGGCGCGGGTCGCCCCGCTCCACGCCGCATTCAGGTGCGTCGCGTCCGGTGAGGCCGCGAGCGCCGCAGCGAGTACGCGCGTTTCGAGCGCGGCCAGCACATCGACGGTGAGCGATTGGCTGCGCGCGAGCCGCGGCAGCGCGTCGAGCGCCGTCCGCACGTCGCCTTGCGCGAGCGCGGCCTCGGCGAGCAGGCGCCAACCGCGCAGCGACAGCTCGCCGGACGCCGCCTTCGGCTTGAGCAGCGCGAGCGCATCGCCCGGGCGGCCGCTTTCGACGAGAAAGCGCGCGCGCGTCGCGTCGGCCGCGCGCG